>JAHFRW010000014.1 GCA_023266055.1 Gammaproteobacteria bacterium | reverse complement strand
CGGCTGGCGATGTTGACGACTTTTCCTACCAGATCAGAATTCACGCGCTGGGTGAAATCATCCAGATTCAAATCCAGATCTTCAACACGCGCGTTTAGTTTACCTGCAAAATAGTATCGCAGATATTCGGGATTCAGATGGTCGAGATAGGTGCGTGCCCTGATGAAAGTGCCGCGCGATTTCGACATCTTCTGACCATTGATGGTGAGGAAGCCGTGGGCAAAGATGGCGGTGGGTTTGCGAAAACCGGCACCTTCGAGCATGGCGGGCCAGAACAGGCCATGAAAATTGACGATGTCCTTACCGATGAAATGATATAACTCGGCGGTGCTGTTTATATTCCAGTAGTCATCGAATTTCAGGTTGGCGCCGGTACCCGGTTCGCGGTTTTTCTGCTGGTCACAGAGATTTTTAAAACTCGCCATGTATCCGATGGGTGCATCCAGCCACACGTAAAAATATTTGCCGGGCGCGCCCGGAATTTCAAAACCGAAGTACGGCGCATCGCGCGACACATCCCAATCCTGAAGGCCGGTTTCGAACCATTCGTTAAGCTTGTTGGAGATTTCGGGTTGTAGTGTGCCGCTGCGTGTCCAGTGGCGCAGCATTTCTTCAAAGTTAGTGAGCTTGAAGAAGTAATGTTCGGATTCCTTTTCCACTGGAATTGCGCCGGATAAGGCGGATACCGGGTTTTTCAGGTCAGTGGGTGAATAAGTCGCACCACACACTTCGCAATTATCACCGTATTGATCTTTTGCGTTGCAGCGTGGACATTCACCGCGGATGAAGCGATCCGGCAGGAACATGTTTTTGACAGGGTCGTAGGCCTGGGTGATGGTGCGTGTGGCGATATGCCCGGCAGCTTGCAGTCGCTTATAAATCAGATTGGCAAGCGTTTGATTTTCGTCTGAGTGTGTGGAGTAGTAATTGTCAAAGCCGATGTCAAATCCCGCAAAGTCAGCGCGATGTTCCTGCCCCATGCGTTCGATCAATGCTTCAGGTGTGATGCCTTCCTGTTGTGCGCGTAACATGATCGGCGTACCGTGTGCGTCGTCCGCGCATACATAGGTGCACTGATGGCCCTGCATTTTCTGAAAGCGTACCCAGATGTCGGTTTGCATGTATCCCACTAGATGACCGAGGTGGATCGGTCCATTGGCATAGGGCAGGGCGCTGGTTACGAGAATTTTACGGCGTGCAGTGGCAGCACCATGCTGATCGGGCGCGGGATGTGGGTGGGACGTGTTTTGTGGCGAAGTGTGCATTTTTTGTGCTTGTCGGCGGCTGGTGAGTGTCTGGAATCAGGTAATTATATCCTATTACCAGCCACTTGGGTTGCTGTACAGCCCAGTAGAGGAGGGAGCCTTTTTAAGGCGCTATGGATCTATGGATGGTTTTTCTCGTTTACCGTCAGCAACCGGCAGGAATTGAGCCACTGGTGCTGGATTTGCAGATGTCACCAGAGCGTTTGCGTACAGACACTGTTGCGCCATACGTTAGAGGGTTCTGGGAGTCGTTGCGGAAGGCGTCCCAGTCGAGATTCGTCGCGGCGTCATCGCCACTGCTGACGTAGGTATAAATTCCTTGTCCGAAAGTATCGCTGGGGCCTGCGGAACCTTCAACAAAGGTGTAGCGCCCGCCGGTGATATTATTATTGGCGGGTGATTGTGCATTAGCGGTCGCAAAGCTGGTGCCGGGTCCATTGACATCGAAGTTGCCGAGTATGTTGGCATTGACACCCAGGAGGGTGACGCGATTGGTCATGAGGCCGGGTGTAGTGTTGTCACTATAGGTGCTGTTACTCATGTCCAGTGTATATTGCACGCTGATGTCGCTCTCTGTAATGTTTTGAGTGATTTTGGGCTTCTGGGCAAGCTTGTCTTTTAGAAAAATTTGTGAGAAACCGCCATCGTTCAGGATTTCCTTCATGATGACCCGGGTCGGAAAGCCCGAGCGGTTTCCGGTGCTGGCGGAGCTCATATTGCTGGCGAGGGGATCAAACCCATTACCCCCTCCGGAGCTGAAACCGTTGATGCTGCC
Organism: Gammaproteobacteria bacterium; assembly: GCA_023266055.1. Taxonomy (GTDB): domain Bacteria; phylum Pseudomonadota; class Gammaproteobacteria; family Ga007554. The sequence goes on along the minus strand of JAHFRW010000014.1, from coordinate 57,721 downwards.
ACCGCTGAAGGAGCAGGTGATGGCAACACAATTACCGCTGGCTTGTCGTCGTATATAGACTTCCTGGGCGAAAGGGATGGTGGCTTCGTTTGCTGCACTGGGCACAATGGGGACGCCGCTACTGGTGACGCCGCCAATGATCATGTGGTAGTAACTGAGCCCATCAAGGCCCGTGACTACTTCCTGCAGGAAGGGTGATTTATCAGGGTCGCTGATGTTGCTGAAGCTAATGGCCGTGTTACACGGCCCCCCTCCAAAACCTCCACCTGCGTCGGCGCCACGGTTGCAGCTAAAATCCCCGGCTCCGGTCAGGCTGGCTTTTTGTTGTCCCCAATTCATGGTAAAGGGCTCTACTGCCAGGACGGATGTGCTGGCGATCAAACAGACCCAGGTGCCTAATATGCTGTATAAATTCATTAATTTAGTACAATTGCGTATCATGGATCTCTCATTCCTATGACATCCATGTGTGGCTAGAGATTAAGCCGCCTCGTAAGGTTTAAGCGTTAATCTGCTTAATATAGATGGTCTCTCTGTATAGAATATCGGCAGGTTAATAAATAACCTTTAATGAAGAATATGCGGGTATTTTGAGGCCACTTCTAACGCTACGATGTGCGCTTCTTGCGCTATGATGTGCAGGTTTCCATGCCTAGCACCCGGCAGCAATCCCCGTGGCCGTCGGTCCACTGGCGGTACCGTTTTTGCAGATATTTCCGCTTCTTTTACGGGTGCCAGTAGAGGCGCCAAAGGTCAAGAGGTTGTCTGCCGGATCACGGAAAGAATTCCAGTCGAGAGTGGTTAGGTTGACGCTGCCGTTGTCCGCATAGGTGTATGACCCCGCGCTATATGTGGCAGTGGTACCACTGCCAGCCCATCCGGTGCCTGCCGTGTAGCTGTAACGCCCACCCGTGATATTCAGGTTTTGCGCATTGGCAGTGGTGAAGTTGGTCGCGGTGGCGCCAGCGTTGAAGTTACCTGGCGGAGCATTGGTGCCGAGCAGTGTCAATGTGTTGGTCATCAGTCCTGGAGTGGTACTGGTGGCGTAGTTACTGTTGCTCATATCCAGCACGAACAGAGCTGATATACCGCTATCGCTGATAGTTTGAGTAATTTTGGGTTTCAGGCTGAGAGTGTCTTTCAGAAATACCTGAGTCAAGCCGTTGGCAGTGTCATTAACAACCTGTTTCATAATGATGGAGTTGGGGTTGGCGCTGCCGTTTCCTGTAAATATGCTGTCACTACGTAGCGGATCCCAGCCGAGGCCCGAGGTTAATTCATAGTTACAGCTAAAAAAGCAACTGACGGGATTCCCACGGCGTCCCCCACTCTGTGAGCAGGGGGCTGAACCATTGGAGCCGTCACAATCTGTGCCGCTTTGTACTTGTATAAACACTTCCTGGGCAAAGGTATTGGAGTTGCCTACAGTAGGTTCACCACGGGTACCGACAATCACATGGAAATAGGTAATGCTATCAAAGACGACGGTTTCCTGAAGAAAGGGTGCGTCATCTTCGTTGACCCCGCCAAAGCCCGAAGTATGGCTCCCACAATTAGAGTTTGTTGATCCGGTGCGATTGCAATCCATAAATGCCTCGCCGCCGCCGGAGCCTATCCGTGTCCAGTTGAGCACTGGAGGAGCCGCCCATGCTATTTGCAGGGTAGTTGCCAGCAGCAGCCCGATACTGAGAGTGAGGAGAGATTTTTTGGCTGGCGTATTCATTGTGAGGCCTCTCAGCAGTAGTATTACCCTGCTGTTGGGTACGTCCACTATCGACGTTGCACTGTTCATAAATATAATAATATTCTAATATATGCTGCGTGTGGATAATACGCTTACATTAAGTTAGTGGCATGAAATAGGTTGTTATTTAGCCAAATACGGATTATTTTAAAACTTCAGGAGGAAATGAATAATTGTATATATGCAATTGATTAGTATGAGTTTAGTTGATTTTTTCGATATGATTTCCTGGGCATGTAGCTGTTGTGCCTCCTGTCAGATGCGGTGTGCCCTCCGAGTCCTGAAGTGTAGAGGTATGCGCCGGCTTATTTTCTATGGTGGTTGCATACTGTCGTGCCACAAACGGTAGCGTTCTTGTAGGGCGGGATTGGAGGTGGGTGTGAAAGTTATACCAAAAGCATGTTCATGTGCGGCGTGCCAATGATGGGGTTGCCCGGCCAGCAAAAACGCTGTGCCACGCGCGGTGGCTTCGCATTCTGCCGGGCGTTGGACGGGCAGACCGCAGAGGTCGGCGAGGCGTTGGCACAGACCGTTCAATGTCGCCAGGCCGCCACTGATAATAATGGCGCGTGTGTCAGTGCTGCAGACGCTTTCCATTTGGCGCAGATTGGTGTGCAACAGAAACACGATGCTTTCAATGACGGCGAGCATTTTTTCCCATGGTTCATCGCATGACGCACTGGTGCCTATAAACCGTGAATGGAAATCAGCTATCCAGAACGGTGCGCCGAGACCCGAGACGCCATTGAGAAATAGCGGTGGGGTGGTGCTGTGGGTGAGCCAGTTTTCCATGGAGGATTCAATGTCGGATAAGTGCAAGATCTGGCAGGCCCATTGCAGTGCGCTGCCGGCACCGTTGACTGTGCCTTCCAGCGTATAGGTGGTGTGTTGTGCCGTTTGCATGGCAATACTGGTCAGCAGGCGTGCATGATCAGGGCGTTGTTGAGTAACACGTTGCACAAACGCGCCTGTCCCAATATTGATGTAGGCTGTATCTGCCTGCGGCTCACCAAAGGCGAAGAGGGCAGAGGATTGATCGCCGTTGCTCAGGGTGAGCGGAATCATCAAATCATTAATGCGCAGATGACCGAAGTTATATCGAGTGGGCACGCAATCGGGCAAAACGCTACGCGGGATGCCGAACGGCGCCAGTAACTCATCATCCCAGTTGCGGGTGTGAATGTTCCACAACAATGTGCGTGATGCATTGGCGGGGTCGGAGAACAGTGGGCGCTCTTCCAGTAAATGGAACAGCACAAAACTTGCCAGCGGACCACCGATGAGAGTGCCGTTGTGCCGGGCGGCACACACGGCGGGCAGGTGATCAAGGCACCAGCGTAATTTGCTGGCACCATAGTGTGCATTGAGGAATAGGCCGGTTTTGTGATGGATCATCTGTCGCTGGTTTTCAAAGGCGTGCAGCTCCTCATGTGCGCGCCGGTCTTGCCAGCTGAGAATGGGTGATAATGCCATGCCACTGTTGTCCCAGCATGCCAGACTGGAGCGCTGAGTAGCTAGACCGGCGGAGACAATATCTTTGCCGCGCGTACCCAGCTGGGCAATGGCATTGCTCATGGCGGTGCGCAGTGAGGTGATGAGTTCATGCGGGTTATGTTCTACCCGCGCTGGCTGGGGATGACTGACGGTGAGGGATTGTAAATCACTTGCGACGATCAGACCGTTGGCATCAAATACCAGGGCACGGCTGGCGTGGCCACCTTGATCGAGCGCGAGGTAAAGGGCGCGGTCAGGCCGCCGCGTGGCGCTCATCGACGTGAGGGTCGTTGATAATGTCCAGTGGATAACGTTTACCGGCCAGATAGTCATCAATACACCGCATGACCAGGGGGCTGCGTAAACGGTCGGTATGTGCCATTAACTCGGTACGTGACATCCACAGCGCCCGTACAATACCTTTATCGAGTTTTAGCCGGGGATCGTGATCGTGGCAGGTGCCCGTAAAGCAGGCCCGTAAATAGGTGCTGTTTTTTTGTGGATGTTGCCAGCGGTAGAGGCCTACCAGCGCTGTGGGCGTAAAACCCCAGGCCGTTTCTTCGCGGGTTTCGCGGATCGCTGCCGTGATCAACCCTTCACCTTCGTCCAGGTGCCCGGCGGGTTGATTATAGACCAGTTGCCCCGCACTTTTTTCTTCCACCATCAGAAAACGCCCTTCACGTTCAATAACGGCGGCAACGGTGACATGTGGTTTCCAGATCATGCGGGGGTTTTCCGGGTGCCGTATTTTCTGTCTGAAGGTATTTCCTGTAGCGGCAAGGGACTTTCTTTCCATGAGCCAGGCGCGAGGCCGTCCAGTGTCCAGCCACCGATGGCATAGCGTATCAAGCGCAGGGTGGGGTGGCCGACGGCCGCTGTCATACGCCGTACCTGGCGATTACGGCCTTCGCTGATTTTAAGTTCAATCCACGCCGTGGGGATAATCGCACGGTGGCGAATAGGTGGAGTGCGCGGCCAGAGAGCGGCGGGTTCCATTATCAGGTGTGCCCGAGCAGGGGCGGTTTTTCCATCATTCAGCATGACGCCCTGTTGCAGTACGTGCAGTGCTGCTGCATCAGGAGTGCCTTCTACCTGCGCCCAATAGGTTTTTTCCATTTTGTATCGAGGGTCGCTGATACGGTGTTGCACCACGCCATCGTCCGTCAGCACGATGAGACCTTCACTGTCGTAGTCCAGACGTCCGGCGGGGTAGACGTCAGGTATGTCGATATAATCCGCCAGGGTTTCACGCCCCGCTTCATCGGTAAACTGGGTTAATACGTCATAAGGCTTATTGAACAGGATAATTTTTGACATAGCGTATATGATATCACTCGTATGGCGGCGGCGCCCAGCACCCACGTTCATGCATGCTTCCCTGTGCCGCGAGGTGAGCGAACTGCTGCCCGGAGACGCCTGTTTCTGATAGAATATTCATCAACGCATTGCAGATATCTTTAAAATAAACGGAGTGCTCATGAGCTATGCCAAAATTACCGTCCCTGTCGACGGTCAAAAAATCACCGTTAACCCGGACTTTTCACTGAATGTTCCGGCGCGCCCGATTATCCCGTTTATCGAAGGGGATGGTATTGGCGTGGATGTCACTCCGGTGATGCGTACCGTAGTGGATGCCGCACTCAAAAAAGCATATGGCGATACAAAATCCATTGCCTGGATGGAAGTGTATGCGGGAGAAAAAGCCATCCAGGTGTATGGTAAGGATACACATCTGCCAGATGATACGCTTAAGGCAGTACGAGAGTATCCCGTGTCTATCAAGGGCCCATTGGCGACCCCGATTGGGGGGGGAATTCGTTCATTGAATGTAGCCCTGCGTCAGGCGCTTGATCTTTATGTGTGTCTGCGTCCGGTGCGTTATTTTACGGGCACGCCCAGCCCGGTGAAAGCACCGGAAAACGTCGACATGGTCATCTTCCGTGAAAACTCTGAAGATATTTATGCCGGTATCGAATGGGCCGCAGGCACGCCCGAAGTGAAAAAAATCATCGATTTTCTGCGGAACGAGATGGGTGTAAAGAAAATTCGTTTCCCGGAGAGTTCTGCAATTGGCATCAAGCCCGTATCCCGCGAAGGCACTGAGCGTCTGGTGCGCAAAGCCATTCAGTATGCGATTGACAATAATCGCAGCTCCGTTACCCTGGTGCACAAGGGTAACATCATGAAATTCACCGAAGGTGGATTTAAGGGCTGGGGTTATGACATTGCTAAAAATGAATTTGGCGCCAGTGAAATTGACAAGGGGCCCTGGTGTACCTTAAAGAATCCCCGGACTGGAAGCGAGATCGTTATCAAGGATGTCATTGCCGATGCATTTCTGCAGGAGATATTGCTCAACCCCACGTATTACAGCGTTATCGCCACATTGAATCTCAATGGGGATTATATTTCTGATGCGCTGGCTGCACAGGTGGGTGGTATCGGCATCGCGCCAGGTGCCAACCTGTCTGACACTATCGCCATGTTTGAAGCAACCCACGGCACCGCACCCAAGCATGCTGGAAAAAATGACGTGAATCCCAGCTCGGTTATTCTCTCTGCCGAGATGATGCTGCGGCATATGGGTTGGAATGAAGCCGCCGATCTCATTATCAAAGGCGTGTCAGGCGCTATTGCACAGCGCACGGTGACGCATGATTTGGCGCGCATGATGCCTGAGGCAACACTCGTTAGCTGCTCTGGATTTGGCGAGGCGGTCATTGCCAATATGTGATTGATTCACGGCTTCAATAATATTGTCAGAGGTTACGGTGTAAAACATGCGCGCAATGATGTATGGCATTCTGTGTTTAATAAGTTACACATTCGCGCATGTGACGATGGCGCAGACCACATGGATTGCGGGATGGGAAACCCAGTCGTCCTTGATGGGTGCTCGCGCAGGTGCCGCCAGTGTTGAAGTCAACGGCATTATTTATATGGTAGGCGGCATTGATGGCACGCGATTCCTGAACTCTGCCGAGTTCGCGCGCATTATGCCGAATGGCTCGTTATCTCCCTGGCGCACCGCTACCCCGTTGCAGGAACGTCGTGGTTTTTTTTCTGCGGTCACTTATCAGAAATACATTTACGTAGTGGGCGGTGGCAATGGTGCCAATGGCAGTAATTTGTTGCGTTCGGTTGAACGTGCGGAACTCTTGCCTGATGGCAATCTTGGCCCCTGGGTCAAGGAAAAAAATGCCCTGATATACCCACGCCGTTGTACCCGTCTCGCTATTGTAGGCAATTATATTTATGCGATAGGGGGTTACAGTGGTACCTTGCTGGACAGTGTTGAGCGTGCGGAAATCCTGCCGGATGGGCGTTTGGGTCAATGGGTTTTACAGCCACAGCCCTTGACCATGCCGCGTTATGTACATGCGGTTGCTCAACATAACGATACCGTATTTGTCATAGGAGGGCATGCGCAGAGTCAAGGTGATGCCCAGCCTGAGGTGGAGTGGGCTCAACTTCGCAATGATCACAAAGGTGTGGTATGGCAGCGTGCCGCATCACTGCAAAAAGGGCGTTATGGCTTGTTGGCGGCCACCCATGCTCGTCATGTGTATGCGCTGGGAGGGATTAATAACCTCAAATTTTTAAATAACGTTGAAAAGCTTGACGTCAGTACGGAAGGTGTTGCGACGGAGTGGCAGACTACCACGCCATTACCGATACCCTTGGCTGATTTTAGTGTGGTCACCTATAAGGACTGGCTTTATATTCTGGGTGGAACCAATTCCGGAGGCTATTACAATACGGTGGTTTCAGCACGCTTCAATGAGGCGGGGGATATTGGTTATTGGGGAGAGCCACAACAGGCGGTATCAGTACAAGGCGTACCCCGTCCTGCTGCGGTTGTCGCCCTGGCCAATGAAGCCGTAATCACCGAGGTAATCGATACTGCACTCTATACCTATTTACGTGTTGTTGCTGTACAGGGTAGTGAGGAATGGTTGGCGGCGGCCAGAGCCGATTTTACCCCTGGTCGCCGCATTCGCTATAGTGATGGTGTCCGCATGACGGATTTTTACAGTAAAACCCTGCAGCGACGTTTCGAGTCAATTCGCTTTGTAGGGAATGTTGAAATGATTGTTGCGCCGTCTACAGAGAGTATCCAAAGTTCTCCTTGAAGCGGGCATTGAATTGCTCGCGTTCAAAGCCATGGTTCTGTGTGCCATGCTGTTCCACCTTGATTGCTCCCATTAAGGATGCGATACGTCCCGTTGTTTCCCAGTCCATATCATGCATCAACCCATACAGAATACCGGCACGGTAGGCATCTCCGCAGCCTGTTGGATCAATTACCGCCTTGGGCGTAGCGGTGGGTATGTCAATGTGTTTTTTGCCCGTGTAAATACGTGATCCTTCATTGCCTGAGGTAATGATCATCGCCTGCACACGTTCGGCCAGCTCATCGGGTGATTTTCCAGTGCGTTGCTGCATGAGTTGCGCCTCATAGCTGTTGACGGTAACCCAGTTGCATTGCTCAACGAAAGTCAGCAGATCATTACCGTCGAACATTGGCATGCCCTGACCTGGATCAAATATAAAAGGTATATTGGCCTCAGCGAATTGTGCGGCATGGGTGATCATGCCCTCGCGTCCATCGGGTGAAACGATGCCAATCCCAATATTTCTTGCATCGCTGACCCGGTTTTCATGCGAAAAATTCATCGCTCCTGGATGAAAGGCGGTAATCTGATTATCATCAAGATCCGTGGTAATAAATGCCTGGGCAGTGTAGGTGTCGGTCATGGTTTTCACATGCTCCAGACGGATACCACAGCGTTCCAGCCATGTCGCATAAGGTCCGAAATCAGTGCCTACCGTGCCCATCAGGGCCGGTTCCCCACCCAGCAGCTGAAGGTTATAGGCAATATTTCCCGCGCAGCCGCCAAATTCGCGCCGCATGCTGTGTACCAGAAATGAAACGTTCAATATATGTACTTTGTCTGGTAGAATATGATTTTTAAATTTGTCCTGAAACACCATAATGGTGTCGTAAGCAATGGAGCCACAGATCAAGGCAGGCATAGAGATATATTCCAGTAAATTTATGGATAATAAAACATTATACCTGTCTATGTTAATAGTAACAGCATGATTTCCATATTAGGTTTCCTTACATTCAGCAGTACATATTGCCGTCAAGGAAGATGATGTTTGGCCGATAACTACAACACGGGTACTCAATTAAGGTGTTGCTCAAGCAAGTTATCCGGCCAGACTGAACACAGGGTCGTGTCATGTTTATTAAATCATTGAAAATCATTGGCTTAATGTGTCTCGGGGCGACCTTGCCCGGGGTGGCGCGCGGCCAGGAATCAGATCTCCAGGCAAAAGAGTTGCTACTGCTACATGCACCCTTGGAAGTCGCCAGAAAAACCCTTGTAGATATTAGCAGTGAGCTACTGGTGCTGCGCGAGACGACGCAATTCCCAGAACGTTCGCAGGTTGTTGTATTTCTGACAATGGATAAGCTGCCACGTTTCCAGCTGGAATCCATTGAGTTACAAGTGGATGACAAGGTGGTATCAAATTACAACTATACCTCGAAGGAAAAGGACGCGATACAAAAGGGTGGATTTCAGCGCCTTTATCTGGGCAATGCAAGTGTTGGGGCGCATACAGTAAAAGCCCTTTTCAAGGGGAAGATGCCGGGTGCCCAGGAATACAGTGGCAGTGTGAGCTACAACTTCAGGAAGGCAGAAAGAGCAAATATTCTCACCTTGGGAATTTACGATTTTCTTCAGGACAATACCCCTGAAATGACAATACGCGAAAATCGTTAAGGCCACCCTCTCATGATGATCATGCTAAGTATACCCCTGCAACGCGCTACTATTCTTCAGGTGATAGCGATAATGGTCTTGTCGTTTTTTCATGGGCAAGGCATCGCCGCGCCTGCTGCTGATTCCGTTCAGATGAAGACAAAGGATCCCCATTTTGGTGAGGCTTTATTATATTTTTATCGGCAGGATTATCTATCATCGCTGGCTCATTTGACGGCATTTGACAAATTACAGCAACTGCCAACGCAAAAGGAAGACAGTGATTTGTTATTGGGAATTTTACAATTCTCATATGGCCTGACCAATGCAGCACAGGAATCTTTTAAAAAAGTTTTGTCAAATAAAAAATACACGCAACGGACTCGTGATACGGCTGCCCTGTATTTGGCAAAAATCCATTACAACCAGGGTGGGTTGTCAGAAACGGATATTATTCTTGACGCCATGGGTGACGCTTTGCCCGCGCCTTTGAGAAATGAAAAGGATTTTTTGCAGTTGAATGTATTGATTGATAGAAATCGATGGCAGGCAGCAGAAAAAGCCTTATTAAAGCTGGATGGCGAACGAGAAACAGGTTCATTAAGGTGGTATGGCCAGCATAATCTTGGCGTGGCCATGCTCAGGAATGATCAGTTTCGGCAGGGCATTGGTATTCTCGGAAAAATCAGTGCTGAGCCTGTTAATGATATCGAACGGCGGATTTTGCAGGACAAGGCTAACCTGGCGCTAGGCTATGCCTATCTTCAAGCCAGTGATATGAACACTGCCATAAGCTATTTTCAAAAAGTAAGAATAAAAAGTCCATTTTCATCACAGGCATTGCTTGGCCTGGGGTTGTCTGAAGCAGCATTGGGACAGCATCAACGTGCGTTGATACCCTGGCTTGAATTGCAGAAAGGAGATATTCGGGAACCCGAGGTGCAGGAAGCAGTATTGCTGATTCCTGAGGCCCTGTTCAAGCTGGAATCTTATAAGAATGCTCAAGGTAGCTATCAGAATGCGGTGTCGAGATACCAGGCCGAGATTAATGCTGTAACCGCTGCAACAGAAGCGGTTCGGGCTGGAAGTATGGCAACAAGCGTTCTTTCAAGCCGGGCTTTCAACAAAAGCGATGTAAATGACTTTATTGGAAAATTACCTCTTGTGCCAGAGGCACGTTATTTTCCCTGGTTTATGAGAGATACCGCGTTTCGACAGGCGATATCGCTCTATCGTGAAGCGCTTGATCTTCGTAATACTATGGTGTCGCAGAAGGACACTTTAAACAGTTATGGGTTGAGCAGTAATGTAACAATACGTTACGCAGAGAAAATTAATGAACAGATTCTGGAAATTGACAGTACTCTCAATAAATTAGCGGGTTATATTCAAAAGTCGAGCATTAACTGGCTGGAAAATAAAAAGGCTGATTTAAACGTTTATTTGTCACAGGCCAATCTGGGGCTGGCGAAGGTTTATCACCACGTCGCAGAGCGGGTGGATCCATAGATGAAGATAAAAAATACTCTTGTTCTACTCCCACTGTTTATCATCACGGCGTGTGCCCAGGTAAAAAATGACGGGGCAACACTTAAAAGTCTTGAAAATAAAACTGTGGTTGTTAAAAAAGATACGACTATTGATGACAGCAGAGAAAAAGCCAAGGAAGCGTATCAAGCCATATTGGAATCATCCAATGATCAAGTGATACAGCGTGATGCCATGCGTAAGCTCGCGGATCTTTCCACGGAAGAGGCCGATCCGGTTATTTCGGACAAACAGCATACCCAGATTGATAGAGTGGAAAATACGCCAATTTCAGGTGCTGACAATCAGGTGGCGATCAAGCTTTATGAAGATTTACTGAAAAACCATTCCAATCCCACCAAGGATGAGGATGTTCTTTACCAACTGGCAAAAGCTTATGAACAAAATGGAGACTATGAAAAAACCCTGGATACATTGACGAAGTTTTCTCTTCGTTATCCAAAGGTGGCCTATATTGACGAGATTTATTTCAGAAAAGGCGAGATTCTTTTTACCTTAAGGGATTACGCTGAGGCAGAAAAGGCCTATGAAAAAATATTGCCATTGAAAAAATCACAATTTTATGAAATATCAGTCTACAAATTTGGCTGGTCCTTGTATAAACAGGATAAATATTCTGATGCACTGGAAGCTTTTTTCATTATTCTGGACAGGAAGATTTCACCGAAAAATGCCCTGGCGGTAGATTTTTACGCTTCGCGGAGTGAACAGGAATTCATAAAAGATACTCTTCATGTGGTGAGCTTGTGTTTTTATCATATGAATGGTGCAGAATCGATTACCAGTTATTTTTCAAAAAAAGGTTCACGTTCCTATGATTTTCTTGTGTATAAGCAATTGGGTGATTTGAATGTCAGCAAGGAACGGCTGAATAATGCGATAGAGAGTTACCGGGCGTTTATAAAGCTGACACCAGGATATCCTCAAACAGTATTGCTACAGCAAAAAATAATAGATGCATATAAAAAACCCGACTTTTCTTCATTGCGGTTGCAGGAAAAAGAAGAGTTCATGAGAGTTTATCGCCAGTATGAAGATCGATTGAACGGGGCGACGTCCAAATCCTATGCGGAGCATATAATATTCAAGGATCAGCGGGCGCGTGAAAATATTAATGTTTTTTTAAAAGAAAATATAGAAGACCTGGCGCGATATTATCATGCCAATGCTCAGAAAACCAAGGACATCCATTCATATAAAAAAGCTATCTCATGGTATATGGAGTTCCTTAAGAATTTTAAGGATGATGCGCATGTCCCAGAAGTTACTTTTTTACTTGCCGAGGCGCTCTATGAAAGTGGTCAATACGCGGAAGCCGTGCCTCGTTATGAGGAAGTTGCATACAGCTTCGCACTGAATAAACAGGGTGCTGAGGCAGGTTACGCCGCCCTGCTTGCCTACCAGCAACATGAAAAAAAGCTTTCGGGGTACGATAAAAGCGTATGGCGACGTAACGGTATTATGAGTGCATTACGTTTTTCGGAAAAATATCCGGATGATTTCCGTGTTCCTGCATTGTTAATGACGGCCGCTGAAGAATTGTTTTCCCTAAAGCAATATGATAAGGCCGAGTATGCGGCGCGTCTTATATTGAAAATGGGCCCGAAAGCAGAGCAGAAATTACATCATGCATCCTCCATCATTATTGCACATAGTGACTTTGAGCGGGAGCTGTATAGTCAGGCGGAAGCGGGATATCTGGAAATTCTGAATTTTCTCTCATCAAGTGCCAGGGAAAGAAATGATATTGTCGAACATTTGGCGGCATCAATATATAAGCAGGGTGAAAAATCTCGTATCCTGGATGATACACCACAAGCCATTGCCCACTTTCTCAGGATCGCGCAGTTAACGCCTAATGCATCCATACGTGTAACTGCCGATTACGAAGCTGCGTTGGGCTACATGACGTTACGTGACTGGAAGAATGCCTCGCGCCTTTTTTCCGATTTCCAGCGAGCTCACCCGGATAATCCGTTGTTGCCAGATATATCAAGGCAACTTTCAAATATTTACCTTGAGCTGGATCAGCCTCTTAAAGCAGCCGCTGAGCTTGAGAAGGTCATGTTGAGTAATAAGGAACAACCTGTTCGTCAGGAAGCCGCATGGCAGGCAGCAGCAGTTTATGAAAAGGCGAATGAAATGGATAAGGCGATCCGTCTTTATGAGCGCTATATTCAGCTTTTCCCTAGCCCGTTGGAACAGGCCATGGAGGCACGCTTGAGATTATCTGTCATAAATGACAAGAGTAATAATACGAAAATGCGTGATTATTGGCAGCAGGAAGTAATCAAGGCTGATCGACTCGGCGGCGATGAGCGCACTGACAGCACGCGCTTTATGGCTGCAAAGTTGGTGCTTACTATGGCAGAGCCGGCTTACAGGGCTTTTTCTGAGGCACATCTTATAGAACCCTTGCAGGAGAGTCTGATTCTTAAGAAAGAAAGAATGGAACGCGCCTTGCAGGCTTATAAACTTGCCATCGAGTCTGGCGTGGCTGAAATCGTAACAGCAGCCACTTATCAAAGTGCCAAAATGTACAACGATTTTGGTCGTGCACTGATGGAGTCACAGCGTCCGGCAGGATTGAGTCAGGATGAGCTTGATCAATATAACCTGTTGCTTGAGGAACAGGTTTTTCCCTTTGAAGAAAAGGCTATTCAGATATACGAAACGAATGCCCAGAGGGTAACCAAGGGAGTTTACGATGATTCCGTGAGACTTAGTTTTACTGAGCTGGGAAAACTATTGCCTGCACGTTATGGGAAATTTGAAAAGAGTGAAGGATTTTCATTTTCAGGAAATAGTCCTGAAGAAAAAGAAGTGCAGGAACGGGCTCTATTGCGAGTCATTGAGCTCAATCCCGGAAAAGCTGAAGCATATAATAAAATGGGTATTTTTTATCGTTACATGGGGCGTTTTGACGATGCACGCAAGATGTATGAAAAGGCATTGAGTATTGATGCAAATGATCAATCAGCGCAACTTAATGTTGGCATTCTTTATGATCTATATCTGGTCAATATTCCCATGGCGCTGGAAAGTTATAGAAAATATCAAACCATGATGGGAGCTGAAGACAAGCAGATTGGTTTATGGATTTCTGATCTGGAGAAGCGCCATAAACTTGCTACGAAAGCGACAGAGAATAAATCATGATGAAGCATGGGGTATATATTACGGTATTTGTTCTAGGCATCACTGCTTACACATCGGTGATGGCGGAAGATGTTATTGAGTCTGAAGGAACACGTATTATTGGAGATTCGGATATGCCCAAGGCTTTGTATATTGTGCCCTGGAAAAAACCGGCGCTGCCTACTTTGTCGAGTCGCCCAATTACCCCTTTTGTTAATAGTGCACTTTCGTCAATCAATAGAGATTTTCTGGAGCTTCGGATAAAACATTATGAGTTATTTCAAGCGGATGTAATGGCAGAGGATAGGAAGTAAGTGATTGATTCAGGACAGATGAATTTTTTTCGTACCTTAAGTTTTATAGTGATATGCCGATGAGAGATCGTGATCAAACGCCACGCAGGAGAACAATATGAACAGTGTGAATTACTCAATAAAATTTTTCCAGGAAGGTGGTTTTTTCATGTACCCCATTCTGGCGATACTTGCTTTTGGCGTAGGCATCGCCGTGGAACGGTATATTTATCTTGCCACGACCAAAAGTAAAAACCGGCAGATGTGGGATAAAGTGTTGCCACTGATCAAGAGTCGCGACTATAAGAGCGCGCAGGAGATAATGTCAAAATCAGACGCCATCATTTGCAATATTTTGTCGTATGGGTTATCCCGAGTGGGTGTTGCACAGAAGCATGATGATGTTGAAACCGCCATGGAAGAAGGTTTGCTTGAAACTGTCCCGCGCCTGGAAAAACGTACACACTATCTTTCTACGTTTGCCAATGTGGCCACCTTGTTAGGGCTGCTGGGTACCATCATTGGTCTTATTGAGGCATTTACGGCGGTTTCCAACGCGAATCCCACGGAGAAGGCGGCATTGCTTTCTGCAAGTATTTCTGTAGGTATGAATACCACAGCATTTGGTTTGCTGGTGGCGATACCTTTATTGCTGATTTACAGTGTGTTACAGGCCAAGACGGCTGAGATTATTGATAGCCTGGAAATGGCATCTGTCAAAGTGCTGAATATCATTAAAGAAAACTCCATAAAGTAAGGTAATCCCTATGAAACGCCGTATGCAACGGGGGCCTCGCGACGCGGAGGAGCTGGATCTCACTGCCATGATTAACATGATGGTGATTCTGGTGTGCTTTCTGCTGATCACCGCGGTTTTTTCCCGTGTAACAGTGCTGGAATTAAAGATGCCTCCTGCCGCCGAAGGTGTGGCGGAAAAGAGTCCTCAACCAAAAAAAGAAGAGCTTGCCTTGGAGATCATTATTCGCAAGGATTCACTCGAGATTGCTGACAGGAACGGGGGATTTTATAAAAAGCTCGATAATCTTAAATCAGAGTATGACATACGTTCTTTGGGGAAACAGTTGCGCGAATTAAAGTCGCGCTTTCCTGCGAAACGGGATGCATCAATCCTGCTTGAAGATGATATTGCTTACGAAGTTTTGGTGCAGGTAATGGATGCGCTCAGGGAAGACTCTGGTGTGAGGGATAAAAATGGCAGCTCTCCTGAACTTTTTCCAGACATCTCTATCGGTGATGCACCCCTGATGAAAAAAAATAATAATAATGTGTACAGGATAATCCCATGAAAATGTCACGACGTGCGAAACGTATGCGACGTAATCATTCAAGGACCAAACGTGGACATCGACTTAATCTGGTTGCATTGGTCGATATTTTTACGGTTCTGGTTTTCTTTCTTGTGATCAGTTCGTCAGAAGTAGAGGTGTTGCCTAATACAAAAGTAGTCAAGTTGCCGGAATCCATTACTGAAACAGCACCACGTAACAACGTATTGGTGATGGTGAATGATCAGGATATTATCGTACAGGGAACAAAGATTGCGTCTGTTCAGGAAGTGATGGATGCAAAGACGGATGTGATTGCGTCATTAAAGCTGAGGCTGGACGAGGAGAGGGGAATACATCAGCAAGACGGCAGTAGTGAGAGTGATATTACGATTATGGGTGATAAAGCCATTCCTTATCGGTTATTGAAAAAGATTATGGTGACATGTACAAAATCCAATTACAGTAATATTTCTCTGGCAGTGGTGCAACGGTCAAGGGCGCCGGTGTCAGGGGGATGATCAAATGACAGCGATAACCTATCACCACTCACCCAATTTACCGTGGACTGATGATCCACGTGATGAGCGTCGTTTCCGACGTATTATCACGAGCGTACTGGTTTTGTTTTGTATTATGGCTATCACCTTGCCGATGGTTAATGTGCCGAAGATTGACCGGCCCAAAAATCAACCCATACCCGAACGGCTGGCCAAGATGGTGCTTGAGCATAAAAAACTTCAGCTACCGCCTCCGCCGGTACCCGTGGTGCCTGAGCAGCCGGAAGTAACAGCACCTGTTGTCGAAAAGAAAGAGCCGGTGAAGGAGATACCTCCCCCACCTCCATCCAAAGTTGAGCTGAAGGTACAGCCGGAGCCAGAGCCCGTGGTGGAGGTCAAGCCCGATCTTGAAGCGCTGGCTCGCATTGAGCAACAAAAACGCGAGGCTGAAATCGCTGCAGCAAGAAAAAAAGCGGCTGCCAGTGGATTGCTGGCGTTAAGCAATGATTTGGCGGCTATACGCGACAAGCCTGTGGTCTCGGACAATATTGATAATGAGAATCTTACGGGCTCAGGGCCGGGCCGGAAGGAGACGATGGTGCAACGTGCCATGATTACCTCGGGCGTTGCCGCAACCAAGGGTGCAGGTATTGGTATAAATACCTCAAATCTCAGTCGAGGTGTGAGCAGTGGCCGTACTTTGTCTGGCCGTACGACTACGCATGTCAACTCGCCACCGACGCTGGCAGCAGTGTCAGAATCCGCAGGAAAATCCACCAATGCCGCCAAGGTGGCAGGTCAAAAGCCATCGCGTACCGATGCCGAAATTCAATGGGTATTTGATAAAAACAAGAGTGCCTTGTATTCGCTGTATAATCGTGCTTTACGTCAGGATCCCACACTGCAGGGTAAGGTGGTATTAAAGATGACGATAGATCCTTCCGGCAGTGTTACTGCATGCGAGGTAGTGTCCAGTGAAATGAATGCGTCAGAATTGATACAGAAAATTGTGGCGCGGGTATTGTTATTTGATTTTGGCAGTAAAGACGTTGTTGTTACTGTAACAACGTTCCCGATAGAGTTTTTACCAACATCATGACCTCCGATGTTGAATGATTCAGTCGAGGAGAATGAGTGCCCATATTATAATGACATTAATATTGGCCACCATGACCGCCGCTGATCCCAAATCCTTGGCTTGACCCGATAAGGTGTGCCACTCTGTTCCATGGCGATCTACTGCGGCTTCTATTGCGGAGTTTATCAATTCCACAATCAATACCAGTATCAGGCTGCTAATCAGTAACGCGCGTTCTGTGCCGCTATTCCCTAACCAGGCACCGAGCGGTGCAAGCAGGATAAAGAGTGCAAGTTCATGGCGAAATGCAGCCTCGTGGGCGAACGCGACCTTCAGTCCCTTGATGGAATAACCAAGGGCACGGAAAAGGTGAGTAAATCCAGTGTCTTTTCCGGCCATGATGATTAGTGAGTGGTGGGGTTCCAGGTTAGATCCAGCTCACGTGCGGCCTTGACGTCATCGAGCCGCCGCACGGGTAAGGTATGTGGTGCGGCTTTTACAAAAGCCAGATCTGTATTGGCTTCATGCAGAATTTGTATCATGGCGACAATAAAACCATCCAACGCTTCTTTGGTTTCGGTTTCCGTCGGCTCGATCAATAGACACTCCGGTACTAATAGCGGGAAGTATGTGGTGGGAGCATGATAGCCAAGATCCAGTAAGCGCTTCGCTACGTCCATTGCCGTGATGCCAGGTTCCTTGGCGTGGCGTTTCATGGTTACGATGAATTCATGGGTAGCCCGACGCTTGGGAAAGGCCAGATCAAAGCCGTGCTGCGATAAGCGTTTCATCAGATAGTTGGCATTAAGCGTGGCAAATTCTGCAACCCGTTGCATGCCGTCACGCCCCAGCAACTTTGCATAGATATAAGCACGTAATAATACGCCGGCATTACCCATGAAGGCTGATAGACGCCCGATGGATTGTGGCCGGTCTTTTTCGGTAAGCCAATGATAGGTTTTGCCGTTATATGCTACAACAGGAATGGGCAGGAATGGTCGCAGCCTTTCACTGACACCCACTGGTCCGGCACCGGGGCCACCGCCTCCGTGGGGTGTAGAGAATGTCTTGTGCAGGTTCATGTGGATGACGTCAAAACCCATGTCGCCAGGTTTTACCTTGCCAAGGATGGCATTAAGGTTTGCACCGTCGTAGTAGAGCAGGCCACCCGCATCATGTACGATACCCGCCATCTCTTTAATATTTTGTTCAAATACACCCAGCGTAGAGGGATTGGTGAGCATGATGCCTGCGGTTTGCGGGCCGACGGCGGCGCGTAATGTTGCCAGATCAACATTGCCGTGTTCATCTGTTGGTATTTCCCGTACGGTGTAGCCGCACATCACTGCTGTGGCGGGATTCGTGCCATGGGCTGTATTGGGTACCAGAATTTCCGTACGTTGTGTGTCGTTACGTGATTCGTGATAGGCACGGATCATTGCTACACCCGCAAATTCACCCTGGGCACCCGCCATCGGTGTGAGTGACACCGCTTTCATGCCGGTCACTTCAATGAGCATTTCCTGCAAGTCATACATGCAGGCGAGATATCCCTGGCTTAGCGTATCGGGTGCGTAGGGATGCCGCGCTAAAAATCCCGGTAACATGGCATAACGGTTACACGCACGCGGGTTGTACTTCATGGTACACGAGCCCAGTGGGTAGAATTGTGTGTCGATGGAGAAATTCTTTTGCGACAGGCGTGTGTAATGACGTACCGCTTGCAGCTCGGAAATCTCCGGCAATAATGGCCGTGTCCTGCGCCGGAATTTTTCCGGAATGGCTTTTATGTCTGCCTTGTCAAGCGGTGCCTGTGAGGGATTACGACGATGGGTGTGAGACAGTTCGAAGATTAACATTAGTGAGTACCGACGTTGTGGCTATTCATGACTTGCTCAATAAAGTTGGTCCATCTTGCATCGGGAGTCCATATTTTTATGACATCCGGCAACACTTCAGTACAGGGTAATTGCATTTTGATGACACGGTAGAGGAATACAAATACCGCTGTACGTTTGTTTGCGGTGCAATGTATAAAGACTTTCTTTTGGTGGTGTTTGTTCAATGCATCAAAGAATTTTTCAACATCAGTCAGGTGGGGTGTTTCCCACGCTACGGGGATATGCACATAGTTCATGTTTAATGACTGCACTACATCTCCCTCATCATCCAGTGCACCGTCCGAGTCGGACATAGCAAGATTGATGACGGCTTGAAATCCTGCTGCAGCAATCAATGAAAATTGTTCCGCAGTAGGTTGTCCTGCGGTGGAGATATCATCTGACACGGCAAGAAAATTGTTAATGATGAGTAGCTTTTCCGGGTTCACTCTGTGATCTCTCCAGGGAGGATGGATGAAGTGGGTGTGATCACCCACTTCATCTCTGTTTCGTTACTTCAATGCCGCCAAAGCATTTGCATAGTTGGGTTCGTCTGTGATTTCCGGCACCAGCTCTGTGTAGGTTACCTTATCGTTTTCATCAATGACCACCACCGCGCGGGCGGTGATGCCTGACAAAGGGCCGTCTTGAATCAGGACGCCATATTCCTTGGCAAAATTCTGGCTGCGCATTAATGATAACGGAATTACGTTTTCCAGATTTTCACTGCCGCAAAAGCGCTTTTGTGCAAACGGTAAATCAGCCGAGATAATCAGCATGACGGTATTGGGATGACTGCTGGAGAAGTCGTTGAATTTTTTTGTGGAAATGGCGCAAGTGGGCGTGTCCAGGCTGGGTACGATATTCAATAATTTCTTTTTACCCTTGTAATCACCAAGGGTTCTGTCGTTCAGGCTGCCGTCGACCAGTCTGAAGTCTGGTGCACGTGTACCGATTTTGGGTAAATCGCCCTGGGTGTGAACCGGGTTGCCTTTTAATGTAATGGTTGCCATGGGTTATCTCTCCTTCTGGTGGGTGACCGAATATGGATAAAGTGTTGTGATTTATGATGCTAGTATAGCGCGCAAATGTGTGACATAGGTTTCAATATCTGCAGTGGTTCTGGTTTCAGTAGCGCATATCAATATTGCATGACCCAGTTCCGGATAGTCATTGTGCAGGTTATAACCGCCAGCGAGTCCGTGTTCGGCCAGTTTGATGAGAGTTTCATCTGCCGGGCAGGGTAGCTGTAATACGGCTTCATGGAACAGTGGACGGTCAAAGCGTTTGATGACGCCCGGGATGGAGGCTAGTTTGTCAATCAGATTCAGGGTATTACTGTGGCATTGTGCCGCGACACGCTCAATACCCTCGGGCCCCAGCAACGACATGTGAATGGTGGCCGCAGTGACCACCAGGCCCTGGTTGGTGCAAATGTTGGAGGTGGCCTTGGAGCGGCGAATATGTTGTTCGCGTGCTTGCAGTGTCAGTGTGAAACCGGCTTTACCATCAAGGTCAACGGTGCGACCCACGATGCGGCCTGGCATCTGGCGCACGTGCTCTTGCTTGCAGCACAGGAAGCCAAAGTAGGGCCCGCCGGAAGACAGTGGTGCACCCAACGGTTGTCCTTCTCCACATACAATGGCGGCGCCCGGTTTACTGCCGGTATTATCCGGAGTACCCCATTCACCAGGTGACGCTAATACTGCCAGCGAGATCGGGTTGACCACGCCAATGACCAATGCGTTGTGTTGGTGTGCCCAATCGGTGAGGGCATCCACTTCTTCCAGTACCCCAAAGAAATTAGGTTGCGGGATCACCAGTGCGGTAATGTCATCATTGTCATATTTTGTGAGTGACTCCGGAGCAGTGTACCCGTGCTCAGGGTAGTAAGGCAGCTCGATAAGTTCTATGCCCTGGTTTTTTACAATGGCGTGTACCACCTTGCGGTAGATGGGATGCACGGTGCGTGGCATCAGCACGCGCTTGGTGTTCGAGGCGCGGTTGGCGCGCACGGCCATTAATACGGCTTCTGCTAATGCTGATGCTCCGTCGTACAGTGAAGCATTGGAGACATCCATGCCAGTCAGGCTGGCCATCATGGTCTGGTATTCATACAGCAGTTGCAAGGTGCCCTGACTGGCTTCGGCTTGATAAGGGGTGTATGAACTGTAAAATTCACCGCGCGTCGCGATTTCCCACACAGCGGCAGGGATGTGATGGTCATACGCGCCTGCGCCAATGAAGCATAGAGGATGACCATCCTGTTCAGCGCGTACGCTCATCAAACGGCCAATTTCCATTTCATTGATGCCGGCAGAAATATTTGCCAGACCATCTTTGGTGCGCAGGTCTTTGGGGATTTCGTCAAACAGGTCATCAATGTTCGATACGCCGATGGCATGAAGCATCTCGGATATGTCGTTTTCAGTATGGGGAATGAAAGGCATGGGCTATCTCGTTACGGGTTCAGGGTGCTGTGTGATCTGATATCAATGCGCTTCGGCGGCAATTAATTCGGCATAGGCCGCAGCGGTCAATAGTGTGTCGATATCAGTGTTATTACCGGGTTTCAGGCACATTAACCAGCCTTCACCGTAGGGGTCTTTGTTGACCAGTTCGGGATTGCCGGTGAGCGCTGTGTTGATGGCGGTGATTTCACCCGCGACAGGGCTGTAAACATCCGATGCGGCCTTGACCGATTCAACAACCGCACATTCCTGCGTGGCTGCAACGCGGCGACCAATGGCGGGCAGTTCAATAAACACCATGTCACCCAATAGATCCTGGGCATGTTCGGTGATGCCGATGCGCAGCGTGCCGTCTGCCATGAGTTGTGCCCATTCATGGGTTTTGGTGTATTTTAATTCGGCGGGTACGCTGTGTGGGGAAGCAGTGCTCATGGGAGTAACCTCATTTTGTAGGGTATTTAATTTTTGGGTTCTATGCACGATTTTCCGTGTCGTACGAACGGTGGTTTTACAACAGAGACGGATACTGGCCGACCGCGCATATCAATTTCATAACCATTGCTGGCATGGGTGCCGACGATATCTGTTGAGACGCGTGCAAATGCGATCGCGTGGCCGAGGGTGGGTGAGAAACTGCCGCTGGTGATTTCGCCGGAAACACGTCCTTCAACAATAACGTGTTGATGGTTACGCAGCACGCCTTTATCGTTCAGTATCAGGCCGACCAGTTTGTGTTTTACACCGTTCTTGCGCTGTGTTTCGAGTGCAGCACGCCCGATGAAATTGCGTTCAGCAGGTTCCCAGGCCACCGTCCAGTCCAGCCCGCATTCAAGGGGTGTGATGTTTTCATCCATGTCGGCACCATATAGGTTCATGCCGGCTTCCAGCCGTAATGTATCGCGGGCGCCTAGCCCAATGGGCCTCACGCCCGTGGCATGCAAGCGTTGCCAAAAATCGGCGGCTTGATTCATCGGAAGTATGACTTCATAACCGTCTTCGCCGGTGTATCCGGTACGCGCGATAAAAATGCCGTCCATTTTTTGGATTGGTTCGCGGTTGTCTGCCTTGTTCAGGGATGCGTCGGAGTGTCCATCTTTCAGTGTCTGCGTATCCAGGCATATCGCATTGAAGGGTGCAAGCGTTGCCAGGGCTTCTCTCGCGACGCTACCTAATACGGTATGCACGGCATCGCGTCCCTGCGGGCCTTGCACGGCGATCATTGCCAGATCCTGACGTTCAGTAACGCGGACCTGAAAGGCGTGCGCATGATGCTCAATCCATGCCAGATCCTTGTCGCGGGTGGCAGCGTTGACGACCAGGCGGAACCATTGCTCTGCCATGAAATAAACAATCAAATCATCAATCACACCGCCACGTTCATTCAACATGCAGGTGTAGAGTGCTTTGCCCGGTTGTCGCAAGCGGTCAACATTATTGGCCAGCAGGTAACGTAGAAAGTCACGTACCTGCGCACCTTCCAGATCAACAATGGTCATGTGTGACACATCAAACATGCCTGCACCATGGCGTACGACATGGTGTTCTTCGATTTGCGAGCCGTAATGCAATGGCATGTCCCAACCGCTGAAATCAACGATCTTTCCGCCCATGGCAACGTGCATATCATACAGAGGTGTTTTTTTGCCCATTGGATTCTTCCGTAAATTTTAGTGTAAAAAATCTAACTCTTCAGTTTGCAACATGTTTCATCAGCCCTGCATTTCTTCCGCATGGTATGAAGAGCGCACCAATGCACCTGCTTTTACCCAGGAAAATCCCAGGCGGCGTGCCTCCTGCGCGTAATCCCTGAATGCTTCAGGCGTGATGTATTCCTGTACTGGCAGGTGTTGGCGCGTGGGCCTCAAATACTGGCCCAGGCTAATACGTTGTACACCGACTGCGCGCAAGTCGCGCAGTACTTCCAGTACTTCGGCGTGGCGTTCACCCAATCCTAGCATTAATGAGGACTTTGCTTCCATGGCGGAGGGGCCCGCACTCGTGCTGGATTGCCGTGCGACTTTTTCCAGCAGATTCAGCGAGCGTTGATATTTGGAGCCTTTGCGCACAGTGTGATAAAGACGCGGTACGGTTTCGACGTTGTGCCCCCACACCAGCGATGTGTGCATGGAGTCGTTGCCGAGGGTGCCGGGAGCGACCGAGTCGAGAATCATGGTAATGGCGGCATCCTGGCATTGCTGAAAGTCTGGTGTGAGCAATTCCAGGCCGATATCGGGTTTACGGCGGCGCAGTTCGCGCAGGGTGTCGGCAAAGACGTGTGCACCACCGTCAGCCAGGTCATCGCGATTGACGGAGGTGAGCACGACATAGTCCAGCCCCATGCCCATGACAGCGTCGGCGATGCGGCGTGGCTCGTCGCGATCGTAATTATCGGGACGGCCGGTTTTGACCGCACAAAAACCACAGGCACGGGTACAGACATCGCCGAGTAACATGAAGGTGGCAGTGCCACGGCTCCAGCATTCACCCCGGTTAGGGCAGCGCGCTTCTTCACACACGGTATGCAGGGTGTTGGCGCGTACGGCATCGGCGGTGATGGCATAGTGCTTATGGTTCCCCAGATGCTGGCGTATCCACGGTGGCATACGGCTGATGTTAGGCTGCTCAACCGTTGAACAGGGCTGCGTCAGCGTGGCAGGCGCAGCCGGGTCTGAGGCAGGGGTACGGGGCATAATTCTCCCATCATCGTCGAGTCATAAGCGTAAAAAAGGCGACATAAATAGCATGTGATAAACCATGCCATTGATGTCGCCCCTCTGTCTTGGTTGCCTGAGAGCTTAGCCCCTTCGGCGGATTGAGGTTGCGCTCAATCTCTCTCCAGAGTAACTTTCCCGTGTGGTCCTTTTGCCTGAGCGATTCCGGGCGGGTTGCGCCTTCGGCGTCCGGTGGCAGAATCGCCACGGGATCTCTCCCACAAGGATATAGTTATGTCGGATAGTGTACTATTTCCCGGAGCGCCTGACCAGTAGTATGACGGGAATCAATCCGACGAGTACCAATGTCAGGGCGGGCAGGGCGGCGCGCTCCCATTCGCCTTCGGATGTCAGCTCAAAAATGCGGATTGCCAGGGTATCCCAGTCAAAGGGGCGCAATAGCAGGGTAGCGGGCATTTCTTTCATGATGTCCACAAATACCAGTAATGCGGCGGTGAGCAGGCTGGGGCGCAGGATCGGCAGGTAGATGCGCCACAGGACCTCGCGGTGGGTGGCGCCAAGACTGCGTGCGGCCTGCTGAATGGAGGGGGTAACACGCTCCAGCGCACTTTCTATCGGGCCATGGGCTACTGCCAGGAAACGTACCAGATAGGCGAACAGCAGGGCGATGACACTGCTGCTTAACATCAGATTTGTCCCTGTGAAAGTATCCATGCCGGTGTCGACCCAGGTGAACAGCAGCATGATGCCTACTGCCAGTACCGAGCCGGGCAGGGCATAGCCGAGTGTGGCAAGCTGGGTGGAAAAGCGGGTGATATTGTCTGGCCACTGTTTGCGGACATAGCCTAATAGTAATGCACAGGCAACGGTGAGCAACGCGCCCAGAGTTCCCAGTAGCAGGGTGTGGCTGACAAATTCCAGATAGCGAGTGTCCAGGTCGGCGATGCCTGTACTGACAACCCACACTACCAGTTGAGCCACAGGAATCAGAAACGCCAGTGCCAGTACCAGAGTGGCGCTGCCGCAGGCAAGCCAGGCACGTTTGCCCGTTAATCGGTAACGTTGTGCGTTGACGCGTTTGCCGCCGCTGTAAAAGCGCGCGCGTCCACGGCTCTGGCGTTCACTCACCAGTGCCAGTGCGACAAACAGCAGTAACAGTGTTGAAAGTTGTGCGGCGGCAGGCAAGTTAAACAAATCGAACCAGGCTTTGTAGAGTGCCGTGGTGAATGTATCATAATTGAAAATGGCAACGGCGCCGAAGTCGGCCAGGGTTTCCATTAAGGCCAGCGCTACACCTGCGGCGATCGCGGGGCGTGCCATGGGTAATGAAATACGAAAAAATACCTGCCAGGGATTCAGGCCCAGTATGCGCCCACTTTCCAGCACGTTTCGGCCCTGGCCGAGAAAGGCAGCGCGTGCCAACATGTATACATAGGGATAAAGTGCCAGCACCATAACAGCAATGACGCCGCCTTCGGAACGGATGAGTGGAAACCACAGTGCTGTACCCGTGCTGTTAAACAGCGTACGCAGACTGCTTTGCACCGGCCCACTGAAATCCAGAAAACCGATAAAGACAAACGCCAGCACGTAAGTGGGAATGCCCAGTGGCAACATCAGTGCCCAGTCGAAAATGCGGCGACCGGGGAATTCACACATGGCCGTCAGCCATGCTAAACCTACTCCCAGTACGAACACCCCCACTCCTACACCCAGCGTCAGTACGGCGGTGTTACGCAGCAGATCAAGGAGCAGTGTGTCGGCCAGATGCCGCCAGACCTCATCTTCTGCGGTGAGCCAGGCAGGCAGCAATGTCAACAAGGGCAGGGCAGTCAAGATGGCGACCAGCACACCCGCCAGTCGCCATGTATTGCCATTGCTGCTTAACAGTCCTCGCGCCGGTACGGTGACAGGCGGGAGTGCTTGCTGGGGTATAACGTACACGGCGTGCGTCTACCTAAGAACCGGCTCAATATCTCGCGGAAGAGCGCATCGCGGCGTTACCCTAATATATAGGGATGCCCTCAAAATGCTCATGTACTTCGTGTACCCTCCGTTCTTTCGGTCACTTTTGCCTTGCCCTACATCCCTTGATTGAGGTATTGAACAGGCTCTAACCCGTGATAGTGCGATCATTTGTACCCGGCACGATCCATCAGCATGACGGCTTTGGCCTGCAGCTTGCCTGCTTCGGCAAGATTGATGGCGTCTTGCTTGAAGGGGCCCCATGAGGCCACCAGAGGGGCAGGGACTACCTTGGGGTTGGCCGGGAACTCCAGGTTGGCGTCGGCGAACAGGCTTTGTGCCTTGTCCGAGGACAGCCATTCCAGAAATTTCACGGCAGCGTCATGGTGTTTGGCGTGCTTCGTGACTCCCGCCCCGGATACGTTGACATGTACACCATTGCTGGTCTGGTTGGCCCAGAAAATACCCAGAGGTGCATCGGGTGTTTTGCGTTTGACACGGCCGAAATAGTAACTGTTTACGATGCCCACATCACACTGACCCGCAGCCATCGCATCCAGCAGATTTTCGTCATCGGAAAAAGGCTTGGTCGCCAGATTTTTTACCCATGATTTTACCACTGCTTCGGTTTTGACTTCACCGTTATGCGCAATCATCATGGCGACCATTGACTGGTTGTACACTTTCTTTGAGCTGCGCAGGCATAAACGGCCCTGCCACCTGGCATCACCCAGCGCTTCGTAACTGGAAAGATCTTCGGGTTTCACTTTTTTGGTGTTGTAAACAATGGTGCGTGCTCGTACTGACAGGCCCACCCATTGGCCATCGGGATCACGCAGGTGCGCGGGGATGTTTTCGTTGAGAATTTTAGAATCGACTTTTGCCAGCAAACCACTCTGCGCAGCCTGCCATAAATTACCGGCGTCGACCGTCATTAAAATATCGGCAGGTGTCCGGGCACCTTCGGCCTTAAGGCGTTCCAGCAGCGGGCCTTCCTTGCCGGTTAAAAATTTGATATGAGTGCCGGTTTCCTTTTGGTAAGCGTCAAACAGGGGTTTGATCAATTGCTCATTTCGTGCGGAATAAACTACCAGATCATCGGCAGCCTGTGCACCAGTGGCCAGTGCCAGCCAGCCGCAGAGTGCGATACCGAACACGGAAAGTTTAAGGTGAGTCATAGTGGATCTCCAGGTAAAGTCCTTGTGAATGGCATAAGAGTTTATTGACAGATAATGATAATGATTCTCATTAGTAAATGCAACTGCTTTTGCAGAATCCGCCAAATTATTTTTTAAGCGGCGTTGCAGGGGTGCTTTGTAATGACGGAGTTCAGGATTTTGGCAAGGCTGCCGATAAACCCATACAACACCCCTTTTTCAGTGAACGCGTTGCCTGGTGGGGGTGATAGAGCCGATTTCAAAGTGTACCGGAGACTATGGAAATGAATAAAATGGTAGCAAAATTAACAATTTTGGTAATGGTGTTGCTACTGGCAGGATGTGGTGGAGGGGATGATGCTTTTAAGGGACCGGGTACGGGCACCGGTCCCACCCCTGGAACTGCCACCGATGTTCGGATGACGCTGACCGTTGGTGTAGGTACGCTTTCGGCAGGTGGTAGCGCCAGTGTTACCGCAGTCCTTACCAATGTCGCTTCAGGAACCCCGTATACCACGGACACAGATGTTACTTTTACCTCCGTGTGCAGTACTGCACAGAGCGCTTCCTTGACGTCGCCCATAGCAACATCGGGTGGCTCGGCCATCAGCGCTTATGTTGCCAAGGGGTGTGAAGGTGTAGACACCATTACCGCTACGGCGACGGTGGGCAGCGGTACGGTTATCGCAACGGCCACCATCACGGTATTGCCCGCCGTATTAGGGTCTATTCAGTTTGTTTCGGCAACGCCGCAGAACATCACCTTAAAAGGCACGGGCGGCGCTGGTTTGTCCGAGACTTCCACAGTGATATTCAAGGTATTCAACTCAGTAGGGGGTGTTGTACCCAACCGGGATGTGAGTTTTGTCCTCACTACTACGTTGGGTGGCCTGGCATTAAGCCCTGTCACGGGGAGGACAGATGCGAACGGTCAAGTACAAACCGTGGTGCAGTCAGGCAATGCATCAACTCCCGTGCGCGTGACCGCGACTATAGTGGGCACTAACATCACCACGCAATCGGATCAATTGACCATTACTACCGGTGTTCCAGATCAGGATAGTTTCTCGCTAAGTGCGACACAGCTCAATATTGAGGGATGGAATCATGACGGCGTAGTCACTACCTTGACTGCGCGGCTCTCGGATCATTTTAGTAACCCGGTCCCGAATGGCACCACCGTTAATTTCAGATCCGAAGGGGGGCAGGTGGGCGGCTCTTGCAGCATAGCCAGCGGTGCGTGCAGCGTTACGCTAACCAGTGCTAATCTGCGCCCGACGAATGGCAGGTTAACGGTGTTGGCCTATGCGATTGGTGAAGAAAGCTTTACGGACTATAACGGTAATACTTTTATGAATGCTGGCGAGGCTTTTGATGTAAACGCCCTTGCCACAGACCGGGGCGAGGCATTCATAGACTATAGCGAAGATGGTCTAAGGCAGTCAACTGAGGACTTTATCGACTTCAATGTCAATGGAACGTTCGAGAGCGCAGGCGATGGCCTCTATAATGGGGTATTGTGTGACGGTTCCGCCATCTGCAGCTCGCAGAAAACCATCAATGTGCGGCGGTCGCAGGTGATCGTATTTTCCGGCTCAACCGCCAATATTGTGGTAAGCACGAACCCTATTAACTTGGCCACTTGCACGAACGGTGTTCCCTTTGTCAACACGCCGGTCAATTTTACGGTGACCATATTTGATGTGAATGGCAACTCAATGGCGCCGGGTACCACGGTGGGGTTTAGCGCCACCAACGGAAGAATAGATTCTTTACCTCCCAGTCCAATGGCCGACTCCGTTGCCTGTTTGGTTGGATTTCCTGGCTGTCCGGCGGGTGCTCCTGCGCTGGGCAGTTATGAGGTAAGCATGACGAGTGATGCAACGCAATCCGCTGGCCCGGCGTTCACGTGCACAAATACCAAGACCCTCGGTGACTTCAATGTGACGGTCACTACGCCAAGAGGGCTGATCACTTCCCGTCCTCCGGTAACGGTTATCGATTAACCCACAAAATCCTGGTATTGGGTAAGGGACAGGCCGCTTGCACCCGCCAGGGGTCGCCGTGGATTGTAAGGGGGCTAAAGTACCCCGGAGGGCACGACTGCATGGATGCAGGAGGTCCACTCCCGCGCAAAGCCAGCGCGCAGCGAAGGAAGAGCAACGCATGGAGCAGTTGCCGAGGCTGCGTGCGCCCAACAACACACGCAGTACGGCCTGTCCCTTTTCATTTCTCCCTATTCGGCATACTATTTGCTGATGAACAAGCCAAGTAATGTCACTAAACCCGGTAATATCTTCCTGATTGGCCCGATGGGTGCCGGTAAAACCACGGTTGGTCGCCAGCTTGCCAAATCGCAGGGACTGGACTTTGTGGACAGTGATCATGAGATTGAAGCTCGTACCGGCGCGAGTATCCCATTGATTTTTGAGGTGGAAGGTGAGGAAGGCTTCCGTCGTCGTGAGTGTGAAATGATCGACGAGCTGAGCCAGCGCAGTAACATTGTGCTGGCTACAGGGGGGGGGGGCGTCCTGAATTCGGTAAACCGGATGCATCTGGCGGCGCGTGGCCAGGTGATTTATTTGCACGCTTCATTGGAACATTTGCTGAAACGTACGGCGAAGGATCGTAATCGCCCGTTGCTGAAAACGGATGATCCACGGGCGCGGCTACAGCAGATTCTGGAATTACGCGATCCGTTGTACCGTGAAATTGCTGATCTGGTTGTGGAGACCGACCGTTGCAGTGTACGCGTTACCCTCAATACTATCCAGGGTTGGCTGCGACGCCACTCATCACAGTGTGATGGACAACACCCGCAGCAACCTCTGACAAAAAGTAAAATATCATGACTAATATTAAAACCTTGAGTGTTGATCTTGGCCCCTTGCAGGGAGGGCGCAGTTATCCGATTTATATTGGCAGTGGTCTGTTGGAACATGCTGAGTTATTGGGTCGGCACATTGCGGGCAAGCAGGTAGTGGTGGTCACAAATGACACCGTTGCGCCGCTGTATCTGGAAAAGATTCTGGTGACATTGCGGAGTCTGGCACATATTCAACGCTGTGAGACAGTGACCCTGCCGGATGGCGAGCAGTACAAAACACTGGACGTTCTCAACCGCATTTTTGATGTCTTGCTCGACAAGCACTTTGACCGCAGTGTGACACTGGTGGCGCTGGGGGGCGGAGTGATCGGTGACATGACCGGTTTTGCAGCGGCCTGCTACCAGCGTGGTGTGGATTTTATACAGATTCCCACCACACTGCTTGCTCAGGTGGATTCTTCTGTAGGTGGCAAGACGGGCGTGAACCATCCACTGGGTAAAAACATGATTGGTGCATTTCATCAGCCACGTTGTGTTATTGCCGATATTGATACACTCAACACATTGTCTGACCGTGAGTTGAGTGCGGGGATTGCCGAAGTGATTAAATACGGCTTGATAGGTGATGCGGAGTTTTTTGACTGGCTGGAAGCCAACATGGACAAACTCCTCGCGCGTGATGCAGCATCACTGATGGTTGCCGTGGAGCGTTCGTGTGTTGACAAGACCCAGATGGTGATCGCCGATGAACGTGAAGGTGGTGTACGCGCCTTGCTTAATCTTGGTCACACCTTTGGCCATGCCATTGAAACCGGCATGGGTTATGGCAGCTGGTTACATGGTGAGGCCGTGGCGACGGGCATGTGCATGGCGGTACGTATGTCCGCACGGCGGGGGTGGTTGAGTCATGCAGATATGGTTCGTGCCGAAGCCTTGATTCAGCGTGCCAACTTGCCGGTGCGTGCGCCGGCGACATTGGATGCAGCACGTTTTATTGAGTTGATGGGCGTCGATAAAAAAGTAAAGAATGGCAAGATTCGTCTGGTGCTGTTAAAAGCCATAGGCGAGGCTATTGTTACAGATGATTTTGCGCCAGCGTTATTGACCGAAGTCATAGATGAATGCCGTGAGACCTGTTAAATCATGAATTTACCGCAGGATTTTGCGCCGTACGCCGCCCACCCCGAAACCTCGCGGGGTCGCCGTTATACGGAAATATCACCGATATACCGCAGTGAATATCAGCGTGACCGTGATCGCATCGTGCATTCTGCCGCGTTTCGCCGCCTCGAATACAAAACCCAGGTCTTTGTTAATCACGAGGGTGACATGTTCCGCACCCGGCTGACGCATTCAATAGAAGTAGCGCAGATTGGGCGCTCCATTGCACGTGTCCTAAGGCTTAATGAAGATCTTACCGAAGCCATCTCTCTGGCACATGACCTGGGTCACACCCCGTTTGGTCATGCAGGTCAGGATGCCTTGAATCAGTGCATGCGTAACCATGATGGCTTTGAGCATAATCTCCAGTCACTGCGAGTCGTGGATGAACTGGAAGAACGCTATGCTGAATTTCCCGGGCTGAACCTTACCTTTGAAACACGTGAAGGTATCTTGAAGCATTGTTCCTTGCGCAAGGCCGCAGAGCTGGGTGACATTGGCCAACGGTTTATTAACAAACAACATGCCGGGCTCGAAGCGCAATTAGCGAATCTGGCCGATGAGATCGCCTACAACAATCATGATATTGACGATGGGCTGCGTGCCGGATTGATTGATATGTCGCAGCTTCAGAGTGTCTCATTATTCCGTGAGCAATATGATGTTGTGAAATCCGCCTATCCTGATCTGGCGGAGAGGCGCGTCGTGCATGAAGTGGTGCGACGCATGATTAATCGCCAAGTGGTTGACCTTGTGGAAACCAGTCAGGCGCGACTTGCCGAAGTACAGCCTGTGGATATTAATGCAGTGCGGAGTGCATCGACAACCCTGTGTGGATTCAGTGTGGCGATGCAGGCCCAGAATCTTGAACTGAAACAATTTCTGCGCAAAAATCTTTATCAGCATTATCGGGTACGGCGCATGACCTCCAAGGCGGCGCGCGTGATTAACGGTTTATTCGATGCGTTTATAAACGACCCCTGTTTGCTGCCACCCGAATCCTTGCGTAATGTGCAGCTTCTTGAGCAGAGTAAGGGTGATATGGGTCGGGCGCGTGCGGTTGCAGATTATATTGCAGGGATGACAGACCGTTATGCCATCAAGGAATACGACAGGTTGTTCAATCCCTTTCAGCTGACCTGACACTCATGGCATTTCGTGCTAACCGTCGGCCAGCTTCTGCAGCAAGGCTATCTGTGTTGAATAAGGTGCGTGACCGGCGGCAGCGGTGCGTCGATAGTGGCCATCGCTGTGTAATATCCACGTCTGCGCATCATCCTGAAGATAGATTGATAGCGTTTCCTGTATGAGGCGCTTGCGCAGCATTTTACCCTCAATGGGAAAAGCCACTTCCACGCGGCGGAAAAAATTACGGTCCATCCAGTCCGCGCTGGCGCAAAATACCTGAGTATCACCATTATTGTGAAAATAATAAACACGACTGTGTTCAAGGAAGCGACCTACCACGGAACGCACACTGATATTCTCGGAAATATTGGGAATGCCCGGCCTCAGACAGCACACCCCCCGTATGATCAAGTCAATTTTCACGCCGGCCTGCGAAGCGCGATATAAGGCACGAATAATGGTGGGTTCTACCAGCGCATTCATTTTAGCCATGATATGTGCCGGACGATCACGCAGCGCATGCCCGATCTCACATTCAATTTTTTCAATCAGGGTTTTGTGTAACGTGAAGGGTGCCTGTAACAATTTGTGCAGGGCGGTAAAGCGCCCCAGGCTGGTCAATTGCAGAAACAGCTTGTGCACGTCTTCGCCGATAGTTTCATTGCCCGTGAGCAGGCCCACGTCGGTATATTGCCGTGCGGTGCGCGCGTGGTAATTGCCTGTACCCAAATGAACGTAATTACGGAACCCTTCTTTTTCCCGGCGCACCACCAGAATCATTTTTGCATGGGTTTTATAACCTACAACGCCATAGACTACATGTGCGCCGGCTTCCTGCAGCAGGGTTGCCATGTTAATGTTGTTTTCTTCATCGAAACGCGCCAGTAATTCAATGACGACAGTCACTTCCTTACCGGCACGCGCGGCGACCAGCAATGCATCAACCAGTCCGGAATCACGACCTGTGCGATACAGGGTTTGTTTAATGGCGAGCACATTGGGGTCAGTCGCTGCCTGACGCACAAAATCAATGACTGGCGTGAATGACTCAAAGGGATGATGTAATAATATGTCGCCCTGACGCAGGGTGCGAAAAATGTTGGTGCTGCGTTTCAGGCGCGTAGGAACACCGGGTATGAAGGGTGGATATTTGAGGTCGGGACGATCCACGATATCCGGAATGGTGATCAGGCGTGCCAGGTTAACCGGGCCGTGAACCTGATAAAGATCGCCTGGCTCCAGATCAAATTGTTTAAGCAGATAAGCGACCATTTCGGGTGGGCAATTATCCGCAACTTCGATGCGCACTGCTTCACCATGGCGGCGCGTGAGCAGCTCGCCTTCCACGGCCTGTAACAGGTCATCAATTTCCTCCTTGTCGACAAACAGTTCACTGTTGCGGGTAATTCTGAATTGATAACATCCTGTAACGTGCATGCCAGGAAAAAGATCATTGATGTGTGCATGAATGATGGATGACAGAAACACAAAATCATGCATACCTGTGGCGCATTCAGCGGGCATTTTGATCAGACGCGGCAAGGCCCGAGGTGCCTGCAGAACGGCAACACCGTTACTACGACCAAAGGCATCCTTGCCGGTGAGGGAAATAATAAAATGCAGAATTTTGTTCAGCACTTTCGGGAAAGGATGTGCAGGATCCAGCCCCAAAGGACTTAATACCGGCAATAATTCGTTTTCAAAAAAATGTTTTACCCAGCGTTTCTGTTTTGCATTCCAGTGACTGCGGCGTACAAAACGAACATTCTGTCCGGCAAGTGCTGGAGTAAGTACGTCATTGAGCATGTGATATTGTTCAGTGATGAGCGCGCGTACTTCAATGCTGATTTGACGCAGGGCTTCCTGGGGAGCCAGGTTATCAGGGCCGGCATTGTCAGCGCTGACGCGGGTCGTGGTCGAATTGAGATTGGTCCATTCTTTGAGGCTGGCCACGCGTGTTTCAAAAAATTCATCCAGATTACTGCTCAAAATGCACAGAAAACGTAATCGTTCCAGCAAGGGAACGGTTTCATCACTGGCCTGTTCGAGCACGCGCCGGTTGAATTGCAGCAGGCT
Source organism: Gammaproteobacteria bacterium (assembly GCA_023266055.1). Classification (GTDB taxonomy): domain Bacteria; phylum Pseudomonadota; class Gammaproteobacteria; family Ga007554. The sequence goes on along the minus strand of JAHFRW010000014.1, from coordinate 23,529 downwards.
CAACTCGCGATTGATATAGAACTCGGGTTGTTTTAGATCGGCCTCGGTCATGGTTGGCATGTTGGACTCTGGCAAATACAAAGCAGAAAAAGATAACCGAAATATGTTACGGGAATATTACTCAAAAAAATGTACCGTCCAATGGTGACGATGCGCTGGCGTAAAGTTTGCGCGGCATGCGTCCGGCAAGATAGGCTTCGCGGCCTGCTTCAATGGCTTTTTTCATGGCAGAGGCCATCAAGACGGGGTTTTTGGCGCTGGCAATGGCCGTGTTCATCAACACACCGTCGCAGCCCAGTTCCATGGCGATGGCGGCGTCAGAGGCGGTGCCTACACCGGCATCCACCAGAATCGGCACCTTGGCGTTTTCAACAATGATCCGGATGTTATAGGGGTTGCGTATTCCCAGGCCCGAGCCGATCGGCGCGGCCAGTGGCATCACCGCCACACAGCCCATTTCTTCGAGGCGTTTGGCGGCGATGGGGTCGTCATTGGTGTACACCATCACCTTAAAGCCGTCCCTGATCAGGATCTCGGCGGCCTTGAAGGTGGCGCTGATGTCGGGAAAAAGCGTTTTGGGGTCACCGAGCACTTCCAGTTTCACCAGATCGTGGCCATCCAATAGTTCGCGTGCAAGATGACAGGTGCGTACGGCATCCTCGGCAGTATAGCATCCGGCAGTGTTGGGCAGCAGCGTATATTGATTGGGAGGCAAAACATCCAGCAGGTTCGGTTCACCCGGTGTCTGGCCAATGTTGGTGCGGCGTACGGCAACCGTCACAATCTGTGCGCCACTGGCTGCCGTTGCCAGACGTGTTTCTTCGAGATCACGGTATTTGCCCGTGCCTACCAGCAGGCGTGAGTGGTAGGTAATTCCGGCGATAATCAGTGGGTCGTTATTCGGGTGGGTGAGTGGCATGATGTTATCCTGAAAATTAAAGGGGGAGCTTATTAATGAGGTGCCTTGATAGTACAATCAGCTCAATTCGTGGAGCATGGGTGTGCGGCTAACCCCCGCCAATGGCATGTACGATCTCTACCCGGTCACCGGGTTGCAAGGGATGTGTGGCATGCTGACTGCGTGGCACAATACTGAGATTGACCTCTACGGCGATACGCTTGCCAGCCAGCGCCATGTCTTCAATCAAATCGGCAATACTAAAATTATCACGCACCTGGCGTGACACACCATTAACTAAAATTTCCATACTATTCCAGCAAAACGAATTGCAAAAAAACAGACTCCATCATTGACGGGGGCCGAGAAACGCGTAAAAATACCGGATTACCGAGCGCGGGTGTAGTTCAATGGTAGAACTTCAGCTTCCCAAGCTGATAGCGTGGGTTCGATTCCCATCACCCGCTCCATTTCGGAGCGGGTTCTGAAGCCTACTCTGTCGGGCCGATAATCCCCAGCGCATACAGTCCAGTAATAACCATGCCGGTGAAGCTCAGTAATATCACCGCTAAAATAAAAACAGCAAATACGCCACGCATGGCATGTTTCTCCAAAATAAAATTATAGGGGGCTATCGCAGAGCTAAGCGGCGGGTTCTCGTTTCACTTTATTGCAGTATGTCTCGTCGTCGATTTTGCCATCAATCGCGTACAAGGCGAACCAGTAACTGTGATCGTTAAATAAATCTTGTAACGGGCCGAGCAAGCCGCCGGACGGCCTATCGAAAATATAGTCAATCCCCGGTGGGATCAGCCCCATTCTGAAAGCACTCATGGGTTTGTCATTGAGTTCAAAGCTGCACTCGTGCATTACTTCTATCTCCTATGCGGTGAATTTGTAAACGCTAACTATATTAATTAGTTGGCGTCTATCTGTATGGGGGCGTTGCATTTTGGGCAATATTTCCACATGGGCAACCGATCCGCAGACTGCAGCAGAAGTTTTGTATTCTGCCTGCAGCCTGGGCATGTGCCCACGACATCGTTTGCGGCCACACTGGTTTTGTAGCGTCCACGCGCTACCACTGGCCCGGCAATCAGAAACGCGGGTACCAGTATAAAATGCGCCAGCGGTATAAACACCGCCACTATCGCCAACCCCCACATCGCTCCCAGCGCCTTGAGGGCTCTGACGAGACGGTCGTGTGAGGTATAGTGGGTGGCTGAAAACACGCCATCACAGGTTGCTACACCATCATTGGCCTTGATCCGGACGTCTTGTTCTTCGATGGCTGCCATTACACAATCGCTATACAATAAACCAGACAGTTAGCATACCATACTGGCTTATCACTGTTAAACCGCTTGTCGAGGATGATATTTAATGGCCATTACGCAGTTTGGCGATCAGGTGCTGGAATGGTTCGATGGCCATGGGCGTACTGATCTGCCGTGGCAACACAACCCGACGCCTTACCGGGTCTGGGTTTCCGAAGTCATGCTCCAGCAAACCCAGGTTGCAACCGTTATTCCGTATTTTCAGAGGTTTATGACGCATTTCTCCAGTGTGTCCGCACTCGCTGAGGCGCCACTGGACGAGGTGCTGCACTTGTGGACGGGCCTAGGCTACTATGCCCGCGCCCGCAATCTGCACCGTGCCGCCGGGGTGATTATGGTTCAGCATGGCGGTAAATTTCCGCAGCACATTGAGGCAGTGCAGGCCTTGCCGGGGATTGGGCGATCCACCGCTGCCGCGATTCTTGCCCTGTCGTCCGGCCAGCGCCACGCGATTCTCGATGGCAACGTCAAGCGTGTGCTGGCACGTTTTCATGCCGTGGACGGCTGGCCGGCGCAGGCCGCTGTCGAGCAAACCCTGTGGGGCTGGGCTGAACAGCACACCGCCACGGTGCCTAAGCCACGCGCGGCGCATTATACCCAGGCGATGATGGATCTGGGCGCGACGTTATGCACGCGCGCCAATCCGGCATGTGCGCGCTGTCCGCTACAGACTGATTGCGCCGCCCATCAGCAAAACCGTGTTGGCGATTTCCCCACGCCCAAGCCACGTAAAACCCTGCCAGTGCGTGCCACCACACTACTGATGCTGCACGATACCCATCATCATGTGCTGCTCATTCAGCGCCCGCCCGCCGGCATCTGGGGGGGGCTATGGAGTTTTCCCGAATGCCCGGCAGGGCGGGACATTCAAGACTGGTGCGAGCAAAAAATGCGTTGCCGCATTGACAACGTGGAAGCCTGGCCCGTGCTGCGCCACACCTTCAGCCATTTTCACCTTGACATCACCCCGGTGCGCGCCCGTGTGCAACACACCAGCGGCGTCATGGATGCAGGTGCTGGCGTCTGGTACAATCCCGCATCACCCCAGGCGCTAGGATTGGCCGCGCCCGTTCAGCGGCTGTTAGAGAGGCTTTGAATATACGTCATTAAATTAACTGTCATTTCGACCGCAGGCGACCGCCATGGATGGCGGAAGGTAGAGCAACGCAGGAGCAGTTGCCGGGAGAAATGACAGCAGATCCCGCATCAGAGATTCTTGGCTACACACACGGAGAACACACCACATGGCACGCATGATTCACTGTATCAAACTCAACAAAGAAGCCGCCGCCCTTGACCTGCCGCCGTATCCCGGCGTGCTCGGCAAAAAGATTTACGAAACCGTCTCCCAAGAGGCCTGGCAAATGTGGATCAAACACCAGACTATGCTGATTAACGAAAACCGCCTGGCGCTGGCCGACCCCAAAGCCCGGCAGTTTTTACAGGCCGAACTCGAAAAATACTTTTTTGGCGAAGGCTCGGCGGTGCCGTCAGGGTATGTGGCGCCGAAAAATAATTAGGGGCTGATACCTCACACATCACCAACCTCTGGCATACGGTCAGCCATTATTATAAGCAACATCAGGGATTGCAGTCATTGCAGCGACCCGGATCGGCGTATTGCCGGCCAGTCAGCGTGCGGGTCTCGCGGTGCATGCACTTGAGACAGCCAAAAATCTCGGCGCGGGTTTCGCGGGTGGGTGCGCCGCAGGCTTCACACGGAAGGCCATTCACACGTTCCACGATCCAGAAGCCCGGGGTGCTGCAGGCGGGGCAGAGTGAGGTGAGTTTTTTCACCAGATCCTCGGCTGCCAGACGGATGTTGTTCATGCGTGTGGGATTGGCGTGCGCGCGCACATCGGTTTCAACGAATACCTGTTGACTGGTGGATGCTGCGAGCGCCGTGGCATATTCGGTTTCCAGTGCCGTCCAGGTGGTGATTCCCTTGCGAATGCGTGGATCGTTCTCGCTGTCAGGTCGCATCACCAGATGATGTACGGGAAATCCTGCCTGTCTGGCAAAGGTCTCGACCGTAACCCAATCATTCGTCAACAGGTGAGAGAAGTTCGCTGCGCCTTCGGCGACACCTGCGACCTCCAGGCCACGTTCGTCGTCGAGAAAAATCAGAAATTCCACATTCCAGGGAAATATCCCTGCAAATGGATCCAGCCCGAACGAACCCTCGCTGGCCATGCCGAGTGACAGGCCGGAAAGCTGCATGCCAAGGCGTGCCTTCCTGCGTGCCGCTTCAAGCTGTGTACCGCTGCGCGGGATATCACGGGTAAAGGTGCCGAGCAGATCCGTATCATAGCCCGTGACCCGCTCAATCCGACTGCCAAGTACCCGATCAAACACGGGGGCGATCACGCCTTCCTTACCGTGCTGGGTGAGCAGGGCTACCCGGTGTTCTGCGTAGACTGAAAGCGGTGTTGTGCTCATGGTGTTGTCCCGTATGACAGGTGCCTCCATCGTTGATCAGCCGTTACGCTGAGCCTCGTCGCCCTGAAGTAAAGGGCGCCATATCTTTCCCATCAATTCATATTCCGACATGTATCGGCCGTCTCTCAGAACGCCTGGATTACGTGGTAATACAGGGGAATTCCGAGCACGATGTTGAACGGAAAGGTGAGTGCCAATGCCATACCGAAATAAAGGCCTGGATTCGCCTCCGGAATAGCGACGCGCACCACCGCAGGCACCACGATATAGGACGCACTCGCCGCGAGCACTGCCAGCATCAGCGTATCACCCGTCGACAAACCGCTGAAATGCGCCAGACTGATAACAATGACCGCGTTGAGTATCGGAATGAGGAAGGCAAAGGCCACAAGAAATGGCCCCACGCCTTTCATCTCGCGCACACGTCGGGCCACCAGAATTCCCATCTCCAGCAGGAAAAATGCCAGCACACCCTTGAACAGGTCACCTGTGAAGGGCTTGATGACCTTGTAGCCATCCTCGCCCACGATCACGCCGATCAACAGGCTTCCCATCAGCAGGATAATTGCCCCGTCGGTAAATGACTCATGCAGAATGTTTTTCAATGAGAACGCGCCATGATCCCTTGCCGTATTTGTTACCGCAACAGTGACATCCTTCTTTGCCAGACGTGCACGTGTCAGGGCGGCAAGTCCTACGGCCATGATTACTGCCGGCGCTTCCATGATCACCAGTGCTACTGCCATGTATCCACCGTATGCCACGCCCTGGTTGTCCAGGAATTGTCCGGCCGCGATAAAGGTGACTGCGCTTACTGAGCCATAGGTGGCGGCAATCGCGGCGGCGTTGAAACCATCGAGTTTACGGCGCAGCAGAGGGAAGGTGTAGAGCGGTACAAAAAAGGCCATGAATAGAGCAATCGAAAGCCCGACCATCATCTGTGCATGAATGCCGCTTACACTTAAAGCCACACCGCCTTTGATGCCTATTGCCATGAGCAGATACAGGGATAGCACTTTGGCAATGGGGGCCGGTATCTCCAGATTGGATCTCACCATTGCGGCAAACATGCCCAGAAAAAAGAATAAAATGGCGGGGTCAAGCAGGGTTGCAAATGATTTGGCGTCCATTATCAGTTTTCCTTATCAATTCCTGGTTATCTATAAATTTTATAAATGTAATAGAGCGGCGCTCTGTTTACGGGCCCTTTTACGCTGCCCGAAGCCTAAGGCCTTGTCGCAGGCCAAGGGTGGCAAGGTATCAGGGGTGAATGGTTTGACAGAAATCTTTTATTCGTCTGAAGCAGACCCCCGGGCGATCTTGCGTGGCAGGATAGAGATGTCTGTCACGATCACCTTGATTCGGTAATTACGATGCATCATGTCATCAAGATCATCGAGCAAGGTTACCAGACGTGCTTCCGAGAGGATAATATAAATCAAAATGTTGGAGTCACATTCAAGCATTCCCGACTGAAGCCCGGAAGAGCCGGCACCGCTGGCCTGTACTACGGTATAACCGCCAACACCGCGCAGACGCAATGTTTCAATAATCATTTTTTCCAATGCGCGTGAGGTAATGAGGGTCAATAGTTTTTTCTGTTCCAGCCGTCTCATGGTTGATCTCCAAATGGGCGCGTAGTGCGCTTCATTATGTCAGTGTATGTGGGGAAGTAGCAAAAAAATAATTAATAGTTTTTACTGTTTTCATTTATATTTACTAATGCATCGAGCGTGTGGTATTTGGGGGTTTCTCACCTATGTATTACCACAATCCAGCGGTTGCCGACATCCCCCCCTACCTGTTTCTCGCGACCGTGAGTTACACTTTAATTTAATACATGTTTGCTGATGCATGTGGTTTCGGGATGCTGGCCGAGCATGGCTCTGCGCACATAGGTCATATATAAGGCCGCTGAATGTTGGGTGTTGAATTTGATGATTAAAGAGGTGGCGCATGCTCGAACTCAGACCAACCTGTGAACATTGCAATAAATCGTTGTCGCCCAATTCGCTTGAGGCGCGTATCTGTACCTATGAGTGCACTTTCTGCGCGGTGTGTGTTGATGACGTTTTGAGTAATGTTTGTCCAAATTGTGGTGGTGGCTTTGTTCCCAGGCCCATCAGGCCATCAAAAAACTGGAAGAACGGCAATTTTCTTGTCATGCATCCAGCGAGCACCAACGTCAAACACAGGCCGGTTGACCCCGATGTGCAGGCGGCGCTCATGGCCTTGGTGGGTGGCTTGCCTCCTGAAAAACGGTAACCAAAAGGGTTTCTGAAAAAGCGTATTGGCGGCCCTGAAAGGGTAGTCGCACCTTGATTGTGATATTCGGTCAGCACGCCGTTCTGTTTGCTGGTAACATAAACCATTGTGCCGCCGGTCATTGTGGTTTAGAATTGCGGGCCTTGTTTGCCATTATTGGCGGCAAAGTTCCTGGGAGAGGTGTCCGAGCGGTTTAAGGAGCACGCCTGGAAAGTGTGTATACGTTAATAGCGTATCGAGGGTTCGAATCCCTCCCTCTCCGCCATCGTTGGTTCTTTTTTGCTCATCAGCTTGTTTTTATGGAGGCTTTGGAGTGATGGAGCTGGTGAAGGCGCCATGTTAATGATGGAGCTTCCACCCGCGCCAGGCAAATGATGGCGCCGTTTCTGTGTGACAGAAAAGCCTTTTTTTACAACCTGTTATGGTAGTCTGCATCGGTCTCCTCGCAACGATACATTGTTAACCCCGCCAGGCCCGGAAGGGAGCAACGGTCGCAGTGGATTCGTGTGCCGAGGTTCGGCGGGTGCAGGCTGCCGCCTTAACTGTCTGTGACGTATGCCGGGAAGAGCGCTTTAAAATCCCTGTCGTGCCTCGAATCATCATCCCGTTTGTGTTATTTTGTGTCTCTATGAGCTATCAAGTTTTGGCCCGCAAGTGGCGTCCGCGTACTTTTCGTGAAATGGTTGGGCAAGCGCATGTATTACGTGCCTTGATCAATGCCCTGGATAATAATCGTCTGCATCATGCCTATCTGTTTACCGGTACACGTGGCGTGGGCAAGACGACGATTGCGCGGATTCTGGCGCGCTCGCTGAATTGTGAAACAGGCGTCACCGCCACCCCCTGTGGTGTGTGCAGTGCCTGTTGCGAAATCAACGAAGGGCGTTTTGTTGACTTGATTGAAGTTGATGCGGCTTCGCGCACCAAGGTGGAAGATACACGCGATTTGCTGGAAAACGTGCAGTACGCGCCGACCCGGGGGCGCTACAAGGTGTATCTTATCGACGAAGTGCATATGTTATCGACGCATAGTTTCAACGCGTTGCTCAAAACCCTGGAAGAACCCCCCCCTCACGTCAAGTTTTTACTGGCCACCACCGATCCGCAACGGTTGCCCGCCACCATTTTGTCACGCTGCCTGCAATTCAGCCTGAAGCGTCTGCCTGTCGAATTGATAACCCCGCAATTGACCTTTATTCTGGAGCAGGAAGGTATTGCCAGTGAGTCGGCAGCACTGGCACATATTGCCCGTGCTGCCGATGGCAGCATGCGTGATGCACTGAGTCTGCTTGATCAGGCCATTGCCTATGGCGGGGGCGAGGTACATGAAGCGGATGTACGCACCATGCTGGGTACACTTGAGCAGAATCAGGTCATCGCATTGGCTGAAGCACTGGCCGTGAACGATGCCCAGGCGGTATTGCAGCAGATCAATAGCGTGGCAGAACAGGCGCCGGATTTTGCGGATGTACTGGCGGAGTTGGTATCGTTGCTGCATCGGATTGCACTGGCACAGGTAGTACCCGAGGCCGTGGATGATAGTCTGGGTGATCGTGATGCCGTGACCCGGCTGGCGGCACAGCTATCAGCGGAAGATGTACAGTTGTTTTATCAGATTGGTCTGATAGGTCGGCGTGATCTGGCCTTGGCACCGGATCCGCGCAGCGGGCTGGAAATGGTGTTGTTACGTATGCTGGCATTTCGGCCTGTGGATTCCGTCGGCACGGTAACGACCCCACCCCACGGGGCAGCACCTCAACGCAGGATTGTGCCTGCGGTTGCAGAACGGTCGGTAAATAGTACACCCGCCGCCACTGTCAGGCAGCCGGTGCAGGCCAGGGCACCCATGCCACCCCCGGTTGCACCCGCTGCGGTAGTGTCAGGGTTAACAGTGCCACCGAGCGCGGCCGCTGCACTGACCGCGCTGGGCATGGAATGGATGAATATCGTGGAAATGTTGAAACTGGAAGGCATGGCGCGCCAGTTGGCAGCGCATTGCGCACTTAAAAAACAGGAGGAAGATGGCGTGCATCTGATTCTGGCGCCGACACATCTTTCCCTGCGCAATAAAAAAATTGAAGAACGTCTGCAACAGGCGCTCAGCAATCACTATGGCAAGCCGATGCGGCTGGTGATTGATGTGGGCGTGCCCCACGCTGAAACGCCCGCCGTGATACAGGAGCAGCGTGATGTTGACCGGCATCAGGCAGCGGTGCGGACAATTACGGATGATGTCAATATCAAGGCCATGCAGGAAGCCTTCAATGCACGTGTGGTGCCGGAATCGATTCGGCCGGTGTAATTTCTGCGGTTTAATATTTTGGTTAGTCCTTAATTTGAGGTAACAGCAATGATGAAAGGCGGTATTGGCAACCTGATGAAACAGGCGCAAAAAATGCAGGAAGATATGCAGAAAGCCCAGCAGGAACTGGCGAATATGGAAGTGACCGGGCAGGCCGGGGGCGGTATGGTCAGTGTAGTGATGACGGGTCGGCATGACATCAAGCGCGTCAGTATTGATCCCAGTCTGATGAAAGATGACAAGGAAATGCTCGAAGATTTACTCGCGGCGGCAGTGAATGATGCTGTACGTCAGGTAGAAAAAAATTCTCAGGAAAGAATGTCAGGTATGACCGCTGGCATGAGCTTGCCGCCCGGTTTCAAGATGCCGTTTTAAGATTTCCCGTGATAGATGATTCCCTGATAGGGCAGCTTATTACGGCGTTGCGTTGTTTGCCGGGCATTGGCCCCAAGTCAGCGCAACGCATGGCATTTCATTTGCTGGAACGTGATCGCGCAGGTGCGCGCCGTTTGGCGCAGACCTTGTCATTGGCGGCCGACAAGGTAGGCCATTGTGTGTCGTGCCGCACGTTAACCGAACTGGAAATATGTCGCTTGTGCGCCAGCAGTGGCCGTGACCGGGCACAATTGTGTGTCGTGGAAATGCCGGGTGACGTGCAGGCCATAGAACGTTCTGGTACGTATAAGGGTTTGTATTTTGTATTGATGGGCCATTTGTCACCGCTTGACGGCATTGGTCCCCGTGAAATTGGCCTGGATCAATTGATTGCGCATCTTGATACAGGCGTGATTGACGAAGTCATTCTGGCAACCAATTCCACTGTGGAAGGCGAGGCCACCGCACATTATATTGCTGAAATGGTGCATAAACGTGGCATTAAACCCACGCGTATTGCGCATGGCATACCGCTGGGTGGCGAGCTGGAATATGTCGATGGCGGAACATTGTTGCACGCGTTTGCCGGACGCAAGGAATTGTAAGTTTTTTATCATCTTGAAACAGGAGGCGTATTTTTCATGTTGACAGCGATTCGCCAGTTTTTCGATACTCATCTTCAGCCTGCGAGCGCAAGCGGTAATACCGATTCGGAGCATGCGCTGCGTTTGGCGACCGCCGCACTCCTGATTGAAACCAGTCGTGCTGATTTCGATGTCAATGACAGTGAACGTGAGACCGTTGTGAATGCAGTGAAGCGTATTTTCAGTCTTTCAGATCAGGAAACGGCCGAGTTGATACAGCTTGCCGAAAAAGAAGCGGATGATGCCACCTCGCTATATCAGTTCACCAGCCTGATTGACAGGCATTTTTCGGTTGAGCAGAAGCGGCATATGCTGGAAATGATGTGGCGCATCGCGTTTGCGGATGAACGCAAGGACAAGCACGAAGAACATCTGGTGCGCAAGGTCACGGATCTGTTGCATCTTACCGAGGTTGATTTCGCACGTACCCGTCACAAAGTCGAGATTGAAATGCAGCAAGGTGCCCGGTAATTGCCCGGATATTATGGTTGTCGAATGTGAACCGTCGGATTTACAGTGATAGAGTTCAACGTTTTGCCTCTGCAAGTGCATAGGCCTTCAGTTGTTTAAGGCGGGCTTCTATGCGTGAGGTGCGGTAGAAGTCCTTGCTTTGTGTCAGGCGCAGGGCAATGTTCAGTTGCTCGATGGCCGAATGTGTTTCACCGCTCAAATAATAATACTCTGCAAGTGACTGGTGTGAGTCAACCGTATATCCGGCTTCTCCTTCGGCACGCGCCAGTAATGTGTAGAGGGCCGGATTACTGGGAATGCGGCGTACGTGTTCCTTGAGCAGGATGCGGGCGGCTTCTGCCTGTTCATCTTCCAGTAACGCGTTGGCATATACAACGGTTAAGGGGTGATTGTGCGGATACAGATCAAGCGCAGCGCTTAAATTATGCAGCGCGACGGACAGGTTCTTGTCGGCCATCTCCAGTTTTGCCGACGCAATGATGTAGGAAATCTTTTCGGGTTCACCAGCCAGTAATTTTTCAATTTGCGTACGCGCATCGCCGTAACGGTTTGCGGCAGTCAGCGCCAGCGCATAACCATAGCGTTCATAATCCTTCATTGAAGACGGATTTTTTTTGGTAACGTCTTCAAGGTTCTTAATATAGGTGTTGGGGTTTTCGCTGGTCAGTACATTCAGCTTGGCGCGCACCAGTTGATAGGTTTCGTTATCCGCATATTTCTTTTTTATTGAATACTGCTCGGCGCGATTACGCGAATCTGCAATACGCGAACCGGTCACCGGATGTGTTCTTAACAATTCGGGCAACTTGTTATCATAAAAGCGGCTGGCTTGTTGCAGTTTTTCAAAAAATGTTGGCATGCTTTGCGGATTAAAGCCGGCATTGACCAGAATTTCCATGCCCAGACGGTCAGCTTCCTGCTCGTGGGCGCGCGTGAAGTTCAGTTGATTCTGGGTGTTGCCTGCCATGGTAGCCATGACGGCGGCCTGACCGACCTGAGTGTTTTTCCCCGCCAGAATAATCGCTGCAATCAGTGCCGCAGTAGCAGGCAGGTTCATTTTGTTGGCTTTCTCAATGGCGCGTGCCAGGTGGCGCTGTGTGACGTGCACAATTTCATGTGCCATGACCGAGGCCAGTTCGCTTTCGGATTCCGAGGCCATAATCAAGCCGCTATTAATACCAACAAATCCTCCCGGTGCTGCAAAAGCGTTAATCGAGCTATCGTTAATGACAAAGAAAGTAAAATCCTGGCTGGGTGTATCGCTATTGGCAACGAGCTGATAACCCAGCGACTGAATATATTCCGTCACTTCAGGGTCTTCTATCAGCGGTAACGACTGGCGAATACGGCGCATGAGCTCTTCACCCATACGGCGCTCTTCTTCGGGAGAGACAATGGCGCCTGAAGAGCTGCCCATATTGGGTAGCTCCAGAGCGAGGCTATGCTGCGGTAGCGCGAGGCCGCACACCAGGCAACATGCAAGGATGGAGTTTTGTATGCTCACAACGGTCAGGGCGCCTTATTGCAGTAGGATACATTGGGACAGGGTAATCTGTCGGTAGTTCACCCTGCCATTATTGCATTAATACAGGGTATCAGCTTTATTTTTCAATAACCTATGATAAGACATCGGTTATCTTATATAATTTCCTGCCAGTGTAATGGTTGGCCAGGCTGGAAGCGCGTTTTCAAAGGTAAAAATACATGTACATTCAACCACTTGTTTTGTCCGGCGGCTCTGGTTCACGTCTCTGGCCGATGTCTCGGGAACACTATCCCAAGCAATTGCTGGCGCTGGCGGGCGACAATACCATGTTGCAGTCAACCCTGTTACGTCTGGAGGGCCTGCAAGGCCATCTGGCCGGAGCCGATGTGGTTCTGGCGCCGTTGATCGTATGCAATGAAGAACACCGCTTTCTGGTGGCAGAGCAGTTGCGGCAAATGAGCATAAAACCAGCGGCCATTATTCTGGAGCCCGTGGGGCGTAACACGGCGCCTGCGTTAATGCTGGGCGCGCTGGCGGCCGCTGGTCATGGGCCGTCGTCCGCAGGGCAGGATCCGGTTTTGCTGGTCATGCCTGCCGACCATATTATTCAGGACACGGTGGCCTTTCAGAAAGCCGTAGTGGAAGGGGCGGCGCTTGCCGAACAGGGGCGTCTTGTCACCTTTGGTATTGTGCCAAACCGGGCAGAGACCGGTTACGGATATATTCGACAGGGTGCTGTGATTAAATCGGGTGCCTGCCAGATTGCGGCTTTTGTTGAAAAGCCGGATGCCGCCCGTGCCGAAAGTTATCTGGCCTCTGGTCAATATTTGTGGAACAGCGGTATTTTCATGGTGAAGGCATCGGTATGGATGCGGGAACTGGCGCAGTTTCAGCCTGCCATGGTGCATGCGTGTCAGGCCGCTTATCAGCAAGGCAAAAACGACCACGATTTTTACCGCGTGGATAAAACGGCATTTACGGAATGCCCCTCTGATTCCATTGATTATGCCGTTATGGAAAAACTCACCCCGGATAATGCAGCACAAACGGCGGAAAAAACCGCCGTTGTGCCGTTGGATGCAGGTTGGTCGGACGTTGGCGCCTGGGCAGCATTGTGGGACGTGAGTGACAAGGATGCACATGGCAATGTCATGCGGGGTGATGTGTTTTCACATCAAACACAAAACACCTTGTTGATTGCCGAGCACCGCTTTGTGGCCTGTGTGGGTGTCGATAATTTGATTGTGGTTGAAACCTCCGACGCCGTGCTGGTTGTGCATAAGGATCAGGCGCAGGATGTAAAAAAGATTGTTTCTCATCTGAAAAACAGTCAGCGTTCCGAGCATTTACTGCATCGAAAAGTGTACCGTCCCTGGGGCAGTTACGACGGCATTGATGGCGGAGAACGCTTTCAGGTCAAGCGTATTGTTGTAAATCCGGGCGCGACACTTTCGCTACAGATGCACCATCACCGTGCGGAGCATTGGATCGTGGTGCGTGGTACGGCGCGTGTCACATGCGGTGACAACGTGTTTTTATTAACGGAAAACCAGTCTACTTACATTCCTATTGGTGAAAAACATCGCCTGGAAAATCCGGGGGCCATACCGTTGGAGTTGATAGAAGTACAATCCGGCGCCTATCTAGGCGAAGATGATATTGTAAGGTTTCAGGACACCTATGGCAGAAACTAATGACACGGATGGTCAGAGGTCGATGCATTACGAAAATTTATATCTGGATGAAGCCTGATGAGCATACTCGTTAATAAAAACACCAAGGTAATTTGTCAGGGGTTTACCGGCAAACAAGGTACGTTTCATTCAGAGCAGGCGTTGGCCTATGGTACGCATCTGGTCGGTGGGGTAACACCCGGCAAGGGCGGTCAAACGCACCTCGGTAAACCTGTATTTAATACGGTACATGAAGCCGTTAAGGAAGCGGGTGCAGATGCCACCATGATCTACGTGCCGGCGGCTTTTGCCGCAGACGCGATACTGGAGGCCGCTGATGCGGGCATTAAGGTCATTGCCTGTATCACTGAAGGTATTCCGGTACTGGACATGCTGAAGGTCAAAGCGGCATTGCATGCTTATGATGCCTACCTGATAGGCCCGAATTGTCCGGGTCTGATTACACCGGGCGAATGCAAAATGGGTATTATGCCGGGTGATATTCACTTGCGGGGTAAAATCGGCATTGTGTCACGTTCCGGTACGCTAACGTATGAAGCCGTGCATCAAACCACATTGAATGGTCTGGGGCAAAGCACCTGTGTGGGTATAGGGGGTGACCCGATTCAGGGCATGAACTTTATTGACTGTCTGGCGTTGTTTGAGCAGGATCCGCAGACGCAGGGCATTATCATGGTCGGTGAAATTGGCGGCAACGCTGAAGAGGCGGCGGCCGAATTTATTAAATATCATGTGACCAAGCCCGTGGTGGCCTATATTGCAGGCGTCACCGCCCCGCCGGGCAAGCGCATGGGTCATGCCGGAGCGATTATTTCTGGAGGCAAGGGCACAGCGGGTGAGAAATTCGCGGTACTTGAAGCAGCGGGTGTGAGGGTCGTGCGCTCACCTGCGGACATGGGCATGCACATGCTGCAATGTCTGGCACACGTGTGAGCATGTCAGCATTGGTTCAGACATCTTCACCACTTCGTGTGGTCATGGCCCAGCTTGATTTTCATGTGGGGGATGTTACCAATAATGTTGAAAAAATCATTGCCGCCATGCAGTGCGCGCGCGATGAATTACAGGCTGATGTCATTGTGTTTCCCGAATTGACACTCACCGGCTATCCTCCGGAAGACTTGCTGCTGCGCGCTGATCTTCACCAGCATGTCTTGCGTGGTCTGGAAGAGCTCAAACGTCATGTGACGGGCATTGATGTGGTGGTAGGTTACCCCGACCGTGATACGAATGGGCTGCACAATGCGGCTTCGTTAATTCGTGATGGCGTCATTATGGCGACCTATCACAAACAGCATCTTCCCAATTACAGTGTGTTTGATGAACGGCGTTATTTTCAGGCTGGCGTTGCGCCGTGTGTGGTCACTATCAAAGGGCTGCCGGTAGCGATCACCATTTGTGAAGATATGTGGCACCCCGGCCCCATGGCGCAGGCACGTGCGGCCGGAGCGCGTTTAATGCTTAACCTCAATGCTTCACCCTTTCACATCAGCAAAGGTTGTGAGCGTGAAGAGGTGCTGCGCCAACGTGTGATCGAAGGCGCCATGCCGGTAGTGTATGTTAATCTGGTGGGCGGACAGGACGAACTGGTATTCGACGGCGAGTCGTTGGTGATGGATGCCAGCGGCAGCATAATGATGCGCGCCGCATCATTTGTTGAAGATCTATACGCCGTTGATTTCAGCATTAATGCGGCGGCCACACCGCCGCACATCACGCCTGTAGCGGGCATCTGTCACACGCCCTTGAGTGTTGAAGCCAGTGTTTACCGCGCGCTGGTGCTGGGCGTGCGTGACTATATTGAAAAAAACGGCTTTGGTGGTGTTATTATTGGTTCATCGGGCGGTATGGATTCAGCCTTGACCTTGGCGATAGCGGTGGATGCCATTGGCAAGGAGCGTGTCGAAGCCGTGATGATGCCATCACGCTATACGTCACAGATGAGTCTCGATGATGCGCAGACATTAAGCGCGGTGCTGGGTGTGAAGCACCACGTTATTTCCATTGAACCTGCCTTCGAGGCATTTCTGGGCAGTCTTCAACAGGTATTTGAGGGCACGCAAACAGATACCACCGAAGAAAATATTCAGGCGCGTTGCCGGGGTGTGCTGTTAATGGCCCTTGCCAATAAAAGTTTCAATAAAAAACACAGGATCGTACTAACCACCGGTAACAAAAGCGAAATGTCGGTGGGTTATGCCACCTTATATGGTGATATGGCAGGGGGCTTTGCCGTTATCAAGGATGTGCCCAAAACCCTGGTGTATCGTCTGGCAGATTACCGAAATGGCATTGCACCTGTAATACCGCGCCGGATTTTTGAGCGTCCGCCTACAGCGGAACTGGCACCCAACCAGAAAGACGAAGATTCCTTGCCGCCGTATGCGGTTCTTGATCCGATTCTGGAAATGTATATTGAGCAGGACAAATCATTGGGCGATATTATAGCCGTGGGATATGATGAAGCCACCGTGCGGCGCGTCATGAGCATGGTAAACCGTAATGAATACAAGCGCCGTCAGGCACCGCCCGGTGTGCGCATTACCCGCCGTGCATTTGGCCGTGACCGCCGTTATCCCATTACGGCATTTTATGGCCGGGATTGATGCAATAATTTATTGGAATCAATAGCATATTTATGCTTATTATCCCGGCGATGATGTCGGAATACACGGAGGTATTTCGTGCCGGGTTAATCAATGGAATCGTTGCCAGGATTTGGTATGATATTAAGAGCTTGGTTATCAATAATCCCACTGGACTGCAAAGGACACCATGAAAAAAATCGAAGCAGTGATCAAGCCATTCAAGCTTGACGATGTGCGTGAGGCACTGTCAGGTATCGGCATCACCGGCATGACAGTGACAGAAGTGAAAGGCTTTGGCCGCCAGAAAGGCCACACTGAATTGTATCGTGGTGCGGAATACGTGGTGGATTTTCTGCCCAAAGTCAAAATCGAAATTGTGGTTGCCGCCGATCAGGTCGACCATTGTGTAGAAACCATCGCAACCGCCGCACGCACCGGCAAAATTGGCGACGGCAAGATTTTTGTTACCTCCGTAGAGCACGTGGTACGAATTAGAACGGGTGAAGAAAATCTGGATGCGATTTAATGCATCGTTCTAACCGTGCTTGAAGGAGATGAAGATGGAGCAACTGAGTTACATCACCCAGCAACCCGAAGTGATGGGCGGCAAAGCATGTATTCGTGGCATGTGCGTCACGGTCGGCATGATCGTGGGACACAATCGGTACTGGCCACAGCATCGAGGAAATCCTTGTTAGAGAAAGTTATGGAATATGCAACGCGCGTAAGGCGTAATCGTAGATACTGTTATCCGAGGCAACAGCCATGAAGAGAAAGTGTATCGCGAGCACGGCGATACACTTTTCAGATTATTCAAACTTTAACCTTGATGATTCGCTCCACAGGCAATTCTGAGCGATACCCCATCACCCATTCTCCCTCCTGCTCACCTGCTGCAATACCCAGTCCTGTGCCCGGCCCGGCAATATACGCCGCATCAGTGCGAAAAAATAACTGGGCACGGTGACGTAATAGCGCATTTTTGGCCGTGGGCTTTCCAGTGCGTGTATCACTTTCTTTAATACGGCTTCAGGCGGCAGGGTGAACGGGGCCGCCGGGCCAATTTTGGTGAGGCGTTTTTCGAGGCCGGAATAGCGCGTGCGGTGGGCACTGTGTTCGGGTGTAATGTTGCGCTGGTAGGCGGCATGGGCATTGGCGCGAAAGCGGCTTTTGATGGGGCCGGGCTCGATCAGGGAGATGTGAATGCCACTGCCCGCCAGTTCCAGACGGAGTGTGTCGGTCAAGCCTTCCATGGCAAATTTGCTGGCGTTGTAGGCGCCGCGATAGGGCAGCGCTACCAGACCCAACAGCGAACTGTTTTGAATAATGCGTCCGTGCCCCTGAGTGCGCATTACAGGGATGATGCGGTTGGTGAGTTCCAGCATGCCAAACAGGTTGGTTTCAAACTGTGCGCGGATTACGTCGCGACGCAGGTCTTCGACGGCGCCCGGTTGGCCGTAACCGGCGTTGTTGAACAGGGCGTGGAGTGTGCCGTGGGTGCGTGTCAAAATGTCATCTACAGCGGTGTTGATGGAATCTGAATCGTTCAAGTCCAATAGCAGGCTTTCGAGTCCCTGTGATTGTAATTCTGCCATGTCGGCAGGCTGGCGTACGGTGGCGAATACGCGGTAGCCGCGTGTGTGGAGGCTTTGCGCAACACAGCGGCCAATGCCGCTGGAGCAGCCCGTGATAAGTATGGATTTTGATGATGTCATGGTGAATGTTTCGCGAAGTTTGGCGTACGTGACCGGGGTCAGCGTTCTGCAAAAATGTGGTAGGTGCGGTGGGCGGCACCGTTGTTGTCATTGGCCTGAATTTTTATTTCTACATCGTTGCCGCCACGATTGAATCGCCATTGCGTGGTACGGGTTGGGCCTTGTATTTCACAGGTGGGATGGTTGCCTGCTTCCAGCAGGCTGATTTTATGCATGGGGCGTTGCGGGTTATGGCTGGGGAGTAGCACGTTGAGGAATAAGTCTTCCTTGGCTTCTGCAGAAGGTATAACTTCAACGCGCCAGCTGCCGGGTTCTGCATTTTTTCGTTGTGTGCGTAGCATGTCCGTGACTTGCCCGGCGGCGTCGTAATTTTTGTCATCGACGAAAAATTCGAAGCCTTTGCCACCGATGATCTGGATGATGGGGTCTTTGGGTAACAAGACATGCGTGGTGAGTTGTCCGCCGCTCTGTGCGGTGCCAGTGCCGGGTGAAAGGGGGGCTACAAAACCGTTTTTTGTGACGCGTGGTTTTTCCAGGGTGTGCAGCAGCCAGCGTTTACGGAAGCTGGCCTGGGTGGCGCGCACCTGATCGAAGATGATAACGACGTCATCGACACGATCATAGGCAAAAATCCGCCAGAATCTTTCTACGCGGCGTGTGCGGTGAGAAAATGTGCCCTTGCCTGATGAGGTGTTGGTGTAGGCGGGAGTGATGTCGGCAATGGCTACGGTGATGTCATCCTGTTCAAAGATTTTCTGGATGCGGCCGGTGTGGTAGGTGTCGAGTTTGTCTTGCCAGTCCTTGAAGTCCAGCGGTGCGGGTTCGGTGTTCCAACCGGAACCGATACGACGTTGTCCGCCGTCATTGGCGATAGGGCGGCCGGTTTCTTTTCCTTGCTGGCCGGGTGCCGGGAGGATGTCCAGAGGGTCGGTGACGGTGATGGTGTTATGGGCGATGGTTTGATAGGTGTAGTTCATGTGGTGATCGGCGCCATATTGGGGGCCGTAAAGGCCGCTGTCGATGGCGAGTTCGCCGCCTTTGTAAAGGGTGAATGCACCCTGATCAAGGTGGGAGTGTGACCAGAAATTGTCGCCTGCCTTGAAGGTAAGGTAAGTGGCGGCGGGCGTCCAGTTGCTGCGTATGACCCATTGGCCGATGCCGTCAAAAAAATAGCTGAGTGGCAGGCGGGCGAGGGCCGTGGGGTCGTAGAGTGTGGTGGTGGACAAGGGGCCCCAGGGCCAGGAGGTGGGTTCGGGCAAGGCCGGAGGGGGTTGCATGCTGTAGGCGGCGGCGTGCTGATATTCCATTGCCAGGGGCCGCAGGTCTGGAATTTGTTTGTCGAAGAATCCGGCGTCACCCCAACGAAAGTGTGTGCCGTCCGGGCGTGTGCGATAGATTGCAAAATTCAGAAAGCCACGTATTCCCGGCTCGGTGGCAAACAGGTCTTCTCCCGTGGCGTTACGCCACATGGCGGGCACCTGATAAATCGCCTGACCGATGCCAATGGCAACATGTTCGCCTCCTTCATGCCAGCCACCATTTTTACCCATGACCTGACGCCATACCGGCAGCACGCGATTTTTCCATAAATCATGGGTGAAGCGCATGGCCATGTCGCCACGCGGATTATCGCCATACAAGGCCAGTGTGGATGCGACGAGCGCCTGAAGAGGGCTGTTGTAAAGCTGGACGTTATAAGGTGTCAGGCGTTCTTCACGGATAATGTTGATGAGGTATTCACAGCCTTGCGCCAGTTTGTCGCCAAGTTCAAGGCGCTGGGTGGTGCTCCATTGGTGATAGAGCCAGTCATAGGCCATGGCAATGGGTTTTGCCTGTTCGTCGCCGCGCTGGGTATATTTCAGTGCCATGAGTCGTTGATGCAGGAGGATGAGGTTCTGACTACCGGGTTCAATACGTTCCATCATGATGACGGCTTCAAGGTCGCCCGCGCCACGTCCGGCACGGTTTTTTTGATGTAGTAAAAATCCCGGATTTTTGCGGGTGATGTATTCAATATCGTCTTGGCTGGGCGCAGGCAGGCGGGGATGGGCGAGGCGAAATTCCGGCAGGCTGACGAGGGGTAAGGCGTCGGCAGGGGGGAGTCGTGGCGAGGTGCTGTACCTGAGTTCTGTTTCAAAGTCGGGGAGTAGTTGCCACATTCCTGCGGTGGCGATGGATAATATGACGATGGCGGCAATAATATGCCAGGGTTTAGTGCGGTGTCTCCGCGATGCGGGGTGGGTAGTCTGGGGGTTCATGGTGATTGGGTGTTCCAAGGCTCATGTAATGATCGTTGACTGATAAATCGGCAAACCCCGTTCTGCATCGCTCCGGCTTAAACACTGTTTTTAGATTTATACCACATCTGTCCAATAGGGCGCAGCTTCTGCTACCATCGGCGCATGTCGCACTCAACGCATCTTTCATACCGTGCCCGCTTGGTGCAGGTAGCCGCCGTGCTGCTTTATCTGTTGCTGATTGCTTATGGTAGTTTGTATCCCTTTTCGGGCTGGCGCGTGCCCGCGCAACATAGCTGGGGTTTTTTGTTTGCGCCGTGGCCACGTTATGTGACGCGCACAGACCTGATTACCAATGTACTGGCTTATTTGCCACTGGGTTATTTACTGACCGCATGGTTGCGTCTGCATGCTGGCCGTTGGTCGACGGTGCTGTACGCGGTGCTGGGCGGAGCGCTGTGCAGTGTGACGCTGGAGTTTTTGCAGGCATTTCTACCGGGACGCATTGCGTCCAATCTGGATGTTCTCACCAATGTGACGGGTGTGTTGATGGGGGTGGCGCTGTATCGCCTGCTTCAGAATGGCAAATGGCCGGGTCGTCTGCTTCCCCAGTGGCGTGAACGGCATTTTGCACCCGGATTGTGGGGGGATGCTGGTTTGCTGTTGCTGATATTATGGGGGTTGTCGCAGTTTAGTCTGGATGCGCCGTCGCTGGTTGCCGGTAATCTGAAAACACGGTTTATTCCGGTGTGGGAGCTGGCAGGGAACTGGCACCGTTTGTATCCCTTGAACGCGCTGGTGTATGGCTTGGAAGGTGCGGTTGCCACGTTGTTTATTGCCTGTTTGTTGCGCAGCTGGCCGCGCTCATGGATAGTCTGGGCCGGTTTATTTATCTTCGTATGGGTATGCAAACTGCTGGTGGCGGCATTATTGCTAAAAAGCTGGGTGTTACCGCGTTTGTTGTCGGCCGAAGTGCTGATGGGTTTTGGGTTGGCCCTGTTGCTGATTGTGTGGGCAAACAGTACCCCGCGTGGGGTACGTACACGGGTGCTGGTGGTGTTGCTGGCGGTGGCGGGGGGGGTGCAATGGTGGTTGACGCGAGCGATGGTGGCGCCACTGCCGGGGGCAGGCATGGGTAGCGGTGTGGCAGTGCCGCTCAATATTACGGCATTGGCGGGTTGGGTCGCGCTGATCTGGCCTTTTTTCGTGGCACTGTTTTTGGTGCCGTATCTGTTACCTGCCGCCAGAGAGGGTATTGAGTCAGCACAATCAAGGCAATAAGCCCGGATTGAAATATGCCATAGCGTATCAGCAAGCCTGCGCCGCTGGCGTAGTGCCCACGATCAGGACTGAACAGGAATTGCATGGCGGAAAAAACCTGATCGTATTTGATAACAAACGGTTCGGTGGCCGCTGTAAAGGCGGTATAACCCAATGGCAGCGAAGCCGCTACGGCCAGTATGGCAGCCCATCTCCATGGCCACGGAGATGGGCTGCGTCGCGCCAATGCCCGGCTCGTCAGGCTGCCGGTAAAGGCCATCATCAGCCAGAAAATCACCAGCCAGACGCAGGCTGTGACGCCCCCTCCATCACGCATCAATTCCGTTAGATTGTCGGTGGCCGCCGCGCCCACGACGACCCATAGCAGTGCGGGTAGCAGCAACAACGTGATGTAAAACCAGTATAACAGGGCCTTGCCCGTACGTGCGCCGCATAATCGCAGGGTGATTACCGCCGCCCCCGTGAGCAGGAGCGTGCCGATACCGAACAACGCAAGAAAGCGGCCGATTATTTCCCATTCCCAGGGCCAGCCCAATACGGGTGAGCCAACAATGTCGTGAATGCTTTCCATGGGTACGGCGCTACGCAGCAATATCCAGGCGAACACGGCATGTACGAACAGCAGTGGCAGCATGTTCCATCCCCGCAGTCCTGCCGCGTCACTGCGCATGGCAATCCAGACGGGCGCACCAAATGTCCAGTAGAGTAATCCGGCGAGCAGCACGGCAGACCACAGCGGATGTCCCCCCAATAATTCGCGCACATTGTACGGTGCCGCCGGGGAGTGGGTGACCAGCCATAGCCCGACCAGCAATACACCATACACCATGGCGTGTGGCTTCCAGCGCATGCCACGGCGTAGGTGAGTGGGGGGCGGTGATCTGGGGGATTCGGGAGGGGGTGTCGCGGTAGCGACAATGGGCCGCACAGGTTTTACATACCCCTTTGCGCCACGTTTCTGCCAGACAATCAGGGTGTATCCCAACAGTGCGCCGAAGGTTTCCAGCAGCCAGTCCGTGGTGTCAGGATATTTGCCGGGCAGCATGGTTTGCCCCAGCTCAATGACGGCAGGCATGCCAAGTAATACAAGAGGCGTCAATACCCGCATCACAATAGACATCATACGGTGTTGTAGTGGTCTTGCAGCCAATGCCATGAAGGTTCCGAGTGGCATGAAGAATAATATTTTATGCAGCACTTCGGTAATGGCGCGGAATTCGGTGCCATAGTAATAAGTTTCAAAGGGTACTTTGCCCAGTAGCGCCAGCCGTTCGCGGACAAAGCTGCCATCGGTATGGAAATTGAATGGAAACCAGAATACCGTCATCAGCACCCCGCACCAGCCCAGTGCCAGCCAGAACGCCGGGTGTGGCAGGCCATACATTCTGCCATTGCCTTTTGCTTCCATGCCTGTTTCCATATGGGCAACGAAACGTGCGCCCCACAGCCCGAGGCCTGCGCCCAGCCCCGCCGTGATAATGTCGGTGATATCGCTCACCCGGCTGTACACAAATAGCTGCAAGCCTTCTATCACCACTGCTGCAGCAATCAGCGTGAGCCATTGTACGGCGACTCTGTCGGTGCCGCGATGGAGACGGTACAGCACGCCGGCGGGCACCCATATTGCCATGTCGCTGAGCAGTGCATACAATGCCTGCGCGGGGTGGGTGAAGTGGAAGCCGAAGGGTATCAGCATCACGCGTCCTTCGCGCCATTTATGAAACAGCTCCACTGGACTGATCGTCAAATCGAGTGGCAGTACACTGTATACCGCCAATCCAAACAGGTAGAGATAGA
>JAHFRW010000013.1 GCA_023266055.1 Gammaproteobacteria bacterium | reverse complement strand
CCGTTAACGATTCACGCCAGCATTTCAACCAGCGTGCCGGACGCACCTCCGTCGCGGGCAACAACAAGGCATCCGGCTCGTCAAACGGTGGGACAAACAGACAGGCACGCTCACTCTGGGTCAAACCGACAGCAGAGATATGGCTCTGACCCATCAGCTGCTTCGCAGTCAGGCCCAACAACTCTTCCAGCGCTTTATTGACCGAGAGTACCTGCCCCTTGTCCCCCAACACCAGAATGCCCAGCGGCACGCGCTCGACAATGGATGTTGCAACAGCCGAAACCAATCGTTCTACCATACCCGTCTCCTCGCTGCTTTAAACCAATCCCGGCCCACACCCGCTATATTCATAAAAGATCCTCATTCTAACATCCTTATGAGACGTGTCGGGTCCCATTGAAAAAACTTTATGGTCACACCACACCCATCATCTTGCCCACAATAAAAAAATCATCGTAACAATATGATATTAATATAAAAATATATTGGCACTCACTGCTTTGTGATAGCCCATGATCATGGGCCCAGACCCCGGCATCCCGATGCGTCACCTCACGACCGAAGATTTATAGTTTTCACGATTTTATGCCGATACCTCACAGTAAAATCAAGGAATCGATTACATGCCTGCTGGGGCAACATTATCTGAAGTCTCCGTTGTCAAACGGCACTTTTTAAGTATCAATCGTGAGCGCTTACGACGTGCACAGAGTTCCCTGCGCCCGCGCCAACGTAATTTTCTCGATGTGCTCCCGTTATTATTTCACATCAACAATCCATTGCTGCCTGGCTATATCAGTGACGCCACTCCTTTTGGCATTTCTGATTATTCGCCGGATAAACGCACCCAGGAAGCCGCCAAAAGAATCCACAAAGCCTTTATCCATAAGCGCAAGGCATTACCACGCTATGATATTTTATCTATTTTTTTGATGGGCAGCAGTGGCACTATCGCACATTCCCAGAAAAGTGACTTCGATATATGGATCTGTCATCACACCCACCTTTCAACAACCGCCCTGGCAGAACTGCACACCAAAGCACATGACATTGAAAAATGGGCGCTCAGCCTGGAACTGGAGGTGCATTTCTTTTTCATGGATGCGGACTCATTCAAGGCCGGGCAAAAAAATGTGCTGTCAGAAGAAGGCAGCGGCAGCGCACAGCATTATATCCTGCTTGAAGAATTTTATCGCACCAGCCTGCTGCTGGCAGGACGATACCCGGCATGGTGGCTGGTACCACCCACTGAAGAAAGTAATTATGATCATTACCTCTCAACATTAAAGAAAAATGGTGCTGTGCGCGAAACCGAGTATGTTGATTTTGGCGCAATTCCACAAATACCCGCCGAGGAATTTTTTGGCGCAGCTGTATGGCAATTATTTAAGGGGATTGACGCGCCCTACAAATCGGTGCTCAAACTATTATTAATGGAGGTATATGCGTATCAGCACCCCGCAAGCGACCTGCTTTGCCAGAGATTCAAGAGAGCAATTTATACGGGTGAGATCAACCTTAACCAGCTCGATCCCTATGTTATGCTTTATCATAAAATTGCGGAACATTTGCAGGAAAAAAACGAGCTTGAGCGTTTGGATTTATTCCGTCGCTGCTTTTATTTCAAGGTAGGCGAAAAGCTTAGCGCCCTCCATATGGCTCACCAGAATAACTGGCGACGCGATCTGATGAAAACACTGGTTGAATCCTGGGAATGGGATAATGCTTATCTGGCCACCCTTGACACACGTACCCACTGGAAAATCAGCCGAGTCTTACGCGAACGAAAAATCCTCACGGCAGAGTTGACTCAAAGCTATAAATTTTTATCCGATTTTGCACATAACCACGCCCAGCTTACGTCGATTAATCAGCAGGATCTGAACATTCTAGGCCGCAAACTTTATGCAGCCTTTGAAAAAAAGCCCGGGAAAATCGAAGTCGTCAATTGCGGAATTTCACAACATCTTGATGAAAACTATATTACTTTCCATCAGGCAGTCGAAACCAATTACCAAGATAATTGGTCCGTTCATACAGCACCCCTGCATCAAGTTGAAGCAGGGAGCTCATCCGTCATAAAACGCTCGGCAAGCATCGTGGAACTGATCGCCTGGTGCCATTTCAATGAACTGATCGACAATGGCACTGTGATTGCCTTACACACCGAAAGCAGTACCCTGACCATCCGCGAAACCAGGTCGGTACTGGCCTGCCTGCAGCGTTTATTTCCGTCTCATAAAATCGCCGAAACCAATATGGCATGCTTCTCCACACCTTCAAAAACGACAAAAGTCGCCCTGTTTGTCAACCTGGGCATCGAACCCATGGCAATGCAGGCAAAGCTTGGCATTCATTACACCAGCAACAAAACAGATGCCCTTAGCTATGGTGGCATAGGAGAAAATCTTGCGTTGACATTTGATGTGATCACGCTCACCAATTGGCAGGAAGTACTGACTCGTCGATACACAGGACTGAACGGCATCATAAAATATCTGGGCGACTACATTCAGGAAACCCCGCCATCCAAAGGCACTCCCGCGCCTATTTCGGTATTTTGTTTTTCATCAGCACACAGCAGCACCATAAGCAAAAGAATCGAGGAGCTCTTCCAGGATGTTATTACCTGCTTTTATCGCAGTCCGCACGCCAAAACCATGCAATACATCATGGCCGCAGAACACATGCACTATATCTTCCGGGTTGAGAATGACACCTTGCACCATAAACGCATGGAAACCTATCAGGACCTGCTCCATCACCTTTCAATCGAGCATACCTCATACAGCCCCATGATGATCGACCACAATGTATTGCGTGATACACCGTTACCGATCATAAGCAAACTCAACAAACCTGACGCCATTCAACTGTTCTATCAAACAGAGGGCACACATACAGATATTTACGTCACTGATGAAAAGGGTTCGCTGTACTATCAGCACATCTTATCAACAGACAGCACCGCATTGATTAATCAATTCACACTGTTTTTTGATTCTATTGCAAAACATGGCGCATTTCCGCCCAGGGAAACCCCAAAAAAACCAGACAGCCCTCCCGAAACCATGGAAGTGCATCAATTAACCAGGGATCACGCAGGACATTTTATATTGGCAAAAAGTGATATCTCTGCACGCGGTCGAATACGAAATTATTTTGACATACAGGTCACTATAGACAAAGGCCCTGATGCTAATCTGGAGTTTACCATTAACTGCGGTAACACCCGATTTACGTCCGAAAAATATGGCAATAATTTATTCACGGAGGTGGCGCAACATGTTATCAAGCATCGACAGGGGGGCTCGAATTACCCCATTTATATAACAAACATCGAATTGCCGCAAAAAACCAACAGCAATGGACCACAGTACCGGCAAACCATCAGCTTTTTAAATCACAAGAAAATTATTGAAAATAAACTCAATGACGTTTTAGACACCATTGATAAAACACCTGCACAACATCAGCTTCCCAACACACGACGCAACCAAACCCCTATATCGTGAATTTCCTTTGGACACAGCGAATGTCCCATGGGATACACTCTCCAATCAACGTTGTACCCACAAGCCTTTAATATCCCGCTTGAACATTCTGCTTCTTCCAACGTAATAACTGCATCCTCATCACCGTGCAGCATCAATATCGGCACATCACCATTCGCGGTGTGGCGCTCCATTTTCGCATTCGATGCCAACGGTAAATAGGTCGACAGCGCCAGAATTCCCGCCAGGCGTTGCGGGTAACGCAGTCCCGTATGCAGGGCGATAGCCCCGCCCTGAGAAAATCCTGCCAATATAATCCGCGAAGCGGGAATACCCTTGGTTATCTCGCGTTGAACCAGTGCGCAAATCGCCTGCTCTGACTCACGTATCCCCACATCATCCTCATCACCCGCACTCAAGCCCGTAAGGTCAGGTGCAGGAGGCCGGAGGTCATACCAGGCACGCATCATATAACCCCCATTAATGGTGACGGGTCGTTGCGGTGCGTGAGGAAATATAAATCGCACACCCAGGGTACGCGGCAACTTTAGCTCGGGAATAATATCAACAAAGTCATAGCCATCTGCGCCCAGACCATGCATCCATATGACACTCGCAGTAACGGGCATGGACGAGCTGAGTTCAACAACATGCAGGGAGCTCATGAAAACCTTTTCATTATTAATGGATAAAAAAAGCGAATCATTATGATCACTCCTTAATGATACACCACACACTCATCATACCAGAACTTCATGGATTAAATCTAAATCATTATTTACTTATTAATCACTTAAGTAATCCCCGCGGCGTCCGCTACCAATCTCGGCTTCAGTAAAAAGGTTTTGAGCAATAAAACCAAACTTTCCGGCAATGCTTTTTTAACTCTCCAAAAAAGCTTCGCCCACTTAAATCACGAGGAACAATCATGCAAAAAAGAACCCTTGTTTTGGCCCTACTGGCGGCCGGTATATCGGGGTGCGGCGGTGGTAGCACTACCAGCACCAATGATACAAATACCGTCGTCAGTGCACTGGCCATCCCCAGCACCCTGAGTGTCATTAACGATTCATCCGGCTCATCTGTCGCCGCATTGCAAACCAATTTCAGAGCAGCAGGTACAAGTCTGTCCAGAGCGCTTGCTGATCCAGGCACCGATTATTCCAGAGATAACAAGAATTCTTATGTGTACGATGACTCCATGGAATCCATGCAAACCGTAAACATGATCCTGTGCATTCTGGATCAAATGCGCGCAGACAGCATGGTCAACAAAGGCAACTATGCGGCGTTGATTAACAGCGATAAATGTGAACAGGGAAAAAATCAGGACAGCTCCGCAACAACAGGCCAATCCAGCACTCAGGCCACAAATTTATGGCGCTGGGTAGTCAATGCGTCACGTGCTGACAATAGCTCGCCACAGATTGTCAAGGCATGGTCTGAAAACATGGAAATGGATGGCCCTGGCCAGGAACAACGCATTGAAGTCGCGATCACGGTGACGGAAGGCGTCAGCACGGCCAATCCCTTTGGAAAGTTCACCATGAACTTCAAGGGCGTGAACCCTGCAACAGGCGCCGTTAAAATGAAGGGCACGCTTAAAACCGAGACCGCCGCCAACGGCAAGGTTGCATTTACTTTTTACGAAGTCGATGGCACACTCTTATCATCTTACAATGTTGGAGAATCCTACTCCGAAAGAGCGTCCAGTGTAGTGACGGCGCCTGATGGCAGCAATGGCATTGCACAGACTGTCAGCCTTGACGAAGGTAATTTTGGCAGTGGCTCCCAAAGCAACAGCGCCGGCTATTCCATTGCATATAACGCATCACACGTGCTGCGTGCCGGCGACTCCAATACGACCAAAGCGCAATTACAGGCCATGAACAGTGGTACCCCCGGCATCTGCTTGAGCCGTACCAACTTCAATACCAATGTGTGGCGCTATGATCTGTACCATACCGCAGACGGCGTATTCAACGGCAATACCGTCACCGCGGGTCAGCGCGTGGCCTTGAACTCCGGCTTCCCCATTACTTACGATAACAATGGTACATCCATCTTCGGTCACGTCGGTTACTGGGGTATCTGGCTGAATGACTCAAGCGTGACCCTTGCCAACGACCAAACAGGCTCAGGGTAACGCCACTGCTGAGAACTACACCGTGGTACAGGCACCTGGAAAATTGATCAAGAGCACCGCAAAGCAGGTACCCGCTATTAAATTGCTAGGTGAAACACTCAGCTATTGGGGCCAGAATCCTTCAAGCAGCACTTTTGGTCAATGGCAGGTGCAGTACAGGCTCAACGATGGTGGCGCACATCCTGCTACTGGTTTCTACATTGTCGCCGAGATCACCGGACATAATCAGAGTGGCCCAACAACCACACCCGTCACTCCCCATGTCAACATCACGCCAACATCAGGCAATTTCCTGGGGCTGTTTTCAGAAAGCCTGGGAGGACGCGTGAATTTCGTGGGTGGTAGCAGCAATGTGGTTTATTACGTTGAAGAATTCGTTAGCGGTAATGATCCCATGTTTGCCGGCAGTGACAACCCGGTCACCTTAAACTGTTTCCAGCGCTGCCTGAAAGGCGGCATCAGCCAGGTCGATGTCAACAATTCCAACCCGGACACCGTCTTTGGTCCCAATGCACCTGACGCTGCCACACCCGTCACCTATACCATCAGCCGCGCGGACATGGCATTGAAAACGGTTAATACACCGGCGGTTGTGGCGCTGGCCCCAGGTGTAACACCGAGCTCAAGCAGCCCTCACCAGTGGGGCATGCATAGTGGCGAGATGATTACCGGCACGCTAAGTAATATGACAGACCTCTACAACCCCAGTGTGACCTCTGTATCCTATCGCTGGGAAACCGGTCATAACCCATGGAACAAGTTGATGGCGGTGAAAAACATGGCGGGCGCCTTTGTCGCCTTTGACAAACCCCTGCAATTTGCCTACGACCACACCACGGCAAATGATGCCAATGCCGACACCACTTATGACGGCAAAACCTTCCGCCTCAACTATGGCGGCAATGGACAGCTATGGGGCATTCCTTCCGGTATTGATGCCAGCGGTCGCTGGCGCTCTAACTTCACGCTCAAGGATGGCGCGGTGATGGGGCCCACCGGCACCGAGTTCGCGGTAAAAACGCGTGAGGAGGAGAAGAAGCTGAAGGAGGATCTCACTGCTGGCGCATGCAGTACTTTAGCCATCAGTCAGCCGACCACACCGTTACCCATAAGCGTGGACAGCACATTCAGCACCTTTAATAATGGCACCATGCCTGTCGTGACCGCTGCACCTGCGGTCATAGGGGGCGAAGTACAACTGTAAATAACACCACGTCAGAGATCCCCCGACACGAAGGAGGTGTCGTAACGCCAACCACCTCATCAATAAAGTTGATGAGGTGGTTTTTTATAAACGCCCCTGAATCAATCCGGCACTGACTATTTCATCCTCTGCCGCGCTCGCTGTATGGCCGCACACACCTGTGCTGGTGCCGTACCTCCCAGGTGATTACGCGCCGCCACCGAGCCTTCCAGCGTCAGCACATCGAACACCCCCTGCTCGATGACGGATGAAAACTGCCGTAACTCATCAAGCGTCATCTGCGCCAGATCCTTACCCGTGTCCACACCATAGCGCACCGCCTTACCAACCACCTCATGCGCATCACGAAACGCTACACCGTGCCGCACCAGGTAATCCGCAAGATCTGTGGCAGTGGAAAATCCACTACGGGCCGCATGCGCCATGTTATCGCGCCGCACCTGCAACGCAGGCATCATATCCGCATACACCTTCAATGAACCACGCACGGTGTCGATGGTGTCGAACAACGGCTCCTTATCTTCCTGATTGTCCTTGTTGTATGCCAGCGGTTGCGCTTTCATCAACATCAGCAAGGCCATCAAATTACCGGTCACACGCCCTGTTTTGCCACGCACCAGCTCCGGTACATCGGGATTTTTTTTCTGCGGCATGATGGATGAACCGGTGCAGAAGCGATCCGGCAAATCAATGAAACCGAATTGTGTCGATGACCACAGAATCAATTCTTCGGAACAACGCGACAAATGCATCATCAACAGCGATGCTGCCGCCGAAAATTCTATCGCAAAATCACGGTCGGACACCGCATCCAGCGAATTTTCCGCAGGTGCATCAAATCCCAGCAAGTGGGCGGTATAAGCACGATCAATCGGATAACTGGTACCCGCCAGCGCCGCCGCGCCAAGCGGCATGATATTAACGCGTTTGCGACAATCGGCAAAACGTGCCGTATCACGCATCAACATTTCAAACCAGGCCATCATGTGATGCCCAAAGGTTACTGGCTGCGCGACCTGCAAATGCGTGAATCCCGGCATGATGGTCCCTGCCTCACGTTCGGCTAGGTCGAGCAATGCCACCTGCAGGCGGGTTAATTCCGCTGTAATGGCATCAATCTCATCACGCAAATACAGGCGAATATCCGTAGCTACCTGATCATTACGCGAACGACCGGTATGCAATTTTTTACCGGCAATGCCAATGCGCTCCGTCAAGCGTGCTTCAATATTCATATGCACATCTTCGAGGGACACCTGCCACTCAAATGTGCCGTGCTCGATATCCTGCTCAATAGCCTGCAGGCCACCGACTATCACCTGACACTCTTCCGCCGTTAATACGCCTACCTTCGCCAGCATGCGCGCGTGCGCAAGCGAACCCATGATGTCATGCCTGTAAAGCCGCTTATCGAACCCTACAGAGGCCGTAAATGCCTCCACGAAGGCATCCGTTGTTTCTGTAAAACGGCCCGTCCAGGGTTTGTTGATACCTTTGTCAGATGCCACTTTATATCCCGCCATCAATTATTCAGCCCAAAACCCTATCTGTGATCCATAAGCACACACCAGATAATTTTTATTTAAAAATCATAATTTTAAAGGATCATCACACCCGCACCATGCCCTGCCGGCTCCCTTGGATTTAGATACAGTATATCAATTTTACCATGCCATCTCACAGGTAAGGAAAGGCCGCCGGAAGGCCGATAACCTTATGATGAACATATCTGACACTACCACTGCCAGCGCCGGGCTGTTTTTGCCGAATTTCTGCGATGTCCGCATCCTGTTCTCCATGGTTATTCTAGCGGAACTGCTGGCATTTACGCTGACGCTGGGCAACCCTGGCCCCTATAACCAGACTGACTGGTGGAGCCAGCTCAGCCTGGTGTCACTGTTTATTCAATGGATTGTATTATCCAGTGCGCTAATACTCTGCATCAGCCGCCGCTGGCTCAGTACCCTTAACAATGGCAAGGCGGCAGCTTTCGCCTATGTGATCCTGATGGTGATCACCGTACTGGCCAGTGAAGTTGCTTACCGGATCGCACAAATAGAATCAAACCAGGCATACCTTGAATTCATCTTCCGTAATCTGACCGTCAGCGCCATTATCAGCGCCATTACCTTGCGCTACTTTTATGTACAATTTCGCATGAAACAAACCATTGAAGCAGAAGCGCGTGCACGGATTCAGGCATTGCAAGCACGCATTCGGCCACACTTCCTGTTCAACAGCATGAATACCATCGCCAGCCTGACACGCACCCAACCCGCCCTGGCTGAAGAAGTCGTAGAAGATCTGGCCGAATTATTTCGCATGACACTTGCCGATACCCGCGAGCACATTACCCTCAGGGAAGAACTGAATCTGTGTGAACGTTACCTGCATATTGAAAAATTACGTCTGGGTGAACGGCTCAGCGTTAACTGGAACATACAGAACCTCACCGACACAACACCGCTCCCCGCGCTACTGATTCAACCCCTGCTGGAAAATGCCATCTACCATGGAATCGAACCACTACCGGAAGGGGGCGCGGTATACATTATCGGCTGGCAGGATGACGAAATCATTAATATTACCGTCAACAACCCCATGCCACCCCTGCATCCCACCCATCATCGGGCAGGCCATGGCATGGCGCTGGACAATATTCGCGAACGCCTTGCTGCACACTATGGCGAGCAAGGCGAACTGGTACTGGAGCGTAGCGATACGGAATATCAGGTTCGCATCACCTTCCCCATCACCCGCAAGGACTCATGAAAATCATCATTGCCGATGACGAAGCACTGGCGCGGCAACGCCTGCGGGCATTGCTCAATGAACTTGGCGGCATCGACGTGGTCGGCGAAGCCGCCAATGGCAAACAGGCACTATTGCTGAGCAATGACCTGACTCCGGATATTATATTGCTTGATATTCGCATGCCCCTGATGGACGGCCTGGAAGCAGCCAGACATCTGGGCACGCTGGAAGATCCGCCGGCCGTCATTTTTACTACCGCATACAGCGACCACGCCCTGGCCGCCTTTGAAGCACACGCTGTCGACTATCTGTTAAAGCCCATACGCAAGGAACGCTTGGCACACGCGCTGGACAAAGCTGCTAAACTTAACCGTGCGCAACGCCATGCCGTTACTCAAGCCCACGACGCCCCACAACGGGTACGCACTCACATTAGCGCGCGTATGGGTGAAAAAATTCAATTAGTGGCGGTACCCGATATCATTTACTTTCAGGCTGACAACAAATACGTTACCGTACGATTTTCAACTACCGGACAAACGGGGCAGGTACTCATTGAAGAATCCCTGAAATCATTGGAAGATGAATTTGGCACACGCTTCATACGCATCCATCGCAATGCACTGGTATCCCAGGCATTTATAAACGGTATGATAAAAAGCCGGGAGGGTCATTACGAAATTACCCTGCGCGGCATTCCAGATCAACTTGAAATCAGTCGTAGCCACTTATCCGCAGTGAAAAAACGGGTGGCATTGAAGGCGGCATGAAGCGCGAAACAGCCTCTGAATATAGCTCTTAAAAAGCACTTCCACTGAAGTCGCAACATATCTTTACATGGCTTATTTGACAGGTTCATCTTCGGGACAATTTGTCCTCGACATCATACTCCAGATAATAGTAATCAGACCATATCAAATGGCTCGTGTAGTGGCATAGTAGAACTGGCCACCGATTTTTGAGTAATATGATAAATCACAATAGAAGTCAGGTGATGCAATGACAAATAAGAAACGGGTCTTCAGTGCAGAGTTTAAACTGGAGTCAGCGCAGCTAGTCGTAGATCAGAACTACAGTATAAAGAATGCCGCTGAGGTGGTTGGTGTGGGTAAATCAACCCTGGAGTACTGGGTGCGGCAACTACGGAAAGAGCGGCAAGGAAAAACACCGATGGGTGCAGCACTCACGCCTGACCAACAGCGTATTAAAGAGCTTGAGAAGCAGTTAAAACGGGTTGATCCGGAGAAAGAAATCCTAAAAAAGCTACCGCTCTCTTGTGATGTCGGGCTCGCTGAACAACTTGCGATAATCCAGCGGCTTGAAAAGGCCGGTTATTCGGTTCAACCGACCTGTGAAATCTTTGGCATTCAGCGCAGCCGCTATCGCTACTGGCGTGATAATCCAAAAGAAACCAGCCAGGAGGCGCTAAGGCTTCAAGAGAGCATTAAACACGTCCATCAGTCCAGCAATGGCTCCGCAGGCGCTCGATCTATTGCCATGATGGTCGGCGAGAGCGGGATTCCCCTGACCCGATATCGTGCGGCAAGACGCATGACGCTATTGGAGTTGGTGAGCAATCAACAACCCAAGCACCGTTACAAGAAGGCGGCGCAGGCGCGTCTTGATATACCGAATCGCCTGGATCGTCAGTTCGATGTGGCCGTCCCCAATCAGGTGTGGGTCGGAGACATTACCTCTATTTGGAGTGGGAGTCGCTGGGCTTATCTGGCGGTGGTACTGGATCTTTTTTCACGAAAACCGGTGGGTTGGGCGATCTCGCTTTCACCGGATAGCGATCTAACGAAAAAGGCGTTGATGATGGCCTATGAATCGAGAGGAAGGCCAAAGGGCGTTATGTTTCACTCCGAGGCGCCCGCCAGGGAGAGCGAGGCGAAAGCGAGCGGTGGCGGGCAACCCCCGGATAGCCGAGGTTTCCCTGTGTTGTCGGAATGTGTGCGGTAGCCCCCGTGTAGACAACATGGGGAAACAACGACAGGCGTAGCGGCATGGTGGTGCCATGGCGCCCCGCGCAGTGGGGCGTCGTGGCGGACGCAGGCCTGTCCGGGCGCCGAAGGCATCCTTGTCGCCGAGCGCAGTCATTTTGGGGACGGGGATGTCCCAAAATGACTGCGCTCGGCGACACACTTTCATCGCCAAACTTGAACGCAAAGCCATCAAGTCAGGACACGTTTATTTGGGTCGCGCTGAGTGCGTTTGCGCTCAAACCAGTCAATACGGTCGGCGGAGTGGTGCCCGCCTAACGAACAACCCTTGCACCATCATTGATAGAGTAAGAGGCCCCTGATGGCGTGAACACGTAGCTCTGGTTCTCCGCAAGGGTGTAGCCGAGGCATGTCGCATCCGCCACACCGTTACTGATAGCGCTTAAGCCCGTTAGTCTGTTGTGAGCACCGATAACCAGCTGTATTTTCCCATCGGCATACAGGGTCGCTTCCCACACTATATTGGGGCTGCCTACAATACCACCGGTGGAAGCCGCGCCCTCGAAACGTACACGCACACTGCCATCGCCGTTATCTACCCAATAATAACGCTGCCAGGAGTTATCTGCGGAACCCACATGAAGGGCCACACGCGGGTTGGTACAGGACAGTCCCCAATAATTGGAGCTCCCGGCACCAAAGCTAAGGTAGGAATTAGACCCTAGAAAGACCGTGCGGTTGACTCCGTAGTATGGGAATGCAAAAGGTAAGGACACTGGGAGGTTAGCATCGTCCTGAGTCCCCTCTCGTACCAACGTCATGCCGCTACTGCCCAGCAGCGTGGCAGGGACTCCCGGCTGTACTGTACCGGAAGGAGGGGCGTTAGGTGTGCCGGCTATGGTGCCCCCCGGGGTCACGCTATTGGAAGCGGACGATGCGGCGCCGGTGCCCACGCTGTTGCGAGCGAACACCGTGAAGGTGTAGGCGGTGCCGTTGCTCAGGCCGGTGATATTGATCGGCGAAGCCGTGCCGACCGCAGCCAAGCCGCCGGGGCTAGCAGTCACAACGTAGCTGGTGATCGCAGCACCACCGTTACTGGCGGGAGCAGTAAAGCTCACGCTGGCGCTGGCGTTGCCCGCAATGGCGCTGCCAATGGCCGGTGCACCGGGGGCAGCCAAGATTGTCGTTGAAACAAGTGTGGACTGCGCCGAGCAATTGGCTGCCGCGTCACACGCTGCCACCGTGTAGCTATAGCCGGTGGCACTCGTCAGGCCGGTATTGCTGTAGCTCGTCACGTTGCCCAGTGTCGCAAGCAGGGTGCCCCCACGATAGACTTTGTAGGCTGTCACCCCGACGTTGTCGGTTGAGGCCGTCCAGGCCAGATTGATCTGCGTCGCGCTAACTGCACTCGCGGTCAAACCGGTTGGTACAGTGGGCGGTGTACTGTCCGCAATAATGTCCGCCACAATGATAGAAAGTGATTTACTGAGGGTGACGCCCGTCGCATCGGTCGCCGTCGCCATAAATATATACCTGCCTGCCGTAGTCGGCGTGCCGGAGATAGCGCCGGTAGAAGCGTTGATGTTCAAGCCCGCAGGCAGTCCGGGGGCACGAAAGGTGTAAGGCGCGGTGCCACCACTGGCCGCCAAGGTTGAGTTATACGCAGCACCAACGGCTCCATTTGGAAGCGTAGCTGTGCTAATCGTCAGAGTGCTGACGGTCGGGTCGGATAAGGTGCCGGAGGCAGGCAGCGCAAGCATCGTCGCGCCATCCGTCGCAGTGAAATAATAAGTGTGCAAGCCGGCCGCAAGCGTGGCGGTATAAACATACTGCTCGCCGTTGACATAGCTACCATCGCGCAAAGTAGCGGCGGCGCTGGTGTCCCGACCCATCGCGTTGCAAATGCCATCGATACAAGCGCGTATCGATGTTGGCGCTTTGTTGCCGTTGTGGACATAGACTACTTTGTAGGTGTATGTAGTGGATGACGTGCCGGTGCGGGGATTCACGCCACCGAAGTAACCGGTTTCGGCGGAGTAGGCAAGAGCCGGAGCAAAAGCGTAGGGTGCGCGTACGGAGGTTGTGGTGACGGATGTAGGATTTGTCCCTGCAGCCACCGCGGTGCCTGCGGTCAGCGCCCAAGTGGTCTGGTTGATGGTATAAACCAAGATGTTGTTGGAAAATAAATCTGCCACATAGGCGAAGTTACCGCTCGGACCCACAGTGACGGAGACAGGAGCGCTTGCTGTAGCCACTGCGGTGCGGGCGGTCAGCGCCCCGGTGGTCGGGTTGATAGTATAGGCCGAGATATTGTTGGACTGAGAATCTGCCACATAGGCGAATCTCCCGCTTCGATCCACGGCAATGGACGAAGGAGACACCCCTGCAACCACTGTTCCGCCTGGGGTCAGTGCCCCGGTAACCGGGTTGATGGTATAGACCGAGATGTTTCTGGAACTTCCATTTACCGCATAGGCGAATTTGCCGCTCGGGTCCACGGTGACGGAGATAGGTCTCGTCCCTGCAGGCACTGCAGTGCCTGCAGTCAGCGCCCCGGTGGTCGGGTTGATGGAATAAACCGAGATGTTGTTGGAATGAGAATTTGCCGCATAGGCGAAGCTATTTCGTATGGGCGTGATGGCAATAGAACCAGGATTGCTGCCTACGGCCACTGTACCTGCTGCAGTCAACGCCCCGGTAGCCTGGTTGATGGTATAGACCGAGATGTTGTTGGAATCACGATTTGCCGCATAGGCGAATTTGCCGCTCGGGTCCACGGTGATGGAGTAAGGATACCGCCCCGCAGCCACTGTGGTGCCTGGGGTTAGTGCCCCGGTAACCGGGTTGATGGTATAGACCGAGATGTTGCTGAAGCCAGCGTTTGCCGCATAGGCGAATTTGCCGCTCGGGTCCACTGTCACGGACGCAACACCCAACCCTGCAGCCACTGTGGTGCCTGCGGTCAGCGTCCCGGTGGTCGGGTTGATGACATAGACCGAGATGTTGTGGGAGCCATAATTTGCCACATAGGCGAATTTGCCGCTCGGATCCACCGTGATGGAGAAAGGGGTCGTCCCTGCAGCCACTGCGGTGCCTGCGGTCAGCGCCCCGGTGACCGGGTTGATGTATAGGCCGAGATATTGTGGGATGTAGAGTTTGCCATATAGGCGAATTTCCTGCTCGGGTGCACGGTGACGGAGTAAGGCTGACCCCCTGTAGCCACTGTGGTGCCCGCGGTCAGTGCCCCGGTGACCGGGTTGATCGTATAGACCGAGATGGTATTAGAATGACGATTTGCCACATACGCAAACTGCGCAGCCAGCGCCTGGCCTACACTCCCAAGCAAACAGAGCCCTAAAACCAGCCCTCTTCCCAAGCAACCCAACCTGCCTGTGTTGGCATTACGTGTATTTGACATATACTCTCCACTGAATCGAATAGGGGGCAGGATCACTCCTGCCGTTATCTCATACCACCGTACATGCGGCAGCTCATTAAATATGCTGGGGTAGGTGCTGTGTATCCTGCAGCGAAACCAAACCCAATGCATCAAAGTAGCGTTTGTTACGTTTGACGACGGCTTCCATCAATCGCCGTCTTTCCGCATGTACACCCAACACCTCTCGATGTCGGATCTACGCCGCATCGTTCTGCGCAAGTACCGAGCTTTGCAGAAGCTCGCCTGCTTACCCCAATGTGGCGCCTCATATACGCGCACCTGTAGTTGTAGTCAGGCCAGCGCGCAGCCATCAAACTTCCTTTCAGACTCGCGGTCATCCAGACACCCTTTGCCGTCGGCTAACACCGCGCCCTGCCGGATGCACGAGCGAACACCAGCCCGGCAGCTTACTATGTGACCACGCAATGGTCAATACTTAGTCTGATCCAATGACAAGGGAGCCTGGACAAAGTGCCGCGTTTCCATCGTAAGGTGATTCTGGCGGGGCGAAAGCGAGCGGTGGCGGGCAAGCCCCGGATAGCCGAGGTTTCCCTGTTTTGTCGGAATGTGTGCGATCGCAACGGTGACACACTTTAATAATCTCCAACACCCCAATCATCAAAAAGGATTCGCATTTATCACAACATGAATCCCACACCCACAAAACTCTTGCCCATGAAACCACGTTTGCAACGCATAATACTAAATCACACCAAATCTGTGCTTTTTACAGCCGAGGCAGTATCATAAGGGGAAGTGACAGCCGACCCAAACCACACTACCATTAAGGTTTATGCGCGGGCGGTTTGTTGTGTTCTTCATTACTATTTCATGGTTTACTCATGCCCAATATCGTTCGTATTGCTACCCGTAAAAGTCCTCTGGCGCTATGGCAGGCGGAACATGTGCGTGATGCGTTGCTTGCCGTCCACCCCGGCCTGCAGATTGAATTGCTGAAAATGACGACGCAGGGTGACAAAATCCTGGACAGCCCGCTCTCCAAAATTGGCGGTAAGGGGTTGTTTGTCAAGGAGTTAGAGCAAGGCTTGCTGGAAAATCGCGCGGATATTGCGGTGCATTCCATGAAAGACGTACCTGCCGAGTTCCCTCCCGGCCTGCACCTGGCAGTCATTCTCGCGCGTGAAGATGAGCGCGACGCTTTTGTGTCGAATACTTATACAACGCTGGACGCTCTGCCACAAGGTGCGCGGGTAGGCACATCCAGCCTGCGGCGCCAGTGCCAGTTGAGCGCACGACGTCCCGACCTGAAAATTCTCACCCTGCGCGGCAATGTGAATACGCGTCTGGCGAAACTGGACGCGGGCGAGTACGATGCCATCATTCTTGCCAGCGCCGGGCTGCTGCGCCTGAATATGGCAGATCGCATTGCCCAATATATTGAACCGGATATCAGCTTGCCAGCGGTGGGCCAGGGCGCCATTGGTATCGAGTGCCGTGAAGATGATACGCACGTCCATGCCCTGCTTGCAACGCTGAATGATGAACCAACACGCATTCGTGTTACCGCAGAGCGCGCCATGAACCGGCGCCTGGAAGGTGGGTGTCAGGTGCCGATTGCCGGACACGCGGTGCTCACGGGCGATAATCTGACCTTGCGCGGACTGGTAGGCCGCCCCGATGGTAGCAAGATGATACGTGGTGAAGTGAGCGGCCCGCCACACGACGCCGAACAACTGGGCATCAAACTGGCTGATGATTTGCTGGCACGTGGTGCGGCAGAGATCCTGAAAAATATCTACCTGCCCGAGCCTCCAAAAACATCATGAAATCAGCACTTCCTCTCGCCGACATCGTCGTGCTGGTCACACGCCCCGCACACCAGACGCCACACCTGCGTGCCCTGATTGAGGCAGAAGGCGGGCAGTCCATCGCCTTTCCGGTACTGGAAATTCAGGACCCCAGCGATAACAGCGCGGTTGTAAGCCTGATTCAGCGCCTTGATGAATTTGATATCGCCATTTTCATCAGCGCCAACGCGGTAACCAAAGCCATGGATCTGATATTGCCGCACCGTGACTGGCCATCACATTTGCAGATCGCCGTGGTGGGAACACGCACTGCTGAAGCACTACAGGAATATGGACAAACTGTCGATATTTGTCCAGAGGAAAAATTTAACAGCGAAAGCCTGCTTGCCTTACCGGAGATGCGCAACGTCGCAAATAAAAAAATTGTCATCTTTCGTGGCGAAGGTGGGCGTGAATTACTGGCAGAAACATTACGGGAGCGTGGTGCGGACATCGAACATGCAGAAGTTTACCGACGTGGCAAACCCGCCGATATTCCCGGAACCACCCCCCTGAATCTTGAACACCTGCTGATAACCGGTAAAATCAATATTATTGTGATCACCAGCAATGAGAGTTTGCGAAACCTGTGGGAGTTGGCCGGTACCACTGGCCAGCAAGTGTTATTGCACATGCCATTGGCCGTGATGAGTCCGCGCATCGCTACCGCCGCACAGGAGTTAGGCATAACGTGCCATACTTCGGTAGCACCCGAAGCCAATGATGAAGGATTAATTGCCGCTATCAAGGCATGGCGCAGCACCCAGGACGATTAAAAGCTATGCAACAGGACAACGCCACACCTTCCGCACCCTCACCTGTGGACGCCATGCCACCGCTGATCGCGGACGCTGCGCCCACTCAACCTGCCACCCCCACCCAGGCGGCCACATTGCCCCTGTATCTGGGCCTGATTGCATTGATATGCGCCATAGGCGCGGGAGCGCTCAGCCTTTACGCCTGGAATGATCAACGCAGCCTGTCTCATCAGATCGAACAAACCGTGATGGCATTACGCGACCTTGACACCTCCCTCAAGGGTGAACTGAATCAAGGATTAAAGGAAATACGTGCCGAACAGCAGGTATTGCGTGATGTTACCCAGGAAATACGCCACACCCTGACCCGCAGCCATGACTACACGGTTGCCAGCGAAGCCGAATACCTGATGCGCATCGCCATGCACCGCCTGCAACTGGAACGCGACATCACCAGCGCTATCGCCGCACTGGAAGAAGCGGATCAACGTCTGCAACAAATAGATGACCCCGCTCTCTTCGAGACCCGGCAACAGCTGATTAACGAAATCACCGCATTAAAACTCATCCCGCAAGCGGATATAACGGGCTCATTCATTACACTGCGCAGCCTGGAGAGCCAGATTGAACAATTTGCGCTGCCGAACCCCGCGCATACATCCTCTGATACTACCCAGCCAGATAAAGAAAAAGGTTTCTGGAACGTGGCGTGGCATGAATTGAAAAGTCTGATTGTTGTCCGGCGCACGGATCAAACTACACCACCACTGGCACAACCCGAGCAACGTTTTTTTCTGCGCCAGAATCTGCGCCTGACATTGGAAACGGCCCAGCTTGCCCTGTTACGCCGTGACAATTCAGCATTTCGCGCCAACATTACAACAGCACACAATTGGCTGGGCCGTTATTTCGAGCAAAATGCCGCCACACAGGGTGCACAGGCGTCCCTCGCCAAGCTCAAGAATATAAACCTGACACCCGCATTGCCTGACACAACCCGCTCGCTCAAATCCCTGCAGGCATGGCTGGCGCGCAACCGTACCACTTTATCACTGCCGCCGGCGCTGCCCACGGCTCATCAGCCCACCGCCCCGGTCACACCGCAGAATTCATCTGGAGTGGCACAGCCATGAAACTGGCTGCTGTCATCCTGCTCGGCCTGCTCGTGGTGGTGGGCATTGCCTTCGCCCTGCCCATGAACGCCGGCGATAAAACAGGAACGGGGTACATACAAATTGTATATCGCGACTGGACCATGGAAACCAGCCTGACGGTATTTATCGCCATCATATTACTGACGTTTGCTATTGGCTATGGCATATTGCGCGTCTGGAATACCGCCCGACGCTTCCCAAAACGCTGGCGCGAATTACAGGAACAACGGCAACTCAACAAGGCGCGGCACGCGCTCACGCAAGGCCTGATAAAACTGTCCGAAGGCGCCTGGAGTAAAGCCGAACAACTCCTCATTAAACATGTTGAACACAGCGACGCGCCCATTCTCAACTACCTTGCAGCAGCACGCGCCGCGCAGGAACTGGGATCAGAATCACGCCGTGATGCTTACCTGCATCTGGCCCAACAAAGTGAACCGGAAAATACTTTTGCTGTCGAGCTAAGCCAGGCACGCCTGCAATTTGATTACAAACAGCCACAACAGGCACTCACCACCCTGCTCAATCTCAACAGCACCACACGCCGCCATGCACCGGTACTCAAGCTGTTCATGAAGATATACAGCGAACTACATCAATGGGAAGCGCTGATTGACTTGCTGCCTGACTTGCGTAAAGCCGGCATCATCGACGAAGCACAGGGTGCTGTGCTGGAAGCTAATGCCCACACGCAACTGCTGACCCACGCCGCCGCCGATCAGGATCCCATTACCCTGATCAAGGCCTGGCAACAAGTACCGCAAAAAAATCGCGTGCATGAAAGCGTGATTTCCGAATACGCACGCGGCTTGATCGGCAAGGGCATGAGCGATCAGGCTGAGCTCGTGCTGCAGGAGGCCATTGCCAGGGAATGGAATGAAAATCTTGTCCACCTGTATGGACTGGCGGCAGGTACAGACTCTGCCAAACAACTTGCCCGTGCCGAGTTGTGGCTCGAAAAGCACGAAAACAATGCCTTGTTATTACTGGCACTGGGGCGCTTATGCCTGCGTACCCGACTATGGGGCAAAGCACGCCGCTACCTAGAAGCCAGTGTCATGGTTGCCCCTCATCCCGAAACCTACCACACACTGGCACAACTGCTGGAACGTTTGGGCGAACAGGAAAAAGCTCTGGAGTATTACCGTAAAGGCTTGGCACTGACAACTGACAAAGTCGCCGGTCAACCTCCCTTACCTGCACATCTGCCAACCACCCCCAGGGAAACAACATTTGCACAGCAAGCAATCCTGCCAGTACGCTAGATTAGCCTGATACGGCATCATTGCATTACATTGCAAGGTAATTCTGACTTAATCAGACGTACCTTTGAACATCAATCACCCGCCCGGAGGCCGTATGGAACGCGCCCGCTTAACCCTCATTACAATATTTTTCTTTATTTGCAGCTTTCCAGGCACGGCACTGGCCGAAGAAAAAAATCCCCCTCCCGTGACCCAATTACCCCCAGTGGTGGTTTCCCCGCAAAGCGTGGATACCACTCCAAGTGAAATGAATGCACAAACCGAACGACTTTTCAAAACACCCGGCGCCCACCTGGATCCACTCAGGGCCGTACAAGCACTCCCCGGCGTCACTACCGCCAGCGATTACAGCAACGCCCCCGCCATACGCGGCTCAGCACCTGACGACAACGCGTACTATATCGACTTTATTCCTGCACGTTATTTATTCCATGATTTTGGCACCAGCATTCTCAATGAAAACCTGATCCGCAGTTTTGATTTATATCCGGCTGCATTCAGCAGCCAATACAACAACGCGACAGGCGCCGTCATTGACGTTGGGTTACGCGACCCTCGTCACCAGGCCTTTACCACCACATTAGACTGGAGTTTCCTGAATACAGGCCTATTACTTGAAAGTGAAATTAATAAAAATCAGGCATTTTACGCATCTTATCGGCGCAGCCTGATTGACAAATTTCTCGACAAAAAAGATGTCGTGGATAAGGATAGCGGCATAGAGGTGAATAAATTGCCTGTTTATGATGACTATCAATTCAAATACCTGTGGAAACTGAACAACGAACATCAATTGAGTGCTGTTGCTGCAGGCGCCAGTGATAAAGTGGCTGCAACCTTTCTTCAAAACTCAAACGAGGCCATGCGTGACCCTGACTTTGCCGGCCCCGCCAGCAGAATCCGTGGCTTTGACAGCCAGGGCTTCATGTGGAATTACCTGCCAGGGGATGGCAACAGCCGCCTGAAAACCCTGCTTACAC
Organism: Gammaproteobacteria bacterium; assembly: GCA_023266055.1. Lineage (GTDB taxonomy): Bacteria > Pseudomonadota > Gammaproteobacteria > Ga007554. Next base: position 39,314 of record JAHFRW010000013.1, on the reverse strand, counting down.
ACACGACTGAAAATGATTCAGTACGATATGGCGCCGGTCAATTTACAACCGTAGACACAAGTCGCGAACTGTTGCGCACCCATTACGGGCGACAACTCACAAAGACCCACTGGCTAACCACCGGTCTGGGTGCAGAAAAAACCAGATACAAAATAAACGTCCGCGCCAAAATTGTCCCTTGCTCCAGCTTTGATCCTGACTGCCCAACGATTGACGCACCCCTGTATCAATTTCAGCAGTCACTCAACTCAAACACCATCACTGGCTATGTAGAGGACAAATGGCAAATCACGAAACAACTGCTATTTACCAGTGGCATGAATTACACTACAGATGACTACCTTGACCAACAGGCATGGCAGCCACGCTTTCATTTACGTTACACCCTGAACGATGCATGGACGATTAACTCTGCCATTGGGCGGTATGCACAATCACCCCAGCTCCAGGAAATAGCCAATTTCATCGGAAACCCAAAACTGCATTACATTACCGCGAACCACTATGTGTTGGGGCTTGAAAACAAACTTTCCCGGGATTGGTCATGGACGCTGGACACCTATTACAAGGATCTGCACAATGTGGTGATCGGCATCCAGGACAATAGTCGCGGGGATCTCGCCAGCAATTATTCGAATGATGCTGCTGGCCGGGCCTACGGCATGGAATTTTTACTGAACAGGAAACTGACGCAGAAGTGGGATGGGTGGCTGGCTGTCAGCCTTTCAAAAACCGAACGACGCGACGAACGCAGCGGAAAAACCAGGCCCTTCGATTACGACCGACCCGTTATGATAAACTGGGTAACCAATTATCATCATAACAAAAACTGGATCTTTGGCGCGAAGTGGAGCTTACGAAGTGGTGGGCTTTACACCCCTATTGTAGATGTACGCGCCAACACCAACAACCCTGCAATTACGGAGCCGGTTTATGGCAGGCTGAATTCAGAACGATTACCCATTTATCACCGCCTGGATCTGCGCGCCGAATATTTCACACCCGTACGTATCGGCGAATTAAGCCTTTTTACCGACCTCCTGAATGCCTATGATCAACGCAATCTTGAGGGCTACACCTTCTCACCTAATGGCACTAACCTGGAATCCTCTACACCGGATGGGTTTGGCACCAACGTCCCCACCAGCGCCAATGAAGGTCTTCCCTTTTTTCTTTCCATTGGCTTTAAACTTCAATTTTAAACTGACAGGAAGACTACAGTACGACACCGGTTATCAACCAAATAAACTCGCGATGATTTTGACATTTCAGCAAATATAGAGCACATTAAGTCCATGGCATGTGTTGAGTACGGTGCATGCCTGACACGGCAGGGTGCATCACTCATACATATGCACACGATCCAGGACTTCCTGTAATTTTTCCAAAAAGGTCCGCTGCCGAGTCAAATCCATTGATAAACCCCGCGAGGAACCCGACATGATAATGCCGCACAGAATACTCACCATTGCAATGGCCGCAACATTACTGGCACTGGCGCCATGCGGGGTATCCGCAGGGCCAGACGCGCAACCTGAGCATCACGAAACACCCAGCGCCAATACTGGCTCACACGATGACTCGGCACATAAATCGTCTCACAACTTTACCGACCACTGGGTAAAAACATTGAGCGGTGACCAAAGAACACATGTAGACATGATGCATCTTGCGCTCGACCGCGAACTGGTCATCCTGAAAGCACAGGAGGAGCTGGCACAGAAACAGGTCAACACCCTGGTGGCGCGCGACAACGCCCCCGGCAAAATGATCAACACCAAACTTGACGAGTTGATGGGAATCAAAAAACAGATCTTAAGCGCTCGCTATAATCATATACTGGAAATGCGCGCGATTCTCACGCCCGCACAACGCATCTCCTATGACATGGAAACACTCGGGTTTAGCGGCGTCAAGTAATCACTTTACAATAAATCCTCGATTAAATTCTCAGCCAGGCATCGAATACACCGTCACTCCTCAAACATAAGAAACTTGAGGAGTGACGAAAAATATCCCAGCGATTCCATCGCTGTATTTTTATTTTCCCCCGCCCCAATCCCCCCATGAATTTTTCAAAAATTGACACTTCTCTAACATACTATCCTGCGTGAACAGCATTATGCCGCCACATGCATCCATCACTCACTCAAACATCTGACCTCACCCACAGCCACGAATATTATTGCGAAAAAATATTGTATTCAAAACCGTTTTTTACAAAAATTTTCTTCGGCCATTCACATCATTGCCAGATTATTTACATATCATTAATGTGATTGAGTAGAAATATCCAGGAATGCCGAACGGGATAACCATCGATTTTTGTGTACGCCCCTATCCGTTATGTGACGGATAACGGTAGAATTTCTTACCCACAGCGTTATGGCTACCATGATTTCAGGAGATTTAGTATTTCATTACCGTAGTGACACGGAATGATGAAACATGATTTACACGAGCAGGCAGGGAACCTCTGATGCACCAAAATTTCTTTAATTGCCAGGTTTGAATTTCCAGGGTAAATCATGCGCCGCGGGGTTGTACGTTTACACTTATGTCGTAACAGTATATCAAGGAGGTAACATGATCAATCACGCACACCTCGCCAAAACCATTGCGGTTCTGGCGCTTATGGTTTCAAATACAGCATTCGCTTTACCTGCAGTGAGCATGGCCCAAAGCACGAACAAGGTAGTCACAAGCCGTAATGCAGGTACAACGATATCTAAAAAAGTGTGTCGCCGTGCTCGCGAACCATCTTGGGACATCCCCGTCCCCAAAATGACTGTGCTCGGTGACCGCTATGCCTGCGGCGCCCTCCCTGGCGGGCGCCGCAGACTGAAAACCATCAAGCCAATATTCATGACATACCCATACAAGGCACCATCAAGTCCGAAAAGTGCCAACAACCGTTATGACTCACGCTCCCACGGCTTGCAGACCCAATCGGTATTATCGGAAGAATCAGTGCAGCCTGTTATTTTACTGCACTCCCTCTTCCAGTGTTGGACCGGCTGGTTTGCCACATATCTCACTTCACGCTCAGTTTTGGTTTCCAGATGACATCCCGGCGGCATTGCCATAATCCTGCTCCTCCTCGTTAAATGTTAGGTTAGAATTTTTAATGATACCGCAGAAAAATCCATTATTGAATACCCGAGTAACGCCGTAAATACCCGTCGCAACAAGGGCAACGATCAATCATTACCAAAGAACCCAATAGATGGGCGTACGCTCACCGGGAACTCGGGCACCCAAAACACGGACGCTCAAAGCCTGCCGTGCTGCATGTACGAGGATTTTGCATGAGTGGGGGGATCAAAAAATGGTGGCTACGGGTGGACTCGAACCACCGACCTCAGCATTATGAGTGCCGCGCTCTAACCGGCTGAGCTACGTAGCCTTAAAAGGAGGGGCAAAGATACAGGATTTACCCCCTAAAACTCAAGGGAAAACTGCACCCAAAAAGGGTTTTTGTGTTTAAGGCGCCCGTTATTCCCTAAACATTAAACCTGAAATGCATGACATCGCCATCCTGCACGATATATTCCTTACCTTCCAGCCGCCATTTGCCGACTTCCTTGGCGCCTGCTTCACCTTTATAGGTAACAAAATCGTTATATGCAATCACCTCGGCGCGAATAAAACCCTTTTCGAAATCGGTGTGGATAACGCCCGCCGCCTGCGGCGCGGTGGCGCCCACAGCCACCGTCCAGGCACGCACTTCCTTGACACCTGCGGTGAAATACGTCTGCAACCCCAGCAATTCATAACCCGCACGAATCACGCGGTTCAGGCCGGGCTCGTCCAGCCCCAGATCAGCAAGAAACTCACCCTTCTCGGCGTCAGGCAACTCGCCAATCTCGGCTTCGATAGCGGCACACACGGGCACGACCGTTGCCCCTTCACGGGTTGCGAGGGCACGCACCTGATCCAGATAAGGGTTATTTTCAAAACCATCTTCAGCGACATTGGCGATGTACATGGTGGGTTTGACAGTGAGCAGATGCAGATCGCGCAACAAACGCTGTTGATCGGCATCCAGCCGCAATGACCGTACCGGCTCACCCCGGTTGAGGCACGCCAACGCCTGCTCCATCACGCCCTTTTGCGCCATAGCATCCTTATCGCCGCCCTTGGCGGCCTTGCCAACACGCAGCAAGGCCTTTTCCACGGTGTCCATGTCTGCCAGTGCCAATTCCGTATTGATCACTTCAATGTCGCTGCAAGGATCTATCTTGCCAGCCACATGCACCACATCGTCGTTTTTAAAACACCGCACCACATGGGCGATAGCGTGCGTCTCGCGGATGTTGGCGAGAAATTTATTGCCCAGCCCTTCACCCTTCGAGGCGCCTGCGACCAGCCCGGCAATATCGACGAATTCCATGGTGGTGGGCAGCACACGTTGCGGCTTGACGATGGCCGCCAGCGCGTCGAGACGCGTGTCTGGCATCGGCACCACGCCGACGTTGGGCTCGATCGTGCAAAACGGATAATTTTCCGCAGCAATGCCCGCACGCGTCAGCGCATTAAAAAGCGTCGATTTGCCGACGTTGGGCAGACCGACAATGCCACATTTAAATCCCATGATTATACGCTTCTAGTTATGAATACGACCCTCACCCTAGGGTGAGGGTGAACTGTGCAAGCGGTGCATGGCACGCTGCATTTCACCATTCACTGCATCCGGCATCACCAGTAACGCCGCTTCCATTGCCGCATCAATCTGCTGGCGGTCAGCCAGCGAGGGGCGCTGTAATACATATTCCACAACAGCATCCCGATCACCCGGATGCCCAATGCCGATGCGCAAGCGCATAAAATTGGCGCCCAGTTGGGCGATGATGTCACGCAAGCCATTGTGACCACCGTGACCACCACCCTGCTTGAGGCGCGCCACACCCGGCGGCAAATCCAGCTCATCGTGAACCACCAGAATGTGCTCGACAGGTATTTTATAAAACCCTGCCAGTACCGCCACCGCTGCCCCACTACGATTCATGAAAGTCGTGGGCTTAAGCAACCAGCAGTCACGGCCAACATCATCGCACCCGACCACGGAAATTCGGCATGCCTGAGCCTGGAATTTTGCCTCGGATCGGAACAGACCTCCCTGGCTGCGCACCATGGCATCCACAAACCAGAATCCGGCGTTGTGACGCGTCTGCTCGTAATTGCCGCCAGGATTCCCCAGACCAACAATCAACTCAATCGGCGACGACAACGTGAAGCGTCCTGACGGCTACTTACTTGGCCGCCTCAGGGGCTGCCCCCTTCTCGACCACGGTCACCGGGGCTACCGGCGCAGCGTTGGATTCTTCTATTGCAGCACGTGGCAGATGGATGGAGGCCACGGGCTGATCGTCATCGTGCATCAAGGCCGTCAGTTGCACACCTTCAGGCAGCTTGAGGTCGGATAAATGCACGGCATGACCCAGCTCAAGATTGGCCAGATCAACTTCAATAAATTCCGGCAGGTCTTTCGGCAAGCAGACAATTTCAACGTCGATCAGCAAGTGCGACACGATGCCACCGCTCTGCTTCACGCCCGGTGCCGTGTTGGCATTGGTAAAATGCAACGGCACATGCATGCGCAATTTTTCAGTTTCACTGATGCGCTGAAAATCCATGTGGATGACGCGTGGCTGGCTGGGGTGTCTTTGCAGATCCTTCAATACGGCACGTTCGGTCTGACCATTCACCTTCAGCGTCAAAATATGCGAGTAAAAACTTTCGTGCTGCAAACGCTTCAGGACTTCATCATGATTCAGCAACAGGTAGGCAGGTTCCTTATGGGCACCATACAACACGGCAGGCACCTGATTGGCGTGACGCAGGCGGCGGCTCGCACCTTTCCCCAGATCACTCCGCACATCGGCTATTAATTCAAAACTTACGCTCATAACACTCTCCAGTTAAACATCAAAACGCCCCCCGCGACCAAGGGGGATACACCACTTCAAACAACCTTTTAATCCATGTACAACGAGCTGACCGACTCTTCATTGCTGATGCGGCGCATGGTTTCCGCCAGCATGGTAGCCACACTGAGCTGACGAATCCGCGCACTTGCACGCGCTGCGGGGCTCAGTGGAATGGTGTCAGTCACCACCATTTCATCAAGCACTGAAGCTTCAACATTCGCCACCGCCTTGCCGGACAATACCGGGTGGGTACAGTAAGCCACTACTTTGGCAGCGCCATGTTCTTTCAGCGCCTGCGCGGCGTGGCACAGGGTACCGGCCGTATCCACCAGATCATCGACCAGAATACAGGTGCGGCCCGTCACTTCACCAATAATGTGCATCACCTTCGCTTCGTTGGGACGCGGGCGGCGCTTGTCGATAATCGCCAGCTCCGCATCCATGTGCTTGGCAAAGGCACGTGCCCGCACCACACCACCCACATCGGGCGATACCACAATCATGTTGGGATATTCCTTGCGCCAGATATCGCCCAGCAAAATCGGCGAGGCATACACGTTATCTACCGGCAGATCAAAAAAACCCTGGATCTGGTCGGCATGCAGGTCTATCGTCAATACCCGGTCAACACCCACGCTACTGATCATGTTCGCCACCACTTTGGCAGTGATGGGAACACGCGCCGAGCGTGGGCGGCGATCCTGACGTGAATAACCAAAATATGGAATCACTGCCGTCACCCGGTAGGCCGACGAACGCCGCAGCGCATCAGCCATGACCATCAATTCCATGATGTTATCGTTGGTCGGCGCACAGGTGGGCTGAACAATAAATACGTCTTTGCCGCGCACGTGCTCCATGATTTCGACCATGATTTCATCGTCGCTAAAGCGCCCCACCACGGCCTTGCCCAATGACATGTTCAAGTGGGCAACGATATCTTCTGCCAAACGTGGATTGGCAGTGCCGGTAAAAACCATCATCCTGCTGTCGGTCACGATACAGCCTCGTTTATCTTTTAACCATTAACATCTATGGCAACATCATGACTGGATCCCCGATAACGGAGAACCTTGAAATATGGCTGGGGTGCCAGGATTACTCCGGGCATCCTGCCCTTCGCCCCTGCGGGGCCAGCGTTGCCGCTGTTCAAATTCGCTCCCGGCGAATTTGTCGAACCTTCCAGGTTCTCATCCTGGCGCTTCACTTACGCATAAACTTTCACTGAATCCCACATAGCGGAATTCTAAATATGGCTGGGGTGCCAGGATTCGAACCTGGGAATGCTGGGATCAAAACCCAGTGCCTTACCGCTTGGCGACACCCCAAAAAATTCATGACTCATCCCTGTCAAGGGCATACAAAGGGGAACGATTCATCCCCTGCGCAACAAAGCCCTGCATAGCGGCCGGCATTTGCCGCATCGCGCGGTGTGCGGCGCTTTCATCGGCGAACGCTGCAAATACGCACGCACCTGTGCCGGTCATGCGGGCACCAGCGGTGTCGGCATATCCCCTCAACCATGCCAGCGCTTCGGCAACGGGCGGATAACGCCAGCACACCACGGGCTCACACACATTACTACCGCCCCAGGCAAAATCCCCCGACGCCATTTCAAGCACCGAAAGAAAGCCTTCTATTGTGAGGGCTGGCGCATCCCGTGTCAATTCAGGCGCGGAAAATATCTCTGCAGTGGAGACATGACAAGGGGGCACCATCACCAGATACCACGGCTCAGGGAGGGTTACGGGGGTCATAACCTCCCCCACGCCTTCCGCCCACGCGGCCTGACCATGGATAAATACCGGCACATCAGCTCCTAGCTGCAGGCCCAACACCGCCAGTTGCTCAAGGGGCAGATGCAACCCCCAGAGCTGATTCAACGCCACCAGGGTGGTGGCGGCGTCAGAACTGCCCCCGCCCAACCCGCCCCCCATCGGCAAACGTTTATCGAGATGGATATCAACACCGTGCGAGGACGCAACATGACACTGGAGCAGCCGGGCGGCGCGCACGGTCAGATCGTGCTCCGGGGCCACGGCGTGGTTTGAGGTTGCGGTAGACTGGATAATGCCGTCGTAGCGTAGCGTGAAGGTCAGCCAGTCACAGTGATTAATGAATTGAAAAACCGTTTGCAGCAGATGATACCCGTCATGCCGCCGCCCGGTAATGTGCAAAAACAGATTGAGCTTGCCAGGGGCGGGCCATGCCTTCACCTGAATATGACCACTCATGATCAAAGATCCCAGCGGTCAACGACCAGCCGCAGGTGCATGGGGGGCTGGGTGATCACCAGCTTGTCGGGCAAATCCAGCCCATTGACCTGCGTATAGCGCAGAAATTCGACACGCCAGCCGGACTGCTCCAGCCACAACGGACGGCCCGCGTCATCCAGCGCCTTGTGTACGACGGACGTCGGTGCAGGCATGCCCCGCACCCAGAAGCGTAAACTGCTCATCGGCAGACGCAGGCCCGTACTCTCGTACAGCAACACATCGGGATTGGCAGCGCTGATCTGACGACCGTCAGGCAATCGGGCCACCACGCCCCCATCACGCCCTTCAAGCCGCATCGCCTGCCCAAAGGGGGCGATCACATCAATGCTGTAATCATCGGCCTGCTGCGCCCAATGCAAGATGGCATTGACGCTGATGGCCGCACCGCCAATAGCCCCTTCCATGGCAGCGCCATTATGCGCGGCAATGCGCCCCGCCAGCGCCCATGCCGACACCGCCGCCAACGTAGCCTGACGCGCCTGCCACGCAGACTCTGCCCCTGTCGGCATCGAACGCACCGGCGCCTGGACGCACGCCGTCAACACCAGCGTCAGCACCAGAATCAGCGCTGGCGGCACCGCCATGTTTTTCATTTAATGCCAAAACGCTGCATCACTCCACGCAGCATCTTGTGCTCGGGGGATTTTTCAAGGGCGCGCTGCCAGATGTCACGCGCACCTTGCTGATCACCCGTCACCCATAACACTTCACCCAGATGAGCGGCCACTTCGGCATCCTGGCCGGCATCCCACGAACGCTGCAGATACGTCACCGCTTCAGCATTCTTGCCGAGCTTGAACAAGACCCATCCCATGCTATCGAGAATGGCAAAATCCTGCGGCTGTAAATCGAGCGCGCGCTTGATGTAATCATGAGCTTCCTGATAACGCGTGGTACGATCCGCCAGCGTGTAACCCAGCGTATTAAGCGCCGCCGCATTGGCAGGTTCACGCTGCAAAATAGCCGTCAGATCCTGCTCCAGAATATCCAGCCGATCCAGCTTTTCCGCAGCCAGGGCGCGGCCGTGCAGCAGGTCAACATGGTCCGGCACTTCTTTCAGGGCAGCATTGTAAACATCCATCGCCAGCGCATAACGCTCCGCCTGATATAAAACAGAACCCTCAACACTCGCCACCCGTACTTTCTGTGTCGCATTTTCCGTGGTTAACGCGCGCATCCTGCTTAATGCGCCATCGACATCACCCTGATCGGCCATGATCACGGCAAGGCGCAACTGTGCAGACAGATAATGCTCACCATCTGCCACCGCCAGATACCATTTTTTGGCAGTCGCGGGATCATTGCGCGCCTCGGCAACAGCACCCAGATAATAACTGGCTTCGGCACCGTGCCGGGGCTGCGCAAGAAGCTGACTCAAATAACGTTCGGCCGCATCCAGTTGCTTCAAGTCGATCGCGACCAGCGCCGTCGTCAATAGCACTTCCGGATTATCCGGCGCCTGCTTGGCAAGCACTTCCAATTGCACCAATGAGGCCTCATAACGACCCGCGCTTAATAACAGACGCGCATAAATCATGCGCAACCCGGCATCCTGCGGCTGTTTATTTATCACATCTTCCAGCACATCCGCCGCACGTCCCGACTCACCTTTTAATTGCAGGACACGTGTCTGCAATACCACGGCATTGACCCAATCAGGCTTCAGCCGATGCGCCTCTTCAGCCGCAGCCAATGCGACATCCAGCGCCTCGGCACGCAGCGCAACCTGCCCATAGGCATATTGCGCGTAGGGATCATCCTTATAATTGGCGATGACTTTTTCCATAAACGCCAGCGCCGCCTTACCGTCCGACACATTGAACAGCAACGATGAAATGGCGCCAAAACCATGGTCAGGGGCACCCGCCCCGCCGGCCAGCACCACGTCCACATGCTCCCGGGCCGCATCAAACTGCTCCTGACGAATCAGCGCTGCCGCAATAAACAGACGCGCATCCAGACTGCGCGGATTCGTCTCCAGCCAGTCTTTGGCCAGCCTCAATACTTTTTGATCATCACGCCCCATGGCCGCCGCGCGGGTAGCACGCTCCGCCACACGCGGATCACCCGTGCTGCGCGTCAACGACTGGTAATGCTCGGCCGCCACATCAAATTCGCCACGCTGTGCCGCCAGCTCCGCCACCAGCGCCTGGTACAGCGCATTCGGCGGCAAGGGTGGCGGAACAGCATCAGCCACGTCCGCGCCCCCAGAGCGGGTCGTGGCACAACCGCCCAAAAGGGCCACAGCCACAAATCCCAGAATTAGTCTAAGGTTATTCATTCGCCAACTCCGGCAATTAATGGTAAAATTCAAGATGCTCCGTAATTAATATCGGCTATTATACCGTTAGTGTTACATATTACAGGCCGCAAGTCTGTCTCTCCTAAAAGACAGTGTTAACTTGCTATATTAACAGTTTATGCTTAAAGAACCTGCTCACGATCTCGCTGTAAGGGCACTTTAATAACGCCGCGATGCGCCTTTCAGCGAGATCGTGAGCAGGTTCTAACAAAATTAGTTACTTTAACAGGCGGATAAGTTCAATGCGCCTCCTGGCCGTTGGTATTAACCACAAAACCGCTCCCATAGACATACGGGAACGCGTGGCGTTTGCGCCTGAGCGCCTGCCTGAGGCCCTGCATGACCTCAGGGCGCGGTCGCGCGTCGAAGAAGCCGCCATTCTGTCCACCTGCAATCGCACCGAACTCGTGTGCTGTGCAAAAAGCGCCACGGCGGACGATATTGTCACCTGGCTGGGTGATTATCACCATCTGCGCAAAGATCAGGTGTCGCCCTACGTCTACCTGCACCCTGAACAAAGCGCCGTACGCCATATGCTGCGTGTCGCCAGCGGACTCGACTCCATGATTCTCGGTGAGCCGCAAATTCTGGGCCAGATCAAATCCGCTTATGCCACCGCCATGCAGGCCGGCACCGTAGGCACCCTGCTGGGCCGCTTATTCCAGCACACCTTTTCGGTCGCCAAACAAGTGCGCACCGACACCGCCATTGGCTCCAGTCCCGTATCCGTCGCCTTTGCCGCCGTGAGTCTGGCCAAACAGATTTTTGATGACCTGCCCCACCGTACCGTCATGCTGATCGGCGCCGGCGAAACCGTTGAACTGGCGGCGCGGCATCTGCATGAAAATGGCATTGGCCGCATCATCATCGCCAATCGCACCGTCGAAAAAGCACACGCACTGGCCAGCAACTTTAATGGCTACGCCATCGAACTTTCAGAAATACCCGCACACCTCGCCGAAGCCGACATCGTTATATCCTCCACCGCCAGCCCCTTGCCAATCCTCGGCAAGGGCGCCGTAGAACGCGCCATCAAGGCACGCAAACACCGCCCCATGCTCATGGTCGACATTGCCGTGCCACGCGACATCGAACCGGAAGTGGGCGAGCTGAGTGACATCTATCTGTACACTGTCGATGATTTGCAGGAAATTATTCAGGAAGGCCTGAAATCACGTCAGGAAGCCGCGAAACAGGCCGAAGAAATCATTGACACACAAGTGACGCGCTTCATGGGCTGGATGCAATCACTGGATGCCGTCTCCACCATTCGCGCCTACCGCGAACAAGCCGAACGCGTGCGCGATGAAGAAGTCGAAAAAGCCTGCCGCCTGCTGGAGCGCGGCATGCCCGCTGCAGACGTCCTGCAAACACTGGCCCGCGGCCTCACCAACAAATTGACACATACCCCCAGCGCACAAATGAAACAAGCCGGTTTTGATGGGCGCGATGAATTGCTTGATGCTGCACGGGAACTGTTCGACTTAAAGAAACATACCTGAACCCGTGAAACCATCCATACACAGCAAGCTGGAGAACCTCTCCGAACGCCTGCAGGAAATCAGCGCCTTATTGGGCGACCCCTCCACCATCAAAAATCAGGAGCGGTTTCGTGCGCTCTCGATGGAATACGCCGAAATCAATCCGGTAATAACCTGCTTCAACCGCTATCTGACCACACAGCAGGATATTGCCGCCGCCGAAGAAATGCAGCGCGATGACGACCCGGACATGCGCGCCATGGCCATCGAAGAAATCAAACAAGTGCAAACACGCGCCGCCGCGCTGGAACTCGAACTGCAAAAACTGCTGCTGCCCTCCGACCCCAGCGACAACAGCAACATCTTCCTGGAAATTCGCGCCGGCACGGGTGGCGATGAAGCCGCGATTTTCTCCGGCGACCTTTACCGCATGTATACACGCTACGCCGAAAAACAACGCTGGCAAATAGAAATCATCAGCGAACACCCCGGCGAACACGGTGGCTACAAGGAAATCATCATGCGCATCATCGGGCAGGGCGCCTACTCACGCCTCAAATTTGAATCAGGCGCACACCGCGTACAGCGCGTACCTGAAACCGAAGCGCAGGGCCGCATTCACACCTCGGCATGCACCGTCGCCATCATGCCCGAAATCGCCGAAATCGACGCGGTACCCATCAACCCCGCCGACCTGAAAACCGACACCTTCCGTGCCTCCGGCGCCGGCGGCCAACACGTCAACAAAACCGACTCCGCCATTCGCATCACCCACATCCCCACCGGCACCGTCGTGGAGTGCCAGGACGAACGGTCGCAACACAAAAACCGCGCCCGCGCCATGTCGTTGCTGCAAGCCAAGCTGGTCACCGCGCAACGCGACAAACAAGCCGCCGAACAAGCCCAAACCCGTCGCCTGCTGGTGGGCAGCGGCGACCGTTCCGAGCGCATCCGCACCTACAACTACCCCCAGGGCCGCCTCACCGACCACCGCATCAATCTCACCCTCTACAAGCTCGCCGACATCATGGAAGGCAACCTCGACGCCGTACTCGACCCACTGGCCAGCGAACATCAGGCAGATTTATTGGCGACGATGGGCGATTAAACAATATCAGGAATTGCGGGTTCTCACATTAGGTCTCGCCCCATGATTCTCACACAGTTTATTCTTGCCCGTCTTGCACGGGTCTACGTTTCACAGTGTCTTGCAGCTACCGGCTCTATATTTCTCCCTATTAAGACCTGGAAGAGCAGGCAATTACCAGGGATAGCCCCTGCTCAAAGAAGGCACCAGACCTTAAGGGCACCTCTAATTATTAGAGGTGCCCTTAAGGTACAGGACGTGCCGCCATTTACCAATCTCTGCAAGAGATTGGTAAATGAAGAAAAGCAAAAATCACATTTTAGCTTTTCGACTCTAAAAATTCCAGGGATGGAATTTTTAGAGGTTCCCTTAAGCCGTTATATCTCGAATGATTTCGCTCTTGGCAACAACGCTTAGATGCTTATTATTCACGTTATCAACAGTTGCTTTACGAGATGCCCGTGGTTAGACTTCTGGAGGCACAACGTAAGGCCGAGCTGGAGGTACTCAAACTGCATGTCAAAACAGAAACATTGAAGCATCTGTTCAACCTCGAATCAAGCACACAAGCAGCATATAAAATATGTCATTTAATGGGACTCACACTGGCCGATCCGCAGGCAGATAAAAATTTAAAGGCATTGGGGGCCGTTAAAAGATCACTTGAACGATCATGCATCTGGGAGAGGTCAAGACACCTCGTGAAATCGAGACTCTCGATATTCCAGGTAATTTTCCTACAGCCTCGCTATACTGAAAAATAATTATATGAACTTCCCAGAACTTATAACAGCCCGGTTATTACTCACTAAAATCGTATCAACCGATTGCGCGTCACTTTATAATTTTTTTCGAATCCCGACGTAGTGAAATTTTATGATCTTGAAACTTTTACCGACACCTCTCAAGCGGAAAAATTAATTGCTCTTTTTTAATTACGACACAATTCAAACTCCGGCATTCGCTGGGCAATTCGCACTAAAACATGCAGCGAATTAATCGGAACATGCGGTTTCAATTCGTGGGACGAGAAAATGCGCAGCGCAACCATTGGTTATGACTTAAAACCAGACTACTGGAACAAGGGCATCTCAACAGAAGCTCTTTTCGAAATCATACGAATAGCATTTGACGGAAAATTACCTTGTGGCCCATTGCGCCGAATTCAAGCGGACACAATCCCCGGCAACATTGCATCTGAAAAAGTTCTTAGAAAACTGGGCTTCAAAGAGGAAGGTATTCGCCGCGAATCCGCTTACATCAAAGGTCGATATCATGACATGAAGTGTTTTAGCCTCCTGAAACTTGAATTTAATGAAACATGATCCGACGCTCAAGTGCCAGCCTTTGCGCCGAGCAAAAAATATGCTTCTGGGTTAAGTATCACGAATGTACTGCATCACATGCATATCACAGCAACAAAGCTTGAGCATCGATGAACCTCCATGACTTCTGCTTAGCTACAGAAGAGCATTGATTCATGCGTCATGAATCGGTATATTTAATGTGACTCCATTACAGAGGGAAGGGAGCGATCTCATCACCCCCAATGATTTACCAACTTACCCAAGGAGTACACCATGACGATTGATATTGGGATTAATGAACAGGATCGTGCAGAAATTGCGGGCGGGCTGGGCAGATTGCTTGCCGATACGTATAGTCTTTATCTCAAAACGCATAATTTTCACTGGAATGTCACGGGCCCCATGTTCCAAACACTGCATCTTATGTTTGAAACACAATATACCGAACTTGCGCTCGCCGTTGATCTCATTGCGGAACGCATTCGTTCACTGGACTTTCCCGCGCCAGGAACGTATAGCGAGTTTGCGCGCCTCAGCACCATCAAGGAAACCACCGGTGTACCGAAGGCTGAAGAAATGATTCGTCTGCTGGTTGAAGGTCAGGAAGCCGTTGTGCGTACTGCTCGATCAATCTTCCCCATGGCGGAAAAGGCTACCGACGAAGCGACTGCCGACCTGCTCACACAGCGCATTCAGCTACATGAAAAAACCGCGTGGATGCTGCGGAGTTTGCTGGCGAAGTAGCAAGGGCCCATAAAGCCGTGACTCCGCACGCGCTTGAAAAATATCTGCATGAGCAGATCCCGCTATCTTTTGCCGTGCATGCGGCTGTCGTCGCGGCTTCACCACAGCAAATTATCCTCGGCGCCTGGCCTCTTGTGTACATGAAATTTTCTGCGGAGGGAGGGCTTCAAGATGCGCCTGGTGATTCGACGCAATACCATCGGCTATGAACCAGGCGCTTTCATCGTGCATGCACTCGCGCGCATAGGAATTACTTACACGCATGCTGACACGAAAGGGCGGTGCTCGCAGTACCGTACTGCCACGCCTTGGTACGCAAAAAATATGGCGCGGGGCGCCTTGTAAGGTGAATTTGTTGCGCTGACACCGTAGATACCCCGATTCTCGGGGGTTAGCCGCATTCCACCGGAAATACCAGGCAACGCCGATATATTTTCGTCCTCACCTTCCCTCCAACCAGGGCAGCTTAATCTCCCCGGCTTCGTGAAACGGCAAAGACATGGCGGGCTGTGCCAGATGTACCTTGCCCGTGATCCCATAACGGGCGATGGGGGTTTTGTTTTCTGTCATTTCCATGAACTGCCGTGCCAGACCTGCGAGCGTACTCACAGCCTCCAGATCTAGCACCGCTGAACCCAGACGCGGAATACTCACCGTATTACGACTCACACCCGAAACAAACGATTGCCCATTTAATGTAATTTCAAACTGCACACCTTTGACTACAAAATCGAAGTTATTGGGATTTTGCACGCGCAACTTTAAGTGATAACGCTGTTCCAATATGCCCATTTCCACCAATTCGACCGCCGTAATGCTGACGCGCGGAGGTTCGGGATTTTGATACAATCCGGCACAACCCGCCATCAATGTAAAAATCAGCAGCATGCCCAATAATCCGGCATTTACAGGTTTAATCATCATGGTTCACAATCCGGTTATGTTCGAAGTATAGCGATTTTACGGTAAACCCGGAACTCAATCCAGCAACCCGTGTATGGAATCCGACTCCATTCTGCACACCCTTAAGATCATCATGACAGGAGGATTTAAGCAATGAGTGAAAATCGCGGCAACCTGCGCAACAAAAAATCGGAAGATTGAAGTGGTCCTCTGCCTGTATCCGTGTTCCGCACAATATAACGTGCAACGTTACACATCTGCCATGAAACACGCGGCCTGGCCCAGCCGCTTGCCCTGCGAGTCTACCAGATTCCATACGGTGGCCTGCTGTATCAGGAAGCGCTTTCCAGAGCGAGCAATACGCACACCACTGTAATCGTCAATATAACCTTGTGCTGCCACACGTTCTAGCAGTCGTGCACGCTCGGCCTGAACTGGCGTTTCGGCGGAGTAGCGTGACGGCAGACCAACAATTTCAGACCAGGGCATTTCAAACATGGCTTGTGCCACGAGATTAGCATAGGTGAAGCACGGATCCGGCGCGGTATCGTGTGACAACACGGCGAACGGGGCATAATAAAGGGTGCGGGCTGTTGCATCACCGGAAAGCAATGCGCGGTTCGTCCAATGCCGGTAGCTGTCGAGCAGAAGGCGCGTATGAGCGGGCCAGTATGCATTTTCCTGAGCAGGTTCGGGCGGCATGTGGGCGTTCATGTTATGTTATGGCGCCTTGATGACATGAACCTGCGATCGTGCACAACATCGGACCGCAGGTCAGCACGCGGTTGCCTATTGCACTGTTGACTCAGCAGACGCGTCTTCCACGGCATGAGGTTCGGCGTGATCACATTCCTTTTGCGGACAGACTTTTTCGGTGCCACGACGCTTGGTGGTTTTAATCGTGAGTAACGGCCATTGGCATTTGGGACAAGGTTCCTTAACCGGCTCATTCCAGATCGCATAGGTGCAATCGGGATAGGTGGCGCAGGAATAAAAAATCTTGCCGTAGCGTGATTTACGCTTGAGCAGTGTGCCCTTGTGACACACGGGGCAATCCACGCCGGTGTCGGCAGGCTTTTCCAGTGGCTCGATATGTTTGCATTCGGGATAGGTACTGCAACCGATGAATTTACCGTAACGTCCCATGCGCATGATTAATGCCGAGTCGCATTTGGGACAAGTGCGTCCCTCCACCACTTCGGGCACGGTCTCGGCACCCGCTTCTTCGTTAAGATTGCGGGTGTAATCACATTCGGGATAGGTGGTGCAACCAATAAAGCGACCACGTCTGCCAAGGCGTATTGACAACGGCTTGCTACACTTGGGGCAGGCTTCATCCATCGCTTCCTGGGTAACGTCTTTGCGTTCGACATTCTCTTCGGTATTGTCGACCAGCGCCTTGAAGGGCGTCCAGAAGTTGCGCAGCAACGGCACCCATTCCTTCTCGCCCCGCGACACGGCATCCAACTCATCTTCGAGATGTGCGGTAAAGTCATAATCGACGTATTGCGTAAAGTATTCGGTGAGGAATTTATTGACGATGCGCCCCACGTCGGTCGGCTTGAAGCGCCGCTTGTCGAGCTCAACGTATTCACGCTGCTGCAAAGTGGAGATAATGCTGGCATAGGTAGACGGACGACCAATGCCGTGCTCTTCAAGCGCCTTGATCAGGCTGGCTTCGCCATAACGCGGTGGCGGCTCGGTGAAGTGCTGTTCCGGCTCAATGCCAAGCACATCGACCTTCTCACCTACCAGCAAGGCCGGCAAGCGGCGTTCATCGTCGCTGCTCCCTGTGCCTGGCGCGCCTGCGGAGGCAGGGGTGTCCTTGGCGTCGTCCACGCTTTCCTGATACACCGCCATGAAGCCAAGGTCTACAATCACGGAACCATTGGCGCGGAAAATGTTGCCTTCACTGGCATCACCGGCCACCATGTCGACGGCAACGGTGTCGAGTGTCGCGGGAATCATCTGACAGGCGATGGTGCGTTTCCAGATCAGATCATACAGTTTGTATTGATCGGCGCTCAGGCTGTCCTTGATGGACTCGGGCACACGCTCGGCGGCCGTAGGGCGAATGGCTTCATGCGCTTCCTGGGCATTTTTCGATTTGGTTTTGTAGACGTGCGGTTGTGCGGGCACGTTGTCCTTGCCATAACGCACTGCGATCAGTTCGCGGATTTCAGCCAATGCATCCTGCGCAAGATTTACGGAATCCGTACGCATGTAGGTAATCAAGCCCACGGCACCACTGCCGGTATCAATACCTTCATACAACTGCTGCGCAAGACGCATGGTGCGCTGCGCCGTGAAGCCCAGCTTGCGCGAGGCTTCCTGTTGCAGGGTGGAAGTGATGAACGGTGGCGACGGGTTGCGTTTACGCTGCTTTTTATCAACCTTGGTGACGACCAGCTTTCCGGCCGCGGCGCGCAACAGTGTTTCTTGCGCCTGCGCCGCCTGCTCGCCGTCGGTGATGCTGAATTGTTCGAGTTTTTTATCCTGATAATGGGTCAGTTTTGCCGGGAAACGCTCGCCTTTTTTGGTGAGGCTGGCGGCGATGCTCCAGTATTCGCGCACGATGAATTTTTCAATTTCTTCTTCACGCTCGACAATCATGCGCAGCGCCGGGCTTTGCACACGTCCGGCTGACAGGCCACGACGGATTTTCTTCCACAACAGCGGTGACAGGTTAAAACCTACCAGATAATCCAGTGCACGCCGCGCCTGTTGGGCATTGACCAGCTCCATGGACAATTCTCGCGGATTCTCCACGGCAGCATTAACAGCACGTTTGGTAATTTCATAGAACGCGACGCGATGCACGGGCTTGTCTTTAAGGCATTTCTTTTGCTTGAGAATTTCGTACAGGTGCCAGGAAATGGCTTCGCCCTCGCGATCCGGATCGGTTGCCAGATAGAGAACGTCTGCTTTTTTCATGGCTTTGACGATGGCATCAACATGCTTTTCATTTTTCTCAATGAGCTGATAGTTCATTGAGAAATCATGCTCTATATCGACCGCGCCTTCCTTGGGTAATAAATCGCGCACGTGACCATACGAGGCAAGAATCTCAAAGTCCTTGCCCAGGTATTTCTTCAAGGTTTTGGCCTTGGCGGGTGATTCAACAATCAGCAGGTTTTTCATGAGCCAGGATGATTCCGGAGTAATGGACGCACAAAGACACGCTACAAACGTGTCGCAAATACAACCTTGTAGCGTGTATCCAGGATTAATGCAAACTATGAGTTATTTCGTCAAAGACCAGGTCTTCCATCCAGGCAAAGGCGGCTTCCTGGCCTGGCTGATTAAACAACACCATCAGGATGACCCATTTCAGCTGGGCAAGGTCAATGTCTTCGCTGCTTTCCAGCGCCATGACGCGATCAATGACCAATTCCCGGTTGGTGTGGTCAAGCACGCCAATTTGCTCCAGAAACAGCAGAAAACCACGGCTTTCGGTGTCCAGCCGGGTGATTTCTTCACTGGTAAACACACGGATGGAGTTACCCACCGGCAGCAATACACCTGCGCCATTTTCGCGCAATCGTGCCATGCCTTCCAGCCAGGTGAAGGCCTTGTCGATCTCAACATGGTGAAAACCAGCCTCAAGCAGCTCTTTTTTCAGCGCTTCCTGGTTAGACATGAATTCCAGCTCACCTTCCAGATAACTCTCGAACAGGTACATCAGGATATCCAACACATTTTCTTTCATTTCAGGACCTCCCGCCAACCCGTATATAAAGCCCACCGGCCACTGATTCAACCCGACCATGCAATTCCAAGACCAAAAGCATGGAGGAAACCTGCTCCGGCGTCAATCCACTTCGCTCTACTAATGTATCGACCGAAGCGGGGGAAAAATCCATAAAATTTAGCAGTTTCATTTGATTATCTTCAATATCCAGCCCCGGCCTGGGTCCGGTATCCGCATCCTCCGGACACCGCCCAACCGACACTCCAAGGCCCAAAGCCGCGAACTCCTCCAGTATATCATGTACATTCTCCACTAATTTGGCACCCTGCCGGATCAAGGCGTGACAACCGCGCGCCAGAGGGTTGTGAATGGACCCCGGAACGGCGAAAACCTCTCGCCCCTGCTCTCCCGCCAGACGCGCGGTAATCAGGGAGCCACTTTGCAATGCCGCTTCCACCACCAGCACCCCGGCGCTCAGGCCGCTGATAATGCGGTTACGGCGCGGAAAATTTTCCGGCAAGGGCGGCGTGCCCGGCGGGAACTCTGACACCAGTGCGCCGCGCTCGGCGATCTGGTGCGCGAGATCACGGTGTCGAGCCGGATAGACGCGATCCAGCCCGGTACCGGTCACCGCCACCGTGACACCTTCGGCATCCCCCGCTTCCAACGCACCCCGGTGACTGGCGGCATCAATTCCCAGTGCCAGCCCGCTGGTAATGGTCAGCCCGACACTGGCCAGATGCCGGGCAAAATCATGGGCGATTTCCTTGCCTCCTGCAGACGGATTACGACTACCCACGATGGCCAGTTGCGGCCGACCCAGCACACCTGGCTGACCGTGTACAAATAATAGCGGCGGGGCGACGGCGATATGCTTGAGCAGGGCCGGATAAGCGGGATCATGCAGGGTAATAATATGATTGTCCGGCTGCGCCAGCCAGTCAAGGTCTTTTTCGACGCTGGCCCAATCCGGCTTACGCAGATACGCCGCAGTGGCGGTGCTGAGGCGTGGCGCGGCGTCTTCTGCCGGCCCGTGATTATTCGCACCCCCCTCAAATACGGCGCGCGGGGTAATATAATGATCAAGTAATGCCAGAAAGGTGGCAGGCCCCACTCCGGGCGCATGTAATAACGCCAGCCAGTAGGAAAGATCTGAGGTATCGCGGTTCTTTTCAGTCATCAGCCGTCAGGCTCTGTCAATAGGCAGGATTATGGGGTGTGTCCTGCTTAACCGCTCTGTAAATTCAACATGTCGCCATCATCTCAGACCCCGCAGATCATGGCAAGTTCCACTCGCGACTGGAAACGCTGCCGGGATATCAACAGCGTTTCCAGCCAGATTAAATACGTACTATGGCGCGACCACCGCATCATACAACCTGATTTCTTTTTCTGCCTTGACGATCAGCGCATAACTCACTCGCGCAAAAGAGCGAAACACGATCAGCAGACCCGCCCGCTCTTCCGGCAACATCACGGCCTCGCCGTTGCGCACGGGCTGTATCGTATCTCTGACCAGGGTACCCGATTGATTGATCACGAACACATGTCCCGGCTCTACACCGTCATTCGCACCCAAATTCAACGCCACTACCTGATACTGTCCGATCCTGGAAACGCCATCCACTACCGCAATAATTTTGCCGGGCGTTGCCCTGTCATAGGCGCGCGGCAACAGGAAGGGCGATACCTCATCCAGGCCCACCGGCAATAATCGGTCTCCCAGCAATGTTTCACGGTACGACGCTGTCAGCATGATGGTCGCAGGGTCACCAAAACGTTCCACACGGGCATCGGCCACTTGCAGCGCTTCGTACCCAAGAACATCTTCTTTCTTTGCGCCGGGATTCCGGTAAGCCACCGTTTGGTGAAACACGCCAAACTGTGTGCCTACATTATCGGCAAGGTTGCGCACATAGGCCTTTTGACCCATGCCACTGGAGACCCGCCCTTCCTCAAGTGAAACCACGTAGGGGGCATGGTTCATTTCTTCCTGCGTCACAACCCGTGCACGCAACAGGAACGGGGCGATAATATCCATGGGGATAGTGGGAATTGCCGCCTCAATTCCAGCCACGCGCACCTGTGGCGACAACCTTACCACCGGCAGCGCGGGGGTGCGTACGGTTTCTTCTGATGATGAGGACTCCGCCAGCAACTCCTCAGGTAAACGTTCGCTGCTGCGCGGATGGGCCGGCCCCGGCTGAACCTGTAATACCGGCTGGCCGTCCTTCATCGTCAGGAAGACAACATCCCCCGGATAAATACGATGCGGGTTTTGAATGTCCGGATTAATCTGCCAGACCTCTGGCCACTTCCAGGGATCCCGCAAAAATCGCGCAGAAATACCCCACAAGGTATCACCCCTGACTACAACATGGCGATCAGGATGATCAGGGTTAAGCGCCACCGTGTCCGCAAGCGCCACCGGAATGGCTGTGACGCCCACGGTCATCACCAGCAGAGCACCTAAAAATGTCTTTGTAGTAAACATAATCGTCCTTATTGAGTATGATGCGGGTGGCGTCAAATCAATGACCAGATCCATTATAATGTTCCGTGAAGATTTCAACCCGGACGCAACTTCTCTTGATAATCTCACTCTTATATCGGACTATTATCAATTAAGTTAAATACAGGTTTTCCGGCATGGCTATTCTCTCGATTTTGCACTATCCTGACCCGCGCCTGCGTAATAAGGCCACGCCGGTCATGCAGGTGGACGACACGATTCGCACCCTGATCGACGATATGCTTGAAACCATGTACCAGGCGCCCGGCATCGGCTTGGCCGCCCCTCAGGTAAATGTATCCAAGCGAGTGATTGTTATAGATATTTCCGAAGATCGCACATCACCCTTGTGCCTGATCAACCCTGAAATAGTGAACAGGGACGGCATCGAAACCATGGAAGAGGGTTGCCTTTCCGTGCCGGGCATTTATGAGCCCGTCGAACGCGCCAGACAGATTCGGGTACGGGCGCTGGGGCGCAACGGCAAGCCACTGGATATGCAGGTGGATGACATTCTGGCCATCTGCATTCAACACGAAATCGACCACCTCGACGGCAAGCTGTTTGTCGACTACCTCTCGGAGCTGAAGCGACAGCGCATTCGCAAGAAGCTTGAAAAACAGCGTCGCCAGACCCTGTAAAGCCACCGCTCTTGACGCATAAACTCAACATTATTTACGCCGGCACGCCCGAATTTGCGGTTGCGGCACTGGCAGCGCTGCTACATACGCCGCATCACGTCTGTGCAGTATACACCCAGCCGGATCGACCCGCCGGACGTGGGCGTGAACTGAAGGCCAGCCCCGTCAAACAGTGTGCCCTGCAACACAATATTCCGGTATATCAGCCCGCCAGCCTGAAGTCACCCGAAGCACAGGCAGAATTGCAGGCATTGCAGGCCGATATCATGGTGGTGGCCGCCTATGGTTTGCTGCTTCCCCCGGCGGTGCTGGCCGCGCCACGCCTGGGCTGCGTGAACATTCATGCCTCGCTGCTGCCGCGCTGGCGCGGTGCGGCGCCCATACACCGCGCGATACTGGCCGGTGACAGTGAAACCGGCATTACCATCATGCAGATGGACGCTGGGCTGGACACTGGCGCAATGCTGGCCAGGGTAGCCTGCCCGATCCTGTCCGGTGATACCACGCAAACCCTGCACGACCGTCTAGCAGCACTCGGCGCGCAAGGCTTGTTGCCAGTGCTGGATCAACTGAATGCCGGCACTGCACGCCCCGTGGTACAGGACGCATCACTGGCATGCTACGCCGCTAAAATCGACAAAACCGAAACCCCCATAAACTGGCATCAATCCGCCCTTGAAATCGAGCGCAAGGTACGCGCCTTCAGCCCCAAGCCCACTGCTCGTACGCAACTGGGCGATGGGCGGTCGCTGCACATTCTAACCGCCTGCGTCATTGATGAACCCGCCGTACGCACCGACACCCCGGCAGCACCCGGCACCATCATCGCCGCACACCGCCAGGGCATTGATGTAGCGACCGGTCAGGGTGTGCTGCGCTTGCTGCAACTGCAATTGCCGGGAGGACGGCCGCTGTCGATCGCGGATTTCTGGAATGCACACCACACGCTGGTGGCGGTGGGTACGGTACTCCTATGAACGCTCGCGCACTCGCCGCAAACACGCTGACACAGGTTCTGTTTGAGCGACGCTCGTTAAGCGTGGCGCTGCCACAATGTCTTGCCCAACTTCCTGGTACCCATACGTCCACTGCTACCCAGAAAGGCGCAGGTGAGCGCGCGCTGGTGCAGGAGATGTGCTATGGCGTATTGCGCTGGCAGCCACGCCTGACCGCTATTCTGGCACACCTGATGCGCAAACCTCTCAAGGAACGCGACGCCAACATTCATACCCTGCTGTTACTGGGTCTGTATCAATTGATTTACATGCGCACCCCCAATCATGCTGCCGTGACTGAAACGGTATCAGCGGCCAAGGCGCTGAACAAGGCCTGGGCGCGTGGCTTGATCAATGCCGTACTGCGCAGCTATGTGCGCGATGCCGAGCGCATAGCTGCCACTGTTGATTGTGACGAAGCAGCGGCATTCGCTCATCCCGCCTGGCTGCTCAACGCCTTCAAAACCGCCTGGCCTGCACCGCATATCAGCACGCAGGCCGAAGGCACGCCCGTGCTACCACTCTGGCAAACCATTGCCATGGCCAACAACCAGCGCCCGCCCATGACGTTGCGTGTTAACGCGCAACGCATGAATCGCGAAACCTATCTGCAGGCATTACAGACAGCGGGCATCGACGCCCGCGCCGCGCCGCACACCTCCCACGGCATTACCCTGGCACAACCCATGGATGTCGAACGCCTGCCCGGTTTCAGCAACGGCTGGGTATCCGTGCAGGACGCCGCCGCACAACTGGCCGCACCCCTGTTCGTCACGCAGCAGGGGTGCGGCGGCGCCCAACACCGCGTACTGGACGCGTGCGCGGCGCCTGGCGGAAAAACGGCTCACATTCTGGAATTATTGTTCGCCACACCTGCAGCCGCAAACATGGCACTCACCGCACTGGACAATGACGATCAACGCCTGAAGCGTGTGCACGAAACCCTGCAACGACTGGGACTCAATGATCATCCTCAAATAATGCAAGGCAATAGCCGTATTCAATTGCGGCATGGCGATGCCGCAGCCCCCTCCATCTGGTGGGACGGCAACCCCTTTGACTGTATTCTGCTTGACGCTCCCTGCTCTGCCACAGGCGTGATACGCCGCCATGCCGACATAAAATATCTGCGCCAACCCGCAGACATCAGCGCACTGGCAGAGCAACAAACACGCATTCTGGAAGCATTATGGCCATTACTTCGCCCGGGGGGGATGCTTTTGTACGTCACATGCTCTATCCTGCCAGAAGAAAACCAGCAACAAATCACCCGGTTTCTGGCCGCCCATCCTGATGCGCGCGAACAACCGATCTGCGCCGACTGGGGGCGGCCCGTAGAAGCAGGGCGGCAGATATTACCTGGCGAGGACGCCATGGACGGCTTTTATTACGCGCACCTGATAAAAGGATAATATGCAACCTCCGGCACCTCACCTTCTGCGCATGCATTCATGCACAGGAACCGTCGGGCACCGTTGCCACAAACACTGGACGCGACCAGCACGGGCACATCCATATGCAGTGAACGGAGGAGAGCAATGTCGGCATCATGTTTCGTATGTGCGAAATATAATGTCGACTACGTGTGACAGTTGAGACTATGAAAGAATGGCACGATAACTCACAACTCACCCTGCACAAGATAGTATCGCTGGCATTGTTTTTGGCGTGTTTTTTCTATCTTGGCATTACCTCGGCCGACGACCCGAAAGGGGAGACAAAAAATGGGTTCGTGGTACGCAATGCCGATGTCACGCTGATTGACAAGGTATATCGCCTGAACACCCGGCTTTCTTATCAGCTCAGCGAAGAAGCGCTTGGCGCGCTGCAAAAAGGCATACCGCTCACCATTACCCTGGATATCGAAGTATTACGCCAGCGGGAATACCTGTGGGCACAACTGATCGCCACCATTGAACAGCGCTATCAACTCTCGTATCATGCACTCACTCAGCAATATCTCGTCAAAAACCTCAACACTGGCGTTCAAACCAGCTTTCCAACCCTGAAAACAGCCATCGACGACCTGAGCTCGATTGAAAACTTCCCGATGCTGGATGCACAACTACTGCTCCCCGGCGAAAAATATTTTGCGCGGTTGCGCACCCGCCTTGACCTTGAAACATTACCCGTGCCCATCCGGGTATTGGCTTACATTTCCTCGGGCTGGCGCTTGAGCAGCGAATGGTATATATGGTCATTCGAACCTTAAGGCGGCTCAGCGCCGGCATCGCACCGGTCATTGTATTATTCCTGCTGCTGCTGATATCGCTGTATTTAATGAGCAGCGCCACGCAGAACTCGGCCCAGTTCGGCCAACTATATTCATTTTTACTGGTGATCAATGTCCTCGAACTGGTGGTGCTGGTCGGCTTGATTGCCGTCAACCTGCAACGTCTGCGACGCCAATACCGTGAAGGTGTCGTAGGCTCACGTCTCACGGTACGCCTGGCAACCATCTTCGTGATTCTGTCCTTGTTCCCCGTATCATTGGTATATTATTTCTCGGTGGATTTTTTACAGCGCGGCATTGACAGCTGGTTTGATGTACGCACCGAGAAAGCGCTTACCGACTCCCTGGAGCTCAGCCGCATCGCGCTTAATGGCCGTATGCGCGACCTGTTACGACAGACACAACGCATGGCCAGCGAGATTGAGGAAGTTGCCCCCTCACAAGTCATTTCCAGCATGGATATATTACGTCATCGCAGTGGTGCATCAGATTTGACACTCATGACGACCCATGGCCAGGTCATTGCGTTCAGCAGCGATGACCCCACCATGATTGTACCTATGCAACCCAGTGAATCCATATTATTGGGCCTGCGACAAGGACTCTCGCACGTGGGCCTTGACCCTATTCGCGATACCGGACTTTATGTGCGCATTATTGTGCTGCTGCACAGCCCTTCCGTCAGCAACTCAACCCAGGCACTGCAGGCACTCTACCCCGTTGCCAGCAACATGAACACGCTCGCGGAAGGCGTACAAACCGCCTATGCCAAATATCAGGAGCTGGGCTACTTGCGTGAGCCACTCAAATTCAGTTTCACATTGACACTCTCACTTGTATTACTGCTCAGCGTGCTCATGGCCGTGTGGGCCGCCCTGTTTTCAGCGCGCCGCCTGACGGAACCGGTGCGTGTACTGGCGATTGGAACACGTGCCGTAGCGGCCGGAAATTATGATCAACAGCTACCCTCATTACCCGCCCATGATGAACTGAGTTTTCTTGTCACATCATTTAATGATATGACAAGAAAAATTGCCCTGGCACGGGATGAAGCCCACCTCAGCCATCAACACGCCGAGCAACAGCGCGCCTACCTGGAGGCCGTGCTGGTCAGACTCTCATCAGGCGTTCTTACCTTCGATACACAACAGGTATTACGCACCGCGAATCTGGCATCCAACCAGATTCTGGGCAGCGACATCACCCAGCACATCGGCAAAACCCTGCAACATATCAGGGATAATTATCCGCCACTCCAGACGTTTGCCGAGGCCCTCCTGCCACACCTGTCAGACGCGCCCCAGGAATGGCGCGAGGAAATCGTGTTGTTCGGCAATAGCGGCCGACAGATTCTGATGTGTCGTGGCGCACCATTACTTCATATTGAAAATGGACATACAGAAGGTTGTGCGAACGGTTATGTCACCGTATTTGACGACATTACCGCACTCATTCAGGCACAACGAGATGCCGCCTGGGGTGAAGTTGCGCGGCGTCTGGCACATGAAATCAAGAACCCGTTGACGCCGATTCAACTTTCTGCTGAACGGTTACGACACAAATATCTTGACACCATGAACCCGGAAGATGCGCGCGTGCTGGATCGCTCCACGCACACCATTATTCAACAGGTCACTGCCATGAAAGATATGGTAAAAGCCTTCTCGGATTATGCCCGCGCACCAAAATTAGTAATCGAACCCGTGGACATTAATCTGCTGATCGAAGATGTAGCAGACCTGTATCATGGTCATGACGCCAACATACAGTTGCAGACCGAGCTGGACAAACAACTACCGTTCATTGAGGCGGACGCGGGGCGATTTCGTCAACTACTCCACAACCTGATTAAAAATGCACTGGATGCCCTGCATGAAAACTCAGGATGTTGTATTATTATTACCACACACTGGATACACGACGCCGACTTTAACAACATTGAAATTACGGTACGCGACAATGGCCCGGGTATTCCGGCAGAAATACTCAGCACGCTTTTCGAACCGGGTATCACCCGAAAATCCAAGGGCAGTGGCCTGGGCCTGGCTATTGTAAAAAAGATCGTGGAAGAGCATGGTGGCATAGTATGGGCTGAAAACAATCCCGAAGGAGGCGCATGCTTCAGGGTACGTCTACCGTTGCTGCACAATGCGGCTGTCACACCTTCATCCCAACAGACAGACAGCACCTCAAGCCATGAACACATGCAGCCCACAATTTCTCAACAGTTGACGGAGAAATAGCACATGAACACCGCTTACATTCTTGTTGTAGACGACGAGCGTGATATACGTGAACTGATCAAGGAAATCCTGCAGGATGAAGGATACAGCGTTTCTACCGCAGAAAATAGCGCAGCAGCGCAGCGTGCACGGCGGGAGCGGCGGCCTAATCTGGTACTGCTCGACATCTGGATGCCGGACATGGATGGTATTTCACTTCTGAAGGAATGGTCCCATGAAGGCGGCGCCATGCCCCCTGTCATCATGATGTCCGGCCACGCCACCGTGGAAACCGCCGTCGAGGCAACACGCTGGGGAGCGTACGACTTTCTGGAAAAACCGCTGTCGATGGCCAAATTGCTGGTGACGGTAAAGCGTGCGCTTGAAGCCGACAAATTACAACGCGAAAATCTGGGGCTACGCGCTCACGGCCCGACCCTGGAAGAACCGATCGGTCGCAGCGCGATCATGCAATCACTGCGGGAGCAAGCCAGAAAAATCGCACAGCACGATGCGCCGGCATTGATTACCGGCGAGGCGGGCGTCGGTAAAAAATTATTCGCGCACTATTTGCATAATTGCAGTCCACGGCGCCAACACCCCTTTGTGGACGTCAGCATGGCTGTCAACAACAAAAATCCGGGAAACGCCAATAGCACGATTGATTTTTTTGGCGGTGAGAAAGACGGAAAAATCCATTACGGACTGCTGGAACAAGCGAGTGGTGGCACACTGTTTCTGGATGACATCAGCGACATGAGCCTATCCCTGCAGGGGCGCCTGATGCAGGCGCTGCGTAACAAATCCTTTGCAAGAACAGACAGCAATGAACCCATCAAGCTGGACACCCGCATCATCGCCGCCACACGCCATGATTTGGCACAGGAAGTACAGGGCAAACGCTTTCGCGAAGATCTCTATTATCAACTCAATGTACTGCCCTTGCGTATACCCGCGCTCAGGGAACATTGTGAAGACGTTTCAGATCTGGTCAATTATTACACTGATGTTTTCGTGCGCCAGGAAAACCTGCCCTACCGCAATTTTTCCCTGGCCGCCCAAAATTGCCTGCGCAACCATTCCTGGCCGGGAAATATAAGAGAAATAAAAAACCTGATCCAGCGCCTGCTAATATTGGGCAGCGACACTGAAATTGGCGCTGCCGAGGTGAAGATGGCGCTGGGCAACCATCCCGAGCGGAACGAACCCGCGCGCTCCTCTCCCACCGCAACCTTTGACTTGCCTCTACGCGAGGCGCGTAACCAGTTTGAAAAAGCCTACCTGGAATACCAGTTGCGCGAAACAGGCGGCAACATCAGCAAAGTCGCCAAACTGGCGGGCATGGAACGCACCCATCTGTACCGAAAAATGCGCGCCCTGGGAATTAATCTCTCCAGTGTACCCGAATCGCTCGATCAGTGATAAAATTGTCGCCCCTTGGCTTGAGAGAATGGAGATTGCAATAACCAACGAACAGCTCCACTACACCTCACCCGACATATATCGGAGCGCTTAACTAGGATTATGGCCTAAAATGAAAATAATTATCCTCGGCGCCGGACAAGTAGGCTCGTCAGTAGCAATCAATCTGGTCAGCGAGGCCAATGACATCACCGTGATCGACACCGACATGGAATGCCTGCAGGCCTTGCAGGATCGCCTCGACCTGCGCACGGTATGCGGTCACGCCTCACACCCTGAAGTGCTGAAACGCGCCGGCGCGGAAGATGCTGACATGATTCTGGCCGTGACCAACAGTGATGAAACCAACATGGTGGCTTGCCAGATTGCACACGTGCTGTTCCACACACCCACCAAAATCGCGCGCGTACGCGCCACTGAATACCTGAACTTCCCTCAGCTATTCAAGGAAAATGCCTTTGCCATCGATGTCCTGATCAGCCCTGATCAGGCGGTAACTGATTATATCCAGCGACTCATTGAGTACCCCGGCGCCCTGCAGGTACTGGATTTTGCTCATGGCAAAGTGCGTATGGTGGCGGTACGCGTTCATTACGGCGGCCTGTTGCTGGGACGGGAACTGCGCGCGCTACGCGAACACATGCCCGGCATTCAAACCCGCGTTGCGGCGATTTTCCGCCGCAACAAACCCATCATCCCCGAAGGCAACACCGTCATCGAAGTGGATGATGAAGTATTTTTTATCGCCGCACAAAAAGATATCCGTGCCGTCATGGGCGAGCTGCGCCGTCTCGATCAACCCTTCAAACGCATCATGATCGCGGGTGGTGGCAACATTGGCAAGCGTCTGGCCAAGGCACTGGAACATGATTATCAGGTTAAAGTCATAGAACACAACCCGCAGCGCGCCCGGCATCTGTCGGAAGAACTGGAAAAAGCCACCGTCTTGCTGGGTGACGCGACCGACGAAGATTTATTGCTCGAAGAAAATATCGAGGCAACCGACGTATTCTGTGCACTCACCAATGACGACGAAGACAACATTCTCTCCGGCATGCTCGCCAAACGCCTGGGTGCGCGCAAGGTCATGGCATTAATCAACCGCTCCGCTTACGTTGATCTGGTGGAGAGCGGCACGATTGATATCGCCATCTCACCTCATCAGGCAATGATCGGCAGTCTGCTTGCCCATGTGCGGCGGGGTGACGTGGCCGTGGTGCATTCCTTGCGGCGCGGTGTGGCGGAAGCCATCGAAGCCATTGCGCACGGCGACCGCAAATCCTCCAAAGTCGTGGGCCGTGCCATTCAGGATATTAAATTACCGCCCGGCACCAACATCGGCGCGATTGTGCGCCAGGGTGAAGTGCTCGTGGCCCATCATGACACGGTTATTGAAGCCGAAGACCATGTCATTTTATTTCTTGTGGACAAAACGCGCGTTAGAGACGTGGAGCGATTATTCCAGGTCAGTGCAACATTTCTGTAATCAGGGAACCGCCGCTCATGACCACACACACATCAAACGCCCACCCCTGACACTGACCTACCATGCAATTTACGGCTATTCAACGTATTCTCGGTTTGCTGCTGATGCTGTTCAGTGTGACCATGCTGCCCCCCGTAGGAGTTTCCTACTGGTACGCTGATAACACCCAAAATGCGTTTTTTATGGCGTTTACGCTTACATTTCTGAGCGGCCTGTTTTGCTGGTTGCCCGCAAGAAGATACCGTAAAGAGCTGCATCTTCGAGATGGTTTCGTGGTGGTCGTATTGTTCTGGACAGCGTTGAGTCTGGTGAGCGCCCTGCCATTCATGCTGTCTGAACACCCGCACATGTCGTTCACCGACGCGGTATTCGAATCCGTGTCCGGCTTCACCACCACAGGCGCCACCGTCATTATCGGCCTGGATCATCTGCCACAATCCATTTTGTATTACCGGCAACAACTTCAGTTTTTGGGCGGTATGGGAATCGTTGTGCTGGCGGTCGCCATTTTCCCCATGCTGGGCATTGGTGGCATGCAACTCTATCGTGCTGAAACTCCGGGGCCGATGAAAGACAACAAGCTCACACCCCGCATTACCGAAACAGCGCGCGCCCTGTGGTACATCTACCTGGGGCTCACGGTGGCTTGTGCAGCCGCCTATTGGCTGGCGGGCATGAGCCTGTTCGATGCCATAGGCCACAGCTTTGCCACCGTTTCCACGGGTGGCTTTTCCACACATGATGCCAGCATGGGTCATTTCAACAACTCGGTAATCGACATCATCGCCATCATCTTCATGTTATTGGGCAGTATTAATTTTGCGATCCACTTTATGGCATGGCGACAGTTTAATATCAAGCTCTACTGGTATGACGCAGAAGTGCGCGGATTTTTTATCATTATCGGGATTATTATTGCTCTCACCACCACCATACTGTTTACTACCGGACACTACCCAAATTTCTGGGACGCGCTGCATTACGGCGCATTTCACGTCGTTACCATGATCACCAGCACCGGGTTTCTCACCACTGATTTTTCTGTGTGGCCCTTGCTCCTGCCACCGCTGTTAATCACCATCGGTTTTATTGGGGGCTGCGCGGGATCCACCGCGGGCGGCATGAAAGTCGTGCGCATCCTGCTGCTCTACAAACAAGGCCTGCGTGAAATCAAACGTCTGATACATCCCAACGCAATTATTCCGGTAAAAATCGGTGAGCGTTCACTGCCCGATCGGGTCGTGGAAGCGGTATGGGGATTTTCTGTCCTGTACATCACCAGCTTCGTTGTATTATCCCTCACCTTGATGGCGACGGGTCTGGACATGATAACGGCATTTTCCGGCGTGGCCACCTGCCTGAACCTCGGTGGCCCTGGCCTGGGCATGGTCGCCGCCAACTTCGTTGCGGTTAACGATGCTGGCATCTGGATTCTCAGCTTCGCCATGCTGCTGGGTCGGCTGGAAGTGTTTACGCTGCTCGTGATACTCAGCCCCGCGTTCTGGCGGAAATAAATTTTTTGTGTCTATACACTTTGCCGCTCAGCTATCAAGGCAGTGAACGAGGCTAAATCCATAAGCCATACCTGTTGAGTACCCAAATACGTCGAGTGCAATCGGCGAGGTAAAACCAGCTGGAGATTTTTAGCCTTCATTTCATCAGTCTGGTTACTACTGATCGCCGCCTCCAGAGTCAGGAGATGCTTTTTTTCAATGCGGTCAGCTTCAACCAGCACCTGTCGCCAGCGATCCTTGCAGGTGGACTTCACGCCAAGCATAGTGAGGTTCAGGGGATTGAATAATGGATCATGATATTCCGCCTGCCCGGGAAAAATAAAATCAGGCTTTGATCTGTTTTCTGTTACCGCTGTGCGCGAGTAACGAACTCCACACCCGGCAAACAGCTCTTCAAGATGGTTCTCAAGCGCAAGGCCAACACGGCTCTTGCGGCGGTTCTGAACAGAAAGGGAAAAGGACATGAAGCTGTCTACATCCCCATCAAACCCCTTTGAAAGACGATCTGCCACCATGTGCCGCTCAAGCGTGCGGAACAAAATCTCCTCCCGCTCCATCCATGCCATCAGCACATCATCCGGGCCATCCTGAGGATCAATATCCTTCAGCGTGGAGCGGGCGTAAGCGGAAAACACTCTGGTAGTCGGAAAAACTCCCTTGAAATTGGCGAGCATCTCATCAAGATATGTTTCTTCAGATTCTTCAACAACCACACCAATACTATCGAGGATGAAGCGGGATGCGAATTCGATACGACCCTGTTCTGTTCTTTATACTCGCGACGCGCACTGAAGCGATTCGATGAATCCCTCGATATCTCGTCCTTGCGCATCGTTCGACGCGTCATCTGTGGATTGGAAAGCATGAACTTCGTGCCAATCGTGGTCGAGTTCCTCATCATGTTCCGCAAAGTGCAGATCAGGAACGTCTGCCTTGGATGCTACAAAGTAGGCGTGGTCGATAAGAACTTTTTCAGCCATTGCCGCAACAAAGTCAACATTGATGTTGCGGGGATTGGAAAACACGACTTCACCCCAATTTTTGAAATTGCCTGCATCTCGATAAAGATATTCAAATCGCACATTCATAATTGACCCCTACGCCTCGAAAATGTGTTGTCGATGGTAAGCTAGAAATTCTGAAAGCGGACAAAATTTTTCTGGTAATGCTATCGACTTACCATCGTAGGCTAACAGCGCCGAGTTGAAAAAATGATCTCCATTGGTTACGTGTTTCCGGGAAACACTGACCGTCATATCTTCCCTTATCGCGATAATCCCGGCATCAAATGCTTTGTCGTGCAACATCGACAAGCACAGGCCGTTTCTAGGATTAAGCCGGTTTGTCGCGTCAACACGCCAAGGTATGATGTGGCTTGCCACCAACAGTTTGGGTACGGATAGACCAGTAATGCAGCACTGATAATTGTAAGCACTAAGTACCGACCGCCGGAAAAAAACCTGACCAACACGAGTTGTTGTCTGAACTGTTTTATTACTACCTGTGTAATCGACGATCTCACCCGGCATGGGCAGATCGTCAGTAGCAGTTCCAAATTCAGTGGTAGCTCCAAAAGTAGTTGCGGCGTACTGTGCCTCGATGGCGAAGTGTTCCCAATCTGTCTGCATTTCTTCCCACATCGCTTTATCGGCGGCTGAAGCGCCTTCCAACCCCTTGCGCCCCGTTGAGGTTATTGCCGGGTCAAGGCTGGCGATGTTGGTCAATTTCATCGCCAGTGCTGACGGTGTTCTACCGATCAGCTCCGCATATTTAATGATCTCTGGGTTACGGAAGTGCATTTTCCCGAATGGCATTTGGCAATATAGATTGAATGCCACTAACAGTTGCTGGCGCGTCCAGCCAGTTCTAGCTGACATTCGCCACTCCATGTGTGCTTGCTGAAACCATTGTCATTATGTGTGGACTCATAATACGGGCGACTTCCTTAATCATTGGCACAACTGCCGCCTGCCCGAGCTGTGGATAAGACTGCGTATCCGATACCCGAATATTAAAATTGTCTGGGAAGCCCATAAGGTGTACACACTCGCGCGGCGTCAGACGGCGAGGTTGTTTGTGCAAATCTTGTGAAACAAGAATGGCCGAACCGTCCTTGTAATAACGAGGCGAGAGTGTACGCGTAACGCTTTCACCACTCACAAGGCCAAATCCAAAACCATTACCCGCAGCGCGGTGCTTCTCTGCATAGGCTTGCAGGTAGGCCCAGAGCTTTGGAGTCAATGTATATTTGCTGTTGATCGTTGCCTTGGGGCCGGTTGTGTAGGGCTCTTCTGCCACTTCGCTGCCATCCTGTGGGTGCAGGATGCTGGAAAGGCGTGGGCCTTCGGCAGGCAGCTTCAGATCATCCCATGAAAACCCTGTCTTCTCGCGGAAGCCGATAATGATGATGCGCTCACGATGCTGTGGCACAAAGCGCTGGCCATCAATGACCTTGTAATGCACGTCGTATCCCAGCTCATCACGCAGGGTCTGGAGGATTACACGGAAGGTATTGCCCTTGTCGTGAGAAAGCAGGTTTTTGACATTTTCCAGCAGGAACGCCTTGGGGTGCTTGGTGGCGATAATGCGGGCCACATCAAAAAACAGCGTGCCTTGGGTCGTGCATTCGAAACCGTGTGGGCGGCCCAGCGCATTCTTTTTGGAAACACCTGCAATGCTGAATGGCTGGCAGAGAAAGCCAGCCAGCAAGACGTCATGGTCTGGGATGTCTTCGGCGTCAACGGCGGTGATGTCACCCGCCAGAAGATGGGTATCATCCTGAGGGAAGTTGGCGAGGTAGGTCTTCTGCGCAAAGGTGTTCCATTCGCTGGTAAATACACAGTGACCTCCACACGCTTCAAAGCCCAACCGGATACCACCAATGCCTGCGAACAGATCAATAAAGGTGAAATAGCAATTCTTCGCGGGCTCAGCTGACACCAAGGGCAATATACTCTGACGGATCACGTCAGCAAGATAAGGCGGGGGGTCGTTGTCCCGAACTTCCCATCGTAGAGCTAACCGGCGCTGCGCGGCTTTATGCGCAGCGCCCGAGTTGAGCGCCGGGTTAGCGGCGTGTTCGATGAATCAGGGTGCATGACGAATGGCAAGTTGTTCTACCGCTTGCGCGGTTTGCCGTTTGAGGGTTTTGGTGAAGAAGTTATCGAGTGCGGAAATATCTGCTTTGGCAGGTAGCACGGCGAGGAATTTGCCTTTGAGGTCAGCATTAACTTGGTCGTCTTTACGCGTTTCCCACATCTCGAGAAACTGCTCGCGGCTGTAGGTGCGATTGCCAAGTGAAGGGTCAGCCAGCCAGACGGTGTGTTCATCAATGCCGCGAAGCACTGAAAAATGATCGTCCTTGCGGTGCTTGAGGTACACCACCACCGGCATTTTGAGTTTGGTCAGTTGCTCATAGGTGGCGGCATAACCTTGGGCACGAAAACCAAACTGCGGCAAGGTGCGTTGCATGTCTTCAAACGAGGCTCGCAAGTTACCCTTATCCATCACCTTGAGCAAGGCTTCTTCGGTGATGGTCTGTCCGTAAAACTCATTGAGCAGGGTGGCCAACGAAGCGGCACTGCATGAGTAGTCTAAGTCCTGTTTGACCACGCGGGCATCGCGCAGGGTTTTCCAGCTTTGAACGGGAATGCGAACCTCCAACGTTTGCGTGGAGAGCAATGCGCTTTCAGCGCTGGCGGTCGTTGCGACCATTGTTAATAAAATAAATGACAATACACCGCGCAATCTCAAAGACACATCAATCTACTCCGAGTTAGCATGAGGCTTGGCTTTTTTTCTTTTTATCCAAAAATCTATCACTATGATTAGATAAATAATCATAGAAAAGCCTAGCGGGAACAAAATCAGTGAACTGAGCCTATTTCTTGGTGCGGGGTAAAATAGGTCATAAATGCCCAAGCCAAGAAAAAAAATCAACCCACACAATAATGAGACAGCAATGGCACTTATATGCGATGCAGATTTGTTTGTTGCTTGAAATCGCCCCACTAGATATCCAGTTAATGCCTCAACGATCCCACCAATTAATTCGAACATGAATCATCCTTCACTATTGAAAAATGGCGCAGCCTTAATGGCTGCGCCATTTTCAGATTAACGCCTCCAAATGTTGTTTACACCCGTGTTGGCAGCAGCACCATTAAAACGCCAGACATTGGCCCCGAGATTCGTCAGACTCGGAATAAATCTGGCTCCGCCGCTGGCAATCGCCCCAGCCGCACCGAATGTGCCACCAATCAATGCGCCAGTACCGACGTTGCCGAGAAAGCGCCCTGTATTCCAATCGTACTGCCCTCGATAGACACCTACAGCATATAGGCCACCACCGGCAATTCCGCCAACTACCCAATTGAGAAATGCCCCCTCCGTCTCCTTCATCTCCGCTTGAGACAGAACCGCCAGCTGCATCGGCCTGGTATCGGTTTCAAAAATCAGGCTGGCATCTGCCGCACTGAACCGCGGTAGTGGTGCAGGTTGTGGTTCAGCAGCAAACACGGGCATGGCCACGGTGGCCGCCAGCGCACTGGCAAGCAGAGTTATTTTCAAACTATTCATATCAAAAAATTCCTTGGAATAGTTAAACACGAAATAGGGGCATTTTCCACAATCCGCTGCACGTTAGAACGTGTACAGCCAGTTGAGCCTCAGGTCTGCCCCGTTTGAACCTGATGCATTCGTTTTGAAGGTGAGATTGAGTATGCTCCCCTTCGAAATCCCATAACCCACGCCCAGCAGCAAATCGGTGCTGGTGCGCCTGAAGCCTTGCGCCTTGCCATCAAACTGGTCTGCTTGGCGGTTAGTCCACTGCAAGCCCGTGGTCAGGGTTATGCGGTCGTTTACCGCAAAGGCAATGGAAGGATTGAGTAAAAACAGGTTGCCGGGCTTGTAATCGGCATTACCGTCCTTGCGGCTTTGGTTAAACCGGTAAGCGGTGGTCAACGAGAACACTACGGGGTCAATAGCTTTGTAGATGGTCAGCCCGATCAACGCAGACTTGAATGAACGGCTGCTTTCGCGGTGTTTCTCGCGCAAGGCAATTTCCGCAAAGCCCAGCACGGCGGGCGTGTCGTCGTCTTTTTTGAACTGGTAATTGACCCCGGCCCAGGCATCGGCAAAGCGGTTGTCGCTGTTGCTGCTGATGCCCGATACATCGCTGTTTCGGCTGCTGTTGTATAGATAGCTGGCGCGGGTGAATATTTCGGCCTTGCCCGTCAAGCCATAGCGCAGACCCACAGTGCCCACCAAAAAATCGCTGTTGCCCTGGCTCTCGCCAATGACCGTTGGCAAAGTGACAAAGGATGTCGGGCCCGTCTGCACCGTGATGGGTTCACCCGTGGAAACACCCTGTCTGTCGCTGTTGGCGTAGGCCAGCGACACATCGAGTTTGACCTTGCCTTTGTCTGTGATCAGGTCTTCAACGGTGAGCGGCAAATCGGCATGTGCGGTCGCAGAAAGCATGGCGCAAACAGTCACGCACAAAGTACCAACGGTGTTCATAAATCTCCTTCATCGAAAATACCTGCTACGGTCGGCAGGTGTGGGATAAGCCGCTAACTACGAATAGTGCGTACATCAACCTCAAGCAGAGAGGCAAGCTCGCCTTGGCTATAGCGGGTTCGAGCCTGTCTAAGCAGGTCCAAAGGATTATTCTGCAGCATATCTGGCGTCTCACTGGGTATATTTTCGGACATTATGCCCGATATTAGTCCCAGATAGAAACCCAGCATAATCTTTTACCGGGCCGGGATCACCCCAGTTTCGTGCGTCTGAACTTAGCCCACCTTCTGCGCCACCAGCATCGCCTTGTTGCGAAACCCGCGCTGCACATCCCCCACCAGACCCTCTTCACGGTAAACCAGCACGCGCAAGCCCGGAAACAGGGTGAGCAGCTCGTTCACCGCCAAGCGATATTCGGCATTTTTCGGGCCGGAATCATCAATGCGTTGCAGGGTAAAGGTTTGATAAAATAATAATCCACCCGGCCGTAATGCAGCCATCAAGTAGGGGTTGAGTGGCCGCTCCAGAAAGTGGCACGACACAATCACATCAAAGCTCGCAGGCAAGGGTGGTTGGGCTACCAGATCACGTGCATCTCCATGCAGTGTTAAACCATGCTCGCGGGCGCTTTCTGTCAACCGGGCAATGGCTACGGGTGAAATATCCCAGGCGTGCGTTTCCAAACCTTGTGCAGCAAGGAATAGCGCGTTGGCACCTAATCCACACGCAAAATCCAGCGCCTTGCCGGAGGCCGGTAGCAAGTGCGCATTTTCGTACAACACCTGCGCCGCGCAGGGAAGAGCGAACGCG
The DNA here is from genome assembly GCA_023266055.1 of Gammaproteobacteria bacterium. Classification (GTDB taxonomy): domain Bacteria; phylum Pseudomonadota; class Gammaproteobacteria; family Ga007554. Next base: position 238 of record JAHFRW010000013.1, on the reverse strand, counting down.
AAGGGTTCCACAAGTGCCGCGAGAGGCAGGATGCCGGAAGCGACCGCTACATCAGGTGGCGTACCTGAATCACGGTACAGGGCGTCCCATTTTTCCTGTGTCGTCAAAGGGTCTTCTGTCATAAGTTCACCTAGTAATAGCGTTTCTCACCCGCAGGTCGGCTGCGAAAACGCTTATAGCTCCATTGATATTGATCCGGTAATGTCCGCACACACTCTTCTACCATGGCATTAACACA
>JAHFRW010000084.1 GCA_023266055.1 Gammaproteobacteria bacterium | reverse complement strand
AAAGAACTGCGGGCACGCGTTAAGCTGTTTGGCAATTTGCTGGGCAACGTTTTGCAGGATCAGACAGGAGAGCAGGTGTTTTTTGCGGTCGAGACCCTGCGCACGGGGCATATCGGCCTACACCGTCATGAAAACACACGTAAACGCCGCCAGCTTGCGGAATTCATCACCACGCTGGATCCTGAGACGCTTACTCATGTGGTACGCGCCTTCAGCACCTATTTCAGCCTAGTCAACATTGCCGAAGAAGCGTATCAGCATCGTCAACGGCGTCTGCAAGTGCGCGCAGGCGGCCCATTATGGACGGGATCTTTTAGTGCTACCCTGCATGAACTGTACGATCAGGGTATTACCAAAAAACAGTTACAGACCGTGCTCAACCGGCTTGCTTATATTCCCGTCATTACCGCGCACCCTACTGAATCTAAGCGGCGTACCATTATGGAAGCGTTACGCCGCATTTTTACCACCAGCGAACGCCTGGATGACCCACGCGTCGGCCCCGGCGAGCGTGATGAAATTATTGAATTGCTAAAAAACCAGATTCAGGTGCTGTGGAAAACGGACGAGGTGCGTGTTAACCGCCCCAGTGTGTCGGATGAAATCAAAAACGGCCTTTACTATTTTCAGGAAAGTTTGTTCAATGCGGTGCCCACGATGTACCGCTACCTGGAAAAAGCCGTAAAAAAAACCTATGGCAGCAAGGAAAAAGACGCTGACATTCATGTCCCGAGCTTTCTGCGTTTTGGCTCATGGATTGGTGGCGACCGTGACGGCAATCCCAATGTCACCCCTGAAATCACGACACTCGCACTGCGCCTGCAGGCGCGCGCCATTCTGCTGGAATACATTGGACGCACTACCCACCTGAGCCGTGGCCTGACGCATTCAGTGCTGTTATGCCAACCCTCCCCGGAATTTCTCGACAGCCTGAAATGCGATGAAAAATTCTCCCCCGCAACCCTGCGCAATACCCCCTTACGCTTCATTAACGAGCCTTATCGCCGCAAGCTGTATGTGATACGTCATCGCCTTGAGTGCAATCTCACGGCCGTGAAGGCACGGCTGGACAACCGGGAAATACCCCCGCTGGCATCCGGTTACTCTTCCGAACAGGAATTTCTTGAGGACTTGTATCTCACCCGTGAGTCACTCATCAGTCACGGTGATGCGGCAATTGCCCACGGTGATCTGAGAGATTTAATTCGTCTGGTTGAGACCTTCGGATTTTTTCTGTGTCATCTGGATATTCGCCAGGAATCCTCGCGGCACACGAGCGCCTGTGCCGAACTCTTTGCCCATCAAACCGTACCGATTGATTATGAGTCGCTCTCTGAAAAAGAACGACTGCACGTACTGACAGAGGCCATTAATCAGACCAGAATACGCCCGGTCGACACCACCACACTGACACCTGAAACCAGAGAAACACTTGCGGTATTTGAGGTCATGGCCAAAATGCGCCATGAAATCAGTACCCGAGCCTTTGGTTGTTACGTAATTTCGATGACGCATGCCGCCAGCCATGTCATGGAGGTCATGTGGCTGGCATGCCAGACCGGACTGGCCGGTTACAGGAATTCGGAATGGTTTTGTGACATTCGCATTTCGCCACTCTTTGAAACCATTAATGATCTGGCACATGTTGAGCAGGTGTTGACCGAGTTACTCGATAACCCGGTATACGCCGAATTGCTCAAGGTATCCGGAAATTACCAGGAAGTCATGCTGGGGTATTCCGATTCATGCAAAGACGGTGGCATTCTGGCGTCGTCCTGGTACCTTTACGAAGCACAGAAAAAAATCATTGCCATTACCTCCGAACGTGATATTGAATGTCGCCTGTTTCATGGGCGTGGCGGCACCACCGGACGTGGTGGTGGCCCCACCCACGAATCAATTCTTGCTCAACCGGCAGGCACCGTGTTTGGCCAGATCAAGTTTACCGAACAGGGCGAAGTGTTATCGTATCGTTACAGCAATGCAGAAACGGCGGTTTATGAATTGACGATGGGGATCACCGGGCTGCTCAAGGCCAGTCGTCATATGATGACCCGCGCCGCGCGTGAAGAACACGATGCTACCAAAATCATGGCGCAATTGGCCCATGCAGGTGAAGGTGCCTATCGACAGTTGACGGACCACACACCGGGATTTTTGGATTACTTTTATGAAGCCACACCGGTACGTGAAATTGGCTTGCTGAATATCGGCTCACGACCATCGCATCGCAACAAAGGAGACCGCTCAAAATCGTCTGTGCGCGCGATTGCCTGGGTATTTGGCTGGGGGCAGTCCCGTCATACCCTGCCCGCCTGGTTTGGCATTGGCACCGCACTGGCCACCTGGCGTGCCGGCAACCCCAAACGTCTAAATCAATTGCGTGGCCTGTATCGTAACTGGCCGTTTTTCCGCGCCATGTTGAGTAATACGCAAATGGCATTATCAAAGGCGGACATGTCGATTGCCCACGAATATGCCGGTCTGTGCCATGATCCGGAGACTCACGAGCGCGTCTACGACATGATTCGTGAAGAACACGAAAAAACCGTGCAACAAATTCTGGATATTACCGAGATGGAATTACTGCTTGAAGAAAACCCCGCACTGGCGCTGTCATTAAAACGCCGCAGCCCCTACCTGGATCCGCTGAATCACATTCAGACCACACTGCTGAAGCGTTACCGTGATCTGGAGCTTCCTGAAGACGAACGCGTTATCTGGCTCGACCCACTGTTGCGCTCAATTAATGCCATTGCGGCAGGCATGCGTAATACGGGGTAAGTATGTGGATATTGAAGAAGCCGTCATTTCTCGCTATGCTCGAAATAACGGCTTCCTTCTCAGTTATTTTCCAAACTTAACGCCGTCCCCCATGTTCCACCAAAAGTATAGCGATTCGCGCGAATGCTGGTACGAGTACCGTTACTTTGGCCCCACACTGCCAACGCATCCCCCGCCGCACTCACCGCAATCTGCGGATTAAATACATCACCCGCATTATCCGTTTCGATCAATGCTGCTGCGTCCCATTGCCCACTGGCTCTGACATAACGGTTACTCCATACACTGTAGTGCGCTACATCCCACTGGCGCCAGACGACTGTTGCATTACCAAAACCATCGACAGCCACCTGAGGCATCTGGGCATGTCCGGTATTGTTGGTTTCAATAAGCACAGCCGTTTGCCAGCCAAGACCGGGGGCATAACGGTTAGCCATGATATTTTTAAACGGTGGGATGGTGTCACCCAGCACAGCATCTGCATACTGTTCCCAGACAGCATAGGCATTACCGTTGGCGGTCATGGCAATACGGGGGGCTGACGCGAGCCAATTTACATCATTATCTATGATTTGCGCCGTACCCCATCCCGCACCCACAGCATAGCGATTGGCATAAATACGATTGGATTGCGCCCATATTGCCAGCGCATTACCGGCGACATCCATGGCGACATGCGGGGTATCGGCGTTACCGGACACCAGCGGGTCGGAAACCGCTCCTGGATCGGTCGTGTTGTTACTGATCAGGGCAGCAACTCCCCACCCG
>JAHFRW010000012.1 GCA_023266055.1 Gammaproteobacteria bacterium | reverse complement strand
GACGGCGATGAGTAAGTAATCAGGAAAATGATCGGGGTGAGTCATTAAAGAGGTATGTCATGAAGCTATTGTTTTTACCGATTATTGCTTTGATGAATCGACTTAACTATCCCTTAAAGATGTTATTGATTCTTTTTTTGTTTGGCTTACCGATCATTACCGTAATGACGTTGCTCTACCAGCAGGTCGAGAAGAGTATTACATTTTATAAATCAGAACAGCAGGGTGTTGAATACATTACTCCATTATACAGTATGCTGGAACATCTGGTGGAGCATGGCTCCATTGTCAGTGATATCTTGAGGGGTAACCATTCCCTGAAGAAAGATCTGGTTGAGATACAGAAAAAACTGGATGCTGATATTCAGGCTATTGATGCCGTTGATCATAAACTTGGCGCCACGCTTGAGGCGACAAGCCCCTGGGGTCTTCTCAGGAATCGCGTGTTGAAATTAAGGACAGAAGCAGCATCTCTCTCGCTGGATAAAAATGCGAAAGCACATGACGCAGTTATTAACGATATCCTTTCTTTCATAATCTTGACGGCTGATAACTCCAATTTGACTCTGGATCATGATATCGACAGTTATTATGCGATGGATACGATCACCACAAAACTCCCGGCACTGACAAAAATCATTACGCAACTTGATGATGTTATTTTAAAAATAGTGGCTAATAAAAACATGACATCCGATGACAAAACGGCATTGATTGTTAATGAAGGGTTGGTCAATAGTCTGATGGATTCTATTGCAATAAACATGAGGAAGATAGCTGAAAAAAATCCTCGTGCAGCACATAAAATAAATACAAGATACGCTGTTTTAGCGACAGAATATAATAAATTTTCAGATATCATGAAAGGAAAATTGATCAATTCCACAGAGATAACGCTGACATCACAGGAATATATTGTAATCAATAAGAATATGCGAAATTCAGTGTTCAGATTGCATGATGTGTTATCACCTGCCTTGAATGAAATGTTGACCGTTCGTATTTCATCATACAGGAATGATGTGTTGGTTGCAGAAGGTTCCATCGTTACAGGCCTCATTTTGGTAATTTATGTATTTTTCGGGTTTTATTTTTCTGTTTCCAATGCAACCACAGCGCTAAAGCAAGCCGCTGAGCGTATTACCCGTGGTGATTTCAGTACACGTATAAAAATTGAGACCCGCGATGAACTGGCAACCGTTGCCTTGGGTTTCGATAATATGACTCAAAAAATAGGTGGTTTGCTAACAAAATCTCAAGATGAGAATCGTAGCAATCAAGAGGCAATTTTACGACTTCTCGATGAAGTTTCTGATCTGGCTGACGGTAATCTAACCCGTAAACCATTGGTAACTGCCGATGTTACGGGCGCCATTGCCGATTCTCTAGGATATGCTATTGAAACATTACGTACTCTGGTAGGTGCCATTAACACAACTGCTGAACAGGTGGCTACAGGAGCGACGGCTACTCAGGAAAAGGCGCTTCAATTAACCATGGCAAGTGATCGTCAGGCACAGGGAATAAATACAGCGGATACTGCGGTTGAAGAAATGACAAAGTCGATTGGGCGTGTCTCCCGGAATGCGGTAGAGTCAAGTTCGGTAGCAAAAAAATCGGTCGATATTGCCAAAAGAGGTGCGCAAACGGTACAAGGCACCATTCAGGGTATGGAGACCATTCGTGAGCAGATTCAGGAAACTTCAAAACGTATCAAACGTCTGGGCGAAAGCTCACAGGAAATTGGTGAAATTGTCGGTTTGATTCATAGTGTTGCTTACCAGACAAATATTTTGGCACTTAATGCGGCTATTCAGGCGGCTATGGCAGGCGAGGCGGGGCGAGGATTTTCCGTAGTGGCGGATGAGGTGCAGCGTCTGTCAAAACGGGTCAGTAACTCGGCCAAGCAAATCGAAAATCTGGTGAAAACCATCCAGGCCGACGCCAGTGAGGCGGTTATTTCCATGGAAAAAAGTACCTCCGGTGTGGTGTCCGGCACACGTTTGGCGCAAGATGCAGGAAAGGCGCTTGCGGAGATTGAAACCGTATCCATTAATCTTGATAGATTGATTGAAGGCATTTCAAGTGCAGCCCGAGAGCAGACAGATACGGCAGGCACGGTGTCTCATCTCATGAAAATGATCCAGGATATTACCACACAGACGTCACAAGGTACCAAACAAGCGGCCGCCTCAATTGGCGAATTAACGGGTATGGCGGGCGAGTTGAAAAAATCCGTGGCTGGTTTCAAATTGCCAGGTTAACTATGAAGTAGCCCTTTCCTTCTTGGCTTTTAATTATTTTAGCCGCTATACCTGGCACAGGGTATAAATAAATCAAAAATTGAGAATATATTTTAAGGAACAGCACAAAACGTAATTCTTTAGGAATAGACATGGCAGAAGACACGAACAGTAATGATAGTTTTGCGGGCATCAAGGTAATGATCATTGATGACAGCAAAACCATTCGTCGTACTGCGGAGCTTATTTTACAAAAAGCCGGGTACCAGGTCATTACCGCCATTGATGGTTTTGAGTCCCTGGCACTGATTGTGGATCATAAGCCCGATATCATATTCGTAGACATCATGATGCCCCGTCTGGACGGTTATCAGACCTGCGCCGTCATCAAGCATAACCTGGTTTTTCAGGCTATTCCCATCATCATGCTGTCCAGCAAGGACGGTTTATTTGACAAGGCGCGTGGACGCATTGTAGGCGCGGAGCAATACCTCACCAAACCTTTTACAGGGGAAGAGCTGTTAGCTGCCATCAAACGCCATGTCAAAGCACCCGGCAAGCCCATGCAAGACAGTCAGTCATCCCACAGTAGGGATGACTTAAATAACGACGCTATACTGACAGGATAATTACAGGAGAGACACCATGGCACGCATATTAATTATAGATGACTCACCGACAGAGGTGCATGTCTTGAAAACCATGCTGGAAAAAGCGGGGCATCAGGCATTGAGCGCTACGAGTGCGGAAGAAGGGCTTGTCAAAGCCAAAGCTGAAAAACCGGATCTGATTTTAATGGATGTTGTGATGCCGGGCACCAACGGTTTTCAGGCTACCCGGGAGATTAGTAAAGATCCGGATACGGCACATATTCCGGTGATTATTGTGACGACCAAGGATCAGGAAACTGACAAGGTATGGGGTATGCGACAAGGTGCCAAAGAATATTTAACGAAGCCAGTGCAGGTGTCCGATTTGCTTTCCAAAATTCAGGTAGCTATCGGCAAGTAATCAGGTACCATAATTTTATGGAATTGCTAAAAACAGATGATAATCCGTACAAGATTCTGCTTGATATTGAGCGACGAAGTCTTGATATAGGTGCTGATTTACCTAGAGAGGAAAGAGAAAAGCCAGTGTGGAGTGGAATGGCATTTTCAGTAGGTAGTCATCTGTTGCTGGCATCATTACATGATGTTCAGGAAGTGCTGGATTGTCCACCTATTGCGCATATTCCTCGCACAAAGAAATGGTTGAAAGGAATAGCTAACGTGCGTGGTCGGCTATTACCGGTCGTTGATCTGGAGGTTTACCTTGGAGGAAGTGAGCGACCTATTTATGGAAATTCCCAAATCCTTGTTGTTCAGTATGGTGCGTTATCCGTTTGTTTATTAGTGGGTACTGTATGGGGACAGCAGAATTTCATGGATGAGGATAGTTGTCCTGTGCCGACTCTGGAAATGAGTAAAATGGCGGAATATGTGAGAACCATGGCATATCGCAATAAGGAAGGAACTTGGCTCGTATTTGATGTGAAAAAATTGATTATGTCACCTCAGTTTCTTCAAGTGATAGTGTAAAGAGGCACGTATCGTAATATGTCACCTAGTTATGCGTGACTACGAATAGATGTGTCTTGGGAGTTACCAGGATTTTTTAGAGAAATTGCGAAGGGGTAAGTTGCTATGAAGAAAGTCTGGTTAGATAGTATGAGATTCCTTAGACGTATGCTTGGACAGAAATCAAGTCCTTCAATGTCACAAGAGGGAAACAGTCTCGCCGCCAATCAGGTTAATACCAAGAACGCAGGGCAGAGCTTGGGAGTAAACACCCTTTTATGGATTTTGACGGGAATCATGGCGTTGTCTGTTGTTGGTATTGGTGGATTTGGATACTACTCCAATTATTCAGGGTTACAGGTTGCCGAAAGAAATCTGAATGAATCTGAAGTGAATCTAAAAATGGTCGTATTAAGCCAGGGTGCGGAGGTGAAATTTAAGAAGCAGATTCAGGAGTGGAAGAATATTCTTCTGAGAGGAGGTGACCAAGAGCTATTTAAAAAATATTTATCAGCATTTGGTAGTCAAGAAAAAGAAGTTCAGGAAGATTTGAATACACTAAAAAGTATAATGGTAAAGCATTCAGAATTAACTTCAACCGACATAGCACGGGTGGATGCCATTTTGAAATCTCATATGGAGTTGGGTGTTAAATATCGTGAGGCATTAGATAGGTATGATCATGCTTCACCAGCATTGAGTGCAAATACTGTAGATTCCATGGTTAAGGGTGTCGATCGTGTACCCACGGATGTCATGGAAGGATTGGTCTTAAGAATTAATGATTTATCCATTAAAAAAATTAATGATGCAAAAAAAGAACTGGATAATACCTTCGAATTTATTACTAAAATATTTATTTTAGTGGTAATAATTGCCTTGATATTAACATTTATGTTTACTTTTTCAATTAGAAAAGGTGTTAATAATATTCTTGAAAAAGTGAAAAATCTTCTTGCCGACTCTGAACAGCAGAATCGCCGGAACCAGGACTCTATTCTAAGGTTACTGGATGAGGTGGCAGATCTTGCGGATGGTGACTTGACGCGTAAGCCGGTGGTAACTGAAGACATTACGGGCGCTATTGCAGATTCTCTAGGATATGCCATTGAAACATTACGCAATCTGGTGGGTGCTATTAACTCTACTGCAGAAAAAGTCGCTTCAGGCGCTGCCGCTACCAAGGAAAGTGCATTGAAGTTAACGGCAGAAGGTGATCGGCAGGCTCATGAAATCAATACGGCAGGCATCGCCGTTGCTGGGATGACAAAGTCTATTGGTCAGGTTTCTCAGAATGCGGTGGAATCAAGCTCGGTGGCTAAACAATCGGTAGATATTGCCAAGCGAGGTGCACAGACAGTGCAATATACGATTCAAAGTATGGAAACCATTCGCGAGCAAATTCAGGAAACTTCTAAACGTATCAAACGTTTGGGTGAAAGCTCGAAAGAGATTGGTGAAATTGTTGCCTTGATTAATGACATTGCAGATCAAACCAGTATCTTGGCTCTTAATGCTTCAATTCAGGCAGCTATGGCGGGTGAGGCGGGGCGAGGATTCTCCGTGGTGGCCGATGAAGTTCAACGCCTTTCGGAGCGTGTTGGTAACTCAACCAAACAAATTGAAAGTCTGGTGAAAGCTATTCAAGCAGATACCGGTGAAGCTGTTATTTCGATGGAAAAAAGTACCGCAGGCGTAATATCAGGTGCGCGTTTGGCACAGGATGCAGGTAAAGCACTTGCCGAAATCGAAACGGTATCCGTTAATCTGGATAAATTGATTGAGAATATTTCAAGAGAAGCAAACGAACAGTCCAGCACGGCGGGTGCCGTGTCTGATCTGATGGGAATGATACAGGATATTAGTGCTAAAACTTCTCTAGGTACCAAAAATGCAGCTATTTCGATTGGAGAGTTGACAGGTTTGGCAGGTGAGTTGAAAAAATCTGTAGCAGGTTTCAAGCTGCCAGGCTAATTTCAATATTACCATTTTATGGTGACAGGAAAATTTTTTTAATGTGTTAGAGTGTTTATCATTAGGATATATCGAAATGTGGGGCAGGTGTTAAATTTTGATATAGTTTTAGTGAAATATATTCATGACATGATTTCTAACATGGGTTGAGGCGTCATAACCGACGATTCTTGGCCTTGAAATCAAAAAGGCATATAAAATGATTGCAGTTGAACATATGGATTATGGCGCCCTAAAGCTGGTAAAGGGTGAGATCGATGTAAATCTTATGAGAGCACATGATGTATTAGGTGAGTTCAGAAGGAATACAGAAGATACTTCACAAATAAAATTGTGTATCATTTTGTTGCATCAGGTTCACGGTGCATTGAGGGTTCTTGATTTTACGTGGGCATCTGTTCTGACCGGAGTAATGGAAAGAATGGCCCACGTTCTAAGTGAATCCCCTGCTAAACGTACAGATTGGGCATATGACACATTAACACGATCCATTGAACAGTTGCCAGGATATCTGAATAAACTTCAAGAAGGAGAAGTCACTCCCCCATTGGAGTTTATACCATTATTAAATGATTTGCGTGTTGCATGCGGCGGTTCAATTCTATCAGAAGCCATGATATTTTCTCAGGAAAATCCTATGGCAGTTATTGCGCCTATTGACTCAAAAGAAAATAATTATAATGTTATAGATGTCCGCGCGTTAGCGGGAAAATTGCGTCCCGTTTATCAGGCGGCTCTGCTGGTATGGTATCGAGACGTTCATAATAAAGCCGCGTTACGCCGGATAATGGAAGTCATAGTTCAGCTTCAACAATCTTCACCAAGCGAAGGTTTGTGGTGTGCTGCTGGTGAGGTAATTGAGAAGCTGTTAGCGGGTGATCTGGATAGCACTACTTCAGTCAAGCTTCTATTGGGCCAGGTTGAGCGACTGATCAGACGGGTCATGGAATCCGGCCCCGAGGATCTTTTTTCAAATCCACCAACAGACGTTATAAAAAATCTAATTTATTACATCTCTTTTGCAGAGAACAGGATAGAGCTGTCTTCAGAAATTTCCTCGAATCAACAAGACTCACATACATCATATAATATAGATGGGTCTAAATCTGCATTATTGAATATGGCGGCAAAAGCCGTAAAAGATGAATTGTCCTGGGCAAAGAGAAAGCTGGATGATTTTGCTCAATCAAATGGGCGTCATACGTCGAATGAGTTGTACTCCATTATGGATGTGCTACGACGCGTTTCTGATACTTTGGATATGTTAGGGCGCTGGGAGCTGCGCCAACGCGTGAGGAGACAGGCAGGGATTCTTGGCTCCATATTGAATGAGGAAAGTATCCTGAATGATCCTCGAATTATGGAGGTCGCCAACGCATTACTTTATGTAGAATCTTTATTGGGTGACAAGCAGTCACAGATAAAGTCTTTGGTTAAAGAGTCTTCTAATGATGTTCATCACCATTATCAGGCGATGCGTGAAGAGGAATATCATGAATTATGTCGTGCCATTGTTCGTGAAGTGATGGTAGATATTACGCAGGTTAAGGATGATATTATTGCTTTTTCAAAAGATCCTGATCAGTGTGAGTTGTTGAATTCAGTGCCGCGCCTGATGCATCGTATTATAGGCGCACTGACCATGTTATCCTTGCGTCGCCCCACCATTGTTCTGAAAGCAATATATCACTATATCAGCCATGAAATTTTAAAGATGAGAATAGTTCCGACTCAGGAAGCTATGGATATTATGGCTGATGTTTTGACCAGTGTTGAGTATTTTTTGGAAACGATGATTGAAAGCCAGATGAATCTGGATTCTTTGTTGGATATGGCTGAAGGGAATATTACAGCCTTGGGATATTTGGTGGACAGAGTTGATGAGATAGTCGTTGATGTTGGCATAAAAAATATGCTTGATGATGGTGATATAACAATCAATGAAGAAAAAATAGATTTACCATCATTGAAGGATGAGCCGTTTATTGGTGAAGAAATTTCAATTCCAGCAGTTATATTGGTAGATGAATATACGGAGTATGCATCTGATAGTATAAAGAATATCCCATCAGACAGCGATGTTAACCCAAAGAAAAATACAGGAGTAATGGACGGTCAAAACGAGGATGTCGTCGATGAAATAATAGAGATATTTGTTGAGGAAGCCGTAGAAGCCATTGAAATAATCAATGAAAATTATCCTAAATGGAAAGAAAATAGGAGTGATACTGAATCATTAAAAACGTTCAGGCGTTCTTTTCATACGTTGAAAGGCAGTGGCCGTCTGGTAGGAGCTAATATTGTTGGCGAGTTATCCTGGGCTGTTGAGACTCTGTTAAATAAAATCATTGAAGGAGAAGTTGAGGCGACGCCGGCTATCGATGGCTATATTGAAGAATGTCTATCGATTATTCCAGGATTGGTACAAAAGTTTAATGTAGAAAAAATAAAGACGGAAATAAGTGATGATATCCAGGCACTAATAGATAAGTCGACAAGTATTGTCGGTATTCATGAAGTAACATTAGAATCGGATTCTTCCATACCACAGGTTGATATTGAGCCATTGTCTGTTCTGGATATACAGGAAGAATCCATTGATAAGATGGCAGTGGATGACCTAATTTCCGTATCTGATCTTGATCAATCCACTAGAAACAAATCTATTGAAGATATTCCATATGTAGGACACATGGAATATCCTGAGGTGGATAATATCGTAATTGAAGAAGAAGCTCCTGTCGTTGACATGGTTTTACTGGAAATTTTTACAAATGAATCTACGTGGCGATTGAAAGAGATAAGAGAGTTTACAAGCCATTGTTACAAGTCCAACAAAAAAGATATAACAGAATCATTGCTTAGAAACCTTCATACCTTGCATGGCAGTTCACACATGGCGGGATTTACGGAAATAGCGGGGATTTGCGCTGTATTTGATCGACATTTTAAAGTCGCCAGTCAAATACAGCGTGATGTGACTGATGATGAGTTATCTTTGTTAATTGATCTTGTTAATCTTATTGAAGAATTCCTGTGCGCAAAGTGTAGCTTGAATAAAATACTAAAAATTGACAGTTTCATGGCTCGGTACGACACGTTAATAGCGAGAATTCAGGGGTTGAGTGATGCTAATAAGATCAATCATATTGCAGCGCCAGAAGAGATTGTTGTGGAAGATCTTGTCGCAGAGAGCGTCCATAATCCTGTACAGGAAATTGTGCTTGCAGATTTAGCTGATGTTGATAAAGAGCATGAAGAAATAGTTTTTCAGGTTTTTATGGAGGAGGCGGCAGAGATTCTTGAGAATACAGAAGCCATTTTAAATCAATGGATTAATGCACCCGGTATAATGGAACCTATGGTGCGCCTGGAGCGTGAACTGCACACCTTCAAGGGTGGGGCACGTATGGCAGGGATTGTTCCCATGGGAGATCTTAGTCACAGTGTAGAATCCTTGTTAAGTTCGATTGTTTCGGGTGGCATTGGAATTACGGATGAAATAATTCAGATTTTACAGCAATCTCATGATCAGCTTCATCAGATGCTTGAGCAAGCACTTCATCGAATAGCGGTGACACCTGCTGCAGAGTTGATTTCCCGTTTGGAAGCGTTAGCAAATAATTCAGAGATCACTCATGTTGTGGGAATAGAGCCCGTTTTTCAGGATGTTATTACTAAGGAAAATATTCTTCCGGTATATCAAGATTTGGTTATTGTTGATTCTGTTGATTCTGTTGATTCTGTTGATCTAGAGGTAATCCCGGTTGTTTTTGATATTCCCCATAAATTTAATGAGAATCCAGTTTCTAATGATACTTATTTGTTGAATTCAGAACAGGAAGTGACGTCAGAGAAGACATTAAAAGACCAGGTTCGTATCAAGGCAGATGTTCTGGATAATCTGGTAAATCAGGCAGGCGAGCTTAGTATTTCTAGAACACGTTTGGAGCAGCAGATCAACATGTTGCGTTTCGGATTGAATGAAATGAAGCAAACCGTTGATCGTTTGCGTGACAAGATAAGACATCTCGATATAGAAACGGAAGCACAAATTTTATTCCGTTACCAGGAAGTCAGTAATCAAGGTGAGGAGTTTGATCCTCTTGAATTCGACAGATTTTCTTTGGTTCAACAATTGTCGCGTGGAATGATGGAAGGCACCAGCGATCTTTCAAGTATTCAGGATCAATTTGAAAAACAGGTCGAAGATGCTGAGGTTTTATTGCTACAGCAGGCGAATATAAATACAGAATTGCAGGAAATAATGATTGGTACACGTCTGCTTCCGTTCTCCAGTGTATCTAATAGAATAAAGCGCCTTGTCAGGCAGATTTCTCGTGAAACCGGTAAAGTAATAGATTTTGATGTTATTGGTGATAATGTTGAAATGGATCGTACCGTTTTGGATAAAATTACGGCTCCATTGGAACATATGATACGTAATGCTATTGACCATGGCATTGAAGATCTATCAAAAAGACGAAGCCTTGGCAAGCCGGATAAAGGAAGGATAAGTTTGAGTCTGACCAAGGAAGGTGTGGAAATGGTTTTGAAAATGCAGGATGATGGGGCAGGATTCAATCTCCAGGCAATACGCCGTACGGCAATAGAGCGTGGTCTGGTGACTGAAAACCAGATGGTTGATGATCAGATGTTAATCCAGTTTTCCCTGGAAGCGGGGTTTAGTACCGCCGCTAAAGTGACACAGATCTCGGGCCGTGGAGTTGGTATGGATGTTGTGAACAACGAAATTAAGCAGCTGGGTGGTAGTTTACATATTGATTCAAAACCGGATCAGGGAAGTACATTTACGATTCGTTTCCCAGTGGCATTATCTGTTGCCCGTGCCTTGGTGGTTAAGGAATACAGTCAGGAATATGCAATTCTTAACTCAAACATTGCGGGTGTTATGAGAGTTGATCATCCGACTTTAATGAGAGCATACGATGAGCCTGCCCCTGTTCTTGAATACGCGTCTGAAAACTATCCCATTCATTTATTGCATAGATTTCTGTCAGGTGAGGAATCAACATTGCCAGATGAGCAGGCCAGGCATCTTTTTTTGATGGTGCATGGAGGAGGTCAGCGTGCCGCATTGCGTATTGATTCATTTATTGAAAGTCGTGAGGTGGTCGTAAAATCACTGGGTTTGCAATTAAGCGGTATTCGCAGCATGATGGGCGCGACAATCATGGGTAATGGTAATGTGGTATTGATTCTGGATATACCTGCCTTGCTGCGTATGCATGTGGCTGATGCTCAGAATCGTCTCCAGAATGATTCATTGCCTGAGGAAACGGCGCCATTGCAGCAAGAAATTCATCATCATGTGACGACAGTGATGGTGGTAGATGATTCCATTACTGTGAGAAAGGTAACATCTCGCTTGTTGGAACGACATAATATGAAGGTAATCATCGCGAAAGATGGTATTGATGCGCTTGAAGTGTTGCAACATAATATTCCAGATGTGATGTTGCTGGATATAGAAATGCCGCGTATGGATGGTTTCGAATTGGCGTCCGTGATACGCAATGAGGATCGTCTTAAGCATATACCTATTATCATGATTACATCCCGTACTGGTGATAAGCATCGTGATCATGCGATACGTATAGGTGTAAACATGTATCTTGGAAAGCCGTATCAGGAGGATGTATTGATGGAACATATTTACAGTTTTGTGAAGAGTAATCAAACCCAGGCCGACTTGAGTTTGGTAGTGCAATAACATCACTGAACTAGCGGAATAGGTATATGACGAATGTATCAAATGCGATTCATGGTTTATTATTGCCCGTGTATGGCACCATGCTATTGCCACATGCGACAGTTGCGGAAGTGATTGCTTATAGCCACACTGAATCAGTATCTCGGGCACCTGTCTGGTTGACAGGCATGTTGTCATGGAGAGGCGAGAAAATTCCCCTGATATTTTTTGAAAGCATATGTGGTGAACCCTTGCCGGATACGGAGTCGAAACGACAAAAGATTGCTGTTTTGAAAACGCTGGGAGCCGACCCCGCCATGCCGTTTATTGCGCTGGTGGTTCAAGGCATTCCACGCACTATTAAAATAGACATTGAAGAGCTTACCGATGACACGGGCCATGAATCTGCACAGCCATTTATAGCGAGATATGTGCGGGTAAAAGGCCAGTCTGCTTATATTCCAAACATGGATTCTCTGGAAGATGCTATAAAGCGGGTGTTAGTGACGATTAACTAGTATTCAATGTGCATGGCGCTTGTTGATTGCATGGAGAAGTTTTTTAAATTATTGATTCATATGTGATATGTTGCGTAATATTGATTTTTGAAGTGCAGGACAGGCCCATTCAGGGCCTTTTTTGTTTTCGCTCGCCTAAAAATATTCAGTCACAGGAGTAAAGTATAGTAAAATCAGACCATTTTGTAATGCAGGTTAGGAAGCATATGCTCGAAATCAATCCTATTGTAAAGCACATTAAAGATATGCAGGAGCGTTCCAACGTTCTGAGGGGGTATCTTTGACTATGAGTCCAGAAGGGAACGTCTGATCGAGGTCGAGCGTGAACTGGAAAATCCAAAAATATGGGAGAGTCCTTCCAGAGCACAGGAGTTGGGGCGTGAGCGTGTTCAGTTGCATCAAATAGTCGGTACACTTACCGATCTGGGTAATCAGTTGATGGATGCGCAAACGCTGGTCGAGCTGGCCGGAGAAGAGGACGATCAGTCCACGGTTGATGCGGTGATGATGGATCTTGGTGCGCTGGAAAAACGTCTGGCTGAGCTTGAATTTCGCCGTATGTTTTCTGGTGAAATGGACAGCAATAACGCTTTTCTTGATGTTCAATCCGGTTCCGGGGGCACCGAAGCCCAGGACTGGGCCAGTATGTTGATGCGTATGTACCTGCGCTGGGGCGAGCGTCGTGGTTTTGTGACAGAGTTGATTGAGATGTCACCGGGGGAGGTGGCAGGAATCAAGGGTGCGACGATTCGTTTCGAAGGTGAATATGCTTATGGCTGGCTGCGCACTGAAACGGGTGTGCATCGTCTGGTGCGTAAGTCACCGTTTGATTCCGGTAATCGGCGTCATACCTCGTTCGCTTCGGTGTTCGTATCTCCGGAGGTTGATGACAGTATTGAGATTGATATCAACCCGGCTGATCTTCGTGTTGATACCTACCGTGCCAGTGGCGCGGGTGGACAGCATGTGAACCGCACCGAATCAGCAATTCGCATTACACATATCCCGTCGGGCATTGTGGTTGCATGTCAAAGCGATCGCTCCCAACACAAGAATCGCTCTACCGCCATGAAGCAATTGCAATCCAAGTTATATGATATGGAAATGCAAAAGCGTCGTGCTACACAGCAGGTGCTGGAGGATGGAAAATCTGATATTGGCTGGGGTAGCCAGATTCGTTCTTATGTGCTGGATCAATCACGTATCAAGGATTTGCGTACAGGCATGGAAACCGGCAATACCGGAGCAGTGCTGGATGGTGATCTGGATGAATTTATCGAGGCCAGCTTGAAGAGTGGTTTGTAAAAAATAATGTAGGGTAGGTTGAAAGCCTGCCGGATATCCGTCGTGCACAAACATAATATACTTTTGAATAAATTTAAAAACTCGAAATACTGGAATTTATGACAGATCAAGTACCCGAATTACCAGATGAAAATCAACTGATCGCCCAACGCCGAGCCAAATTGGTGGCGTTGCGTGAAAAAGGCTTTGCATTTCCTACCGACTTTCGTCGCAATGTTGTTGCCAGTGAATTGCACGCCAAATATGGCGAACAGGATAATGAATTTTTTGAGGCACAGCCGATCCGTGTCAAAATAGCCGGTCGCATGATGGCAAAGCGTATCATGGGTAAAGCCAGTTTTGCGCAATTATCCGATATGTCGGGACGTATGCAGGTGTTCCTGCAGCGCGATTCCCTGCCGGAAGGCGTGTATGAAGACTTCAAAAGCTGGGATGTCGGCGATATTCTGGGGGTTGACGGCGTGCTGTTTAGGACCAAGACAGGTGAGCTTTCCGTGCGTGTTGATGAAATACGGTTGCTCACCAAGGCGCTGCGTCCCTTGCCGGAAAAATTTCATGGGCTGGCTGATCAGGAGACGCGTTATCGGCAGCGTTATCTGGATCTCATCATGAATGAGGTGGCACGCAACACATTTCGCATGCGTACGGCTATTGTTGATTATATCCGCACGTTTCTTAACCGGCGCGACTTTCTTGAGGTGGAAACACCGATGATGCAGGTGATCCCCGGTGGTGCAACCGCCAAACCGTTTGTGACGTATCATAATGCGCTGGATATGCAATTGTTTCTGCGCGTGGCTCCCGAGTTGTACCTGAAGCGCCTGATTGTGGGTGGGTTTGAGAAAGTATATGAAATTAATCGTAATTTTCGTAATGAGGGATTATCGACACGCCATAACCCTGAATTTACCATGCTGGAATTTTATCAGGCCTATGCGGATTATCATGACCTGATGGATCTTACTGAAGAATTGCTGCGCGGTATGGCGCAAGACCTGTTAGGTACTACGTTAATCAGTTACCAGAACGAGCAATATGATTTTGAGGTGCCCTTTACGCGCATGACCGTAAAAGAATCCATTGTGCATTTTAATCCCGAGATTAAAGTGGCTGAACTTGAGACTCTTGAGGCGGCGCGAAAACTGGCGCACCATCTGAAGATACCACTTAAGGATAGTTATGGTCTGGGTAAGGTACAGATCGAGATCTTCGAGAAAACGGTAGAGCACCGACTTAAGAACCCTACTTTTATTACGGCATACCCTACGGAAGTGTCACCATTGGCACGGCGTAATGATGGTGACCCTTCCATCACAGACCGCTTTGAATTTTTCGTGGGTGGTCGTGAGATTGCCAATGGCTTTTCCGAGCTTAATGATGCCGAAGATCAGGCCGAGCGTTTTCGCAAGCAGGTGCAGGATAAAGACGCCGGTGATGAAGAAGCCATGCATTTTGACGCCGATTATATTTGTGCCCTGGAGCACGGCATGCCACCCACTGCGGGCGAGGGTATAGGCATAGATCGTTTAACCATGCTATTTACTGATTCGCCATCCATTCGTGACGTGTTGTTGTTTCCGCATATGCGGCGTGAGATTTAGTAAATAAAAATTGTGCCCCGGCCGGCACCGCTTTGGCGTGGGATGGTCGGAGACCAGGATAGTGGTCTGGAGGTTTATCCTGTTACCATGTCAAAACACAGGGCGCCCCTACTACAACGAAGAAAGCTTCTTCGTTCGCCACGCGTATTTCCTCGGCGCGAACGACCCCTACAAAGCACTCAAAGCCGAAATCAACGAAGAAGCGTGGGCGAGTCTTAACAGCGATACTTCACGACCATTTGATAAACCGAAATCTGGAAGGATTGCGGTGAAGGTCATCAATCATCTGGGGGATGAGGTGATGAAGGTGTTTAGGGTATAATGAAATTCATTAGGAAAAGGAGGGTCAACCATGGCAAGTGCTGATCAATTGAAGGCGCTGCTTAAATCGCACTTGGAAGGCGATGATCAGCGGTTTTTTTCGGTTGCCATGCAACTCGCCGCACATGAAGCGAAGTTGGGTCATGGCAAGCTGGCTGAGGAGTTGCGCGCGCTGATCGACGAAGCTAAATGCCGTCAAGCTCCAGGGCAGCCAACTCCAATCAATCGCCCACGGGGCGAGTTGGCCAATCTGTTGACGGTCTCCTATCCCAAGGTGCGGCTGGGCGATATGGTGCTGGATGAGGCATTGGAGCAACAGATTCAGCGCGTTATTCGAGAGCAGCGCTACGCCATGCGAATACTGGAACATGGTCTTTCACCACGTCGCAAGCTCCTGCTTGTCGGGCCGCCGGGAACCGGCAAGACGCTGACAGCCTCCTCTCTCGCAGGGGAATTGGGCATCCCGTTATTTCAGGTGCGTCTTGACGGGCTAATCACTAAGTTCATGGGTGAGACGGCGGCCAAGCTGAGGCAAATTTTCGAGGCCACGGGGCAAACCCGAGGCGTCTATTTCTTTGATGAATTTGACGCTATCGGCTCCCAACGTGGTCTGGCCAACGATGTGGGCGAGATTCGGCGGGTGCTTAACAGTTTCCTGCAAATGATCGAGCAGGATCGGTCTCACAGCCTCATCGTTGCGGCTACCAATCACGCGGAGATTCTGGATCGCGCGCTGTTTCGCCGCTTCGATGATGTGCTGCATTACGAGCTACCCGCTGAAACACAGATCGCTGCTTTGCTGCGGGTACGACTAATACGTTTTGCAGCCAAAGGAATCTCCTGGAAGCGACTTGCCGAGTCCGCAGCGGGGTTGAGCCACGCGGAAATCGCTCGGGCTGCCGAAGAGGCACTCAAGGAGGCTTTGATCCATGACCATGAGCGCGTCACTGAGGCTGACGTCCGCAAGACTCTGGTCGAACGTCAGGACGTTGCAGGCAGGTTAAAGAAAAACTCATAACAGGGGAGGCGCCAGCCGGGCATGACAGATCAAGACGTGAGGAAATACCGGCACTTCATCCTGAGTGAGGTCACCGATACAGAGCGATTCGTTCGGCCACGTCAGAAGATCGAGCCGCAGCCTATCCCGGAGCAGGATCGGCAACGTCACGGTACTGCGTTGCTCAGCCAGATTGCAACACTGAGGCCGGAATTTGAAGTTGCCCACAGGGCTCAGGATGATGCGGGGATCGAGGGCGGTTTCGGTTTGCAGGTGGAGTTCGAGAGTTTTCCAGAGATTGAACTGGCTTTCGAGAGTCTGGCTCGGGAGCGTTCCGGCATTGAGTTATTGAATGTGCGGCATGACGAGCAGCGGTCTTATGCGACAGTCTTCGTGCCGGATGGAAAACTAGGGCATTTTGAAAGTCTGATTCGAGACTACCTCGACGAAAACCACGACAACGCAAGTGGTGCGAAAAACAGGAAGTTGCTCGATACTGTTCAGCAAATCCGAGCCGCCAGCCTGCGCGCCCTGTGGACGGATGACCCAGAGGTTTTTCCAGTCACGGATGATGAAACTTTCTGGTGGGAGGTCTGGCTACCGATACGCGCTGATCGCCTTGCCACTGTCACGACTTTCCGTAGATTGGCCGAAGCCCAAGGTTTTCGGGTCGCCCCGGGAGATCTGGAGTTCCCGGAACGAACGGTATTGCTTGTCCACTCATCTGCCGGAGAAATGAGGCGTTCCATAATGACGCTCAACAGCATTGCCGAGCTCAGGCGCGCCAAGGAAACGGCGGAATTCTTTGACACCTTGCGGCCGGAGGCACAGCCCGCGTGGCTGGATGAGTTGCTCGGCCGCAGCCGATTCGCTGGTACAGAAGAGCGGGTGCCGCATGTGTGTCTGCTCGATACCGGGATCAACAATGGCCATCCCCTGATTGCACTAGCGCTCGCCGATGCCGATCTGCACACGGTGGAGCCCGCATGGGGAACGGACGATGCCGACGGACACGGCACCGCTATGGCAGGTCTCGCCCTCACTGGAAATCTGACAGAAGCACTCGACTCAAACGAGCTTATCGAAATTGGACATCGCCTGGAGTCGGTCAAGTTGTTGCCAGCGGATGGGGGTAATGTTGGTGATGCCCGGCATCATGGCTATCTGACTACCGAAGCAGTTGCACGTCCCGAAATTACTGATCCACACCGACGCCGGGTGTTTGGCATGGCAGTGACCGCCAGAGATAATCGAGATCGTGGCCGCCCCTCAGCGTGGTCGGCAGCGGTGGATCGTCTGGCGGTGGATGCGGACGGTGATGGCGCAACACCTCGATTGCTGGTGGTATCTGCCGGGAATATTGATGACCCGAATGCATGGGTTGAATATCCCAACAGCAATGGCACCGACGGCATTCATGATCCCGCGCAGGCTTGGAATGCACTGACCGTAGGTGCCTACACTGATCTCATCCATATAACCGAACCGGACACAGGCGACTATCAGCCGATTGCGCCAGCAGGAGGACTGAGTCCCTTCAGTACGACCTCGGCTCCTTGGCAGCCACACTGGCCGCTGAAGCCGGATGTGGTTTTCGAAGGTGGCAACGCCGCGAAGACCGATCGGTTTGCCATTCCTTATGCAGAAACCAAGGCGAGTCTGAGCCTCCTGACTACGCATAATCAACCATTGCGAAGATTGTTCACCACCATTAACGCCAGCAGCGCAGCAACGGCGCTTGCCGCCCGCATGGCGGCGCAATTAATGGCGGCCTACCCAGAACTTTGGCCGGAGTCTATACGCGCTTTGATCGTTCATTCCGCGAAATGGACTGACAGTATGATGCGAATGTTTTTGTCGGCACGTAGTCAACCATTGAAATCAAACTATGCACACCTTGTTCGTCACTGTGGTTTCGGTGTGCCGGATTTGGATCGTGCCATGTGGAGTATGTCGAATTCCCTGACCATGGCAATTCAGGATCATCTGCACCCCTTTGTACGAGAAGGAAGCAACCCACCCACCCTGAGAGATATGAACCTGCATCGGCTACCTTGGCCGCTAGCAGAGCTCGAAGCGCTTGGTGAAACACCCGTGGAAATGCGGGTCACGTTGTCCTATTTCATGGAACCCAACCCTTCGGAACGCGGCTTCCGTTCGAGATACCGGTATGAATCTCACGGGCTGCGTTTTGACGTAAAACGTTCTCACGAATCAGAAGCCGATTTTCGGGCTCGTATCAATGCAGCAGCACGCAATGAAGAAGAAGGCACACGCAGCGGGGGTGACGATCCAGCATGGGTGATCGGTACAAAAAACCGGCACAAGGGTTCGCTGCATTCCGATATTTGGCGAGGCAGTGCGGCCGATCTTGCCAGTCGTGGGGCACTGGCAGTCTACCCGGCTCTCGGTTGGTGGAAGACGCGGCCTCGTCTTGAGCGTTATGACAGGGCTGCACGTTACGCTTTGATTGTCTCCATTCGAGCACCAGAGGTCGATGTCGACCTTTACAGCGCAGTAGCCAATCAGATTTCTGTGCCGGTGACGGTGGGGTCTTGATGATCTGCAACTGGGTATGAGGCCATGAATGAAATGTACCAATTCCTGATCTACCAAAGCGAGGACGGTCGTACCAAAGTCGACGGGAAACGCTGTGGCTAAGTCAAAAGCAGCTTGCCGAGTTGTTCGGCAAAGCCAAGGGTACGATCAGCGAGCACATCAAGCACATCTTTGAAGATGGCGAACTGACCCCGGCGGCAACTGTTCGGTTATTCCGAACAGTTCAATCCGAGGGGGCGCGTGATGTGGCTCGCGAGGTGGAACACTACAATCTGGGCATGGTGCTGGCGCTGGGCTTTCGGGTGCGCAGCCCGGTGGGTGTGCGTTTCCGCCAGTGGGCCAATGACAATCTGAAGGAGTCTCTCGTCAAGGGCTTCGTGCTGGATGAGGAGCGACTGAAGAACCCTGGCAAAGGCCGGGAAACTGACTCGCCGCCTGCAAGACATCCGCACCAGCGAGCGGCGCTTTTACCAGAAGATCACTGGCATCTACCTTTCATTTGGCCGATCAAAAACCTGGCGTGCGGTTACATGGAGTTTTTTGCTTCCAGCGCATCCCAACGCGCATACGTAGTTGCGAGGGTGCTGGTAATGCCAGTAGCTTCTGCTTGCAATGCCTGTACCTGGGTCGGGTTGTTGCGGTAAAGTTTTGGGTCGGCAAGTAATGCCGCAATTTCAGCCTGACGCTTTTCCAGTGTTTCGATGCGTAGAGGCAGTTCTGCCAGTTCTTTGATTTCTTTGAAAGACAGACGCGCGCGTTTTGACCGAAAAGCTGCTCCTGCGTTTTCGGCGGTCGTGGGTTCTGGCGTGGGTGCTAACGGTGCCGCTGGTTTTGGCGTGGTGGGGCTGGAATTTCCCGCGTTTCCGCCCGCCTTGGGTCGGGAGCGCAGCCAGTCATCGTAGCCGCCGGGATATTCACGCAACACACCATCACCTTCAAAGGCAATTACCTGGGTGACGACGTTGTCGAGAAATTCGCGGTCGTGGCTCACCAGAAATAAGGTGCCGGTGTATTCTGTCAATAACGCTTCCAGCATCTCCAGTGTTTCAAGATCAAGGTCATTGGTGGGCTCGTCAAGCACCAGCACGTTGGCTGGTTTGGTGAACAGATGCGCGAGCAGCAAGCGGTTGCGTTCGCCGCCGGACAGGCTTTTTACCAAGGCAAAAGCACTTTCAGGGGGAAACAGGAAATCTCCAAGATAGCCGATGACGTGTTTTCGTGAGCCGCCAATATCTACAAAATCCGCGCCAGGGCAGACTACGTCGCGTAGTGTAGATTCGGGATCGAGTTGTTCACGCAATTGATCAAAATAGGCTACTTGTAATTTGGTACCCAATTGTACGCTGCCACTGTCGGGCGCGAGTTCACCCAGAATGATTTTAAGCAGAGTGGTTTTACCGGCACCATTCGGGCCCAGCAGGCCGACACGGTCACCGCTCATGATGCGGGTGGAGAAGTTGCGAATAATGGTTTTGCCGCCAAAGGATTTGCTGACATCTTCCAGTTCAGCAACCAGCTTGCCCGAGCGTTCGCCGGTATCGATTTGCAGGGATACGTTGCCAATGCGGTCGCGGCGTGCAGCACGTTCACGGCGTAAGTTTTCCAGGCGTAATACGCGGCCTTCATTACGGGTACGGCGTGCTTTTACACCCTGGCGTATCCACACCTCTTCCTGCGCGAGAAATTTATCAAACTCGGCGTTGAGAGTGGCTTCAGCCGATAACAGATCTGCCTTGCGCTGCTGATACGCGCGGAAATTACCGGGAAAGCTGGTGAGTTTGCCACGATCCAGTTCAAGAATGCGTGTCGCGATGCGATCGAGAAAACGTCGGTCATGGCTGATCACGATCAGGCTGCCACCAAAGTCACGCAAAAATTCTTCCAGCCATTCAATCGCGCTGAAATCCAGATGGTTGGTGGGTTCGTCCAGCAGCAGAATTTCCGGTTGCATGACCAGTGCCCGTGCCAGGGCAACACGTTTGCGCCAGCCACCTGAAAGTGTACTAATAAGTGAATCTTCCGGTAGATTGAGGCGCGTCAGTACTTGTTCAACACGGTTTTGTGCGGACCAGCCACCTTGCGCTTCAAGGGTGGTTTGCACAGCTTGCAACTGTTCCAGCAGGCGGTCTGTGTCCGCATCATGATGAGCCAGTGCATGGCTGATATGGTGATAGTCGAGCAGTGTTTGACGCACGCTTCCCAAGCCTTCTGCCACAGCTTCAAACACGGTGAGCGTCGGGTCGAGGGGTGGCTCTTGTGAAACATAGGCGATACGCGCAGCGGTATTATGCCAGCGTGTGCCACCATCAAGGGCAGATAATCCGGCCAGAACATGCAGTAGCGTGGATTTTCCGGTGCCATTACGCCCGATGAGCGCCATTTTTTCTCCGGCATCCAGGGAAAATTCGGCACCGTCAAGCAGCGGCCAGCGGCCATAGATAAGATGGGCGTTATCGAGTGTAATTAAAGGCATGAGAAGGTGTCCTGAAAACGGCAGCAGGTTCGCGCTGCCGAATTCAGGATTATACCATTATCATCGCAGTGATTGCCGCAGTACATAAGGTAAAATGCCGCCGTGCTGGAAGTATTCCACTTCATTGGCGGTGTCGATGCGCGATAAAACAGTAAAGTGTTTTACCGTGCCATCCGTGCATTTTGCCGATACCTGCATTTTTTGTGCGGGTGTCAGT
The DNA here is from genome assembly GCA_023266055.1 of Gammaproteobacteria bacterium. Classification (GTDB taxonomy): domain Bacteria; phylum Pseudomonadota; class Gammaproteobacteria; family Ga007554. The sequence continues at coordinate 39,349 of JAHFRW010000012.1, read as the reverse complement.
GTGGTGAGGCCGATAATATCGAAGATTTCGTGTCCGGTGAGCTCCAGTGTTTGTGCGCTTTCACCGGGCAGGAATTGCAAGGGCAACACGCCCATGCCTACCAGATTGGAACGGTGGATACGCTCAAAACTTTCCGCGATAACAGCGCGTATACCCAGCAGTTTGGGGCCCTTGGCGGCCCAGTCGCGTGATGAACCGGTGCCGTATTCCTTTCCGGCAATGGCAATCAGTGCGGTGCCTTCTTTTTCATAACGCATGGCCGCGTCATAAATTGACATCTGGGCAGTGTTTGGCAAGTGCATGGTGACACCGCCTTCCACACCGGGAACCAGTTTGTTTTTCAGACGAATGTTGGCAAACGTGCCGCGCATCATGACTTCATGATTGCCGCGACGTGCGCCATAAGAATTGAATTCGGCAGGGGGTACGCCCAGTTCAATCAAATATTTTCCAGCCGGACTGATTTTGGCAATGGAACCGGCGGGGGAGATGTGATCGGTTGTTACGGAGTCTCCCAGCAATGCCAGCACACGTGCCTGGCGAATATCGGTTAACGCGGTGGGTGTGGCGGTAATGCCATCAAAAAAGGGCGGTTCCTTGATGTAGGTTGAATCGTTATTCCACTGAAACAATTGGTCTTCAGGAACTTTCAGACTATTCCATTCATTGTTGCCGCGAAAGATATCAGCATAGGTGCGTTTGTACTGCGTGGATACTACATGCCCGCGTATCAATTCGGTAATTTCTTCGTTGGTGGGCCAGATGTCTTTCAGGTAAATCATCTCGCCATTGGCATTGATGCCCAGCGGATCGACAGAAAGATCAATGTTGATATTTCCTGCCAGCGCATAGGCCACCACCAGTGGTGGTGAGGCCAGATAATTAGCGCGTACCAGCGCATTAACGCGACCTTCGAAATTACGGTTGCCTGATAATACGGCGGCCACGGCAAGATCGCCGTCGGTGACGGCCTCTGAGATATATTCAGGTAACGGGCCGCTGTTGCCAATGCAGGTGGTGCAGCCATAGCCTACCAGATGAAAGCGTAACGCTTCGAGATACGGCATCAAACCGGATTTGACCAGATAGTCTGTGACCACGCGTGAACCGGGTGCCAGACTGGTTTTTACCCATGGTTTTACCTGCAAACCCCGTTGTATGGCATTTTTTGCCAACAATGCAGCGGCGATCATGACCGAAGGGTTGGAGGTATTGGTGCAACTGGTAATTGCTGCAATCACGACGGAACCGTGACACAGTTTGTAGGCCAGTCCATCGGGTTGACGTACGGGCACACAGGTGCCGAATACATTCATTAATTCATCGGGATGTGCCGGTGCGAATTCAGGGGCGACCAGCATGGGGTTGCCGCCTTCGTTCAGCCAGTCATTAAAGTCATTTTTATCCAGGCTGGACACTTCGTCCTTGTATTGGCTGGCCAGCAATTTACGGAACGATGCGCGCACCTCACCCAGAGGCGTGCGGTCTTGTGGCCGTGCAGGGCCAGCCAGACATGCGACTACCGAGCCCAGATCAAACACCACAGTGTTAGTGTAAGCAGGCTCCATTTGTTCGGGCGAATACCACAGACCTTGTGCTTTGTAATACGCTTCAACCAGTGGTATAGATTGTTCGCGTCCCGTCAGGCGCAGATAATCAATGGTTTGGCTGTCGACCGGAAACAGGCCGAGAGTGGCGCCATACTCCGGTGCCATGTTGGCGATAGTGGCGCGGTCGGCCAGTGTTAAGGAGGTGAGTCCAGGGCCGTAAAATTCCACGAATTTGCCCACCACCCCTTTTTTGCGCAGTACCTGGGTGATAGTTAATACCAGGTCAGTCGCCGTGGTGCCTGCAGGTAGTTTACCGACCAGCTTGAAACCGATGACGTGTGGAATCAGCATGGAACTGGGCTGGCCGAGCAATGCCGCTTCCGCTTCAATGCCGCCAACGCCCCAGCCCAATACCCCCAGGCCATTAATCATGGTGGTGTGCGAGTCCGTACCAATGACGGTGTCGGGGTAGACCCAGGTGTTATTTTTCTGGGTGGAGGTCATGGCAACCGATGCCAGGTATTCCAGATTGACCTGGTGCACGATACCGTTATCGGGCGGCACAACGCGAAAATTATTAAACGCGTTCTGGCCCCAGCGCAAAAATTGGTAACGCTCACGGTTACGCTTGAATTCGTGAGTGGCGTTGGCCTGAAATGCCGCCGCGCTACCGTATTGATCAACCTGTACCGAATGGTCGATGACCAGATCAGCCGGGGTAAAGGGGTTGATTTTCCTGGGGTCGCCACCGAGTTTTTGCAGTGCCGCGCGCATGGCTGCCAAATCCGCTACAGCCGGTACGCCGGTAAAATCCTGCAACAGTACCCGTGCCGGCATGAAGAAGATTTCCCGTTCGGGCTCTGCGGTCGGGTTCCACTGTGCCAGCGCTTCAATATCGGCTTTTTTAACGGCGATGCCGTCTTCATGGCGCAGCAGGTTTTCCAATAGAATCTTGAGCGAGAAAGGCAGGCGGGAAATATCACCGATGCCGGCATTTCCCAACGTTGCCAGGGAATGATAATGGTAGGTTTTATCGTCTGCCGTGAGTGTGGATTGTGTGCCAAAGCTGTTCAGGTTGGTTTTATGCGTTGCCATGATGTTTTCTCGTGCCCAAATCAGTATAGATTACCTTAAATCCACTCTTCAGGCACGGAATCCATGAAAAATCTTTGGTATTTAGAGGGTTACTGTGGGGTGGCGAGGGCGGAACCAGGCGTGATGATTTCTGCGCCTGACGTCGCAAGCCGCACACTATTCAAAGAATTGGTGATTACTGGGCTTTGATCCGGTGAAATAACGTGATATGCCTGCCAGACTCCAGGGTTCCTGTTTTGATAATACGCCATGCTCAAAGGCTTTTTCAGGGTGGGCATAACGACCCATGGCATTGTTATGTTTGTAAAATCCCAGCTTTCTATAGAAATTTTGTGCGTCTGGCGGGGCGGTGAGGTAGATTTTTTCCAGCGGCAATTTGCCCAGCAGTGCTTCCATGAGTGTGCGCCCAATGCCTTGCCCCTGATGCCCGGCGTCGACGACCACATCCAGAATGACAGCATAGTAGACGCCATCTGAAATGGCGCGCGCGGCACCCAGCAGGGTGCTGTCATGGCGATCATGGAGTGCGGAGAAGGCAAAGCAGCAGATATAACTGTTGGCAAAGGCTTCTTGAATATCCTCAGGTGTGCGGGTGGCGAAGGGCGCGTTGGCAAAGATATCAGCAAGCCGCTGCCAGTCAACAGGGTCGTGTGCGTAGGAAATCGTGACGGTGTTGTTCACGTGAACCCCTCCTGTCGCTTGCGCAAGTGAGCTTTATAATATACTTACTATAAATATGGATATTTGTCAAGAAGAGTCGTCGATTGCCGCCGGGATCCCGCAATAGGGTGATGAGGCGCCACATTTTGGTGCAAAAACGGGTATCATGAATATTTTTCATCGAGGTTGGATATGGACACCCTAAAGGCGGGTAGTGACGTATTGTTTATTCTTCTGGGCGCAATCATGGTGCTGGCCATGCACACAGGGTTTGCGTTTCTTGAAGTGGGTACGGTGCGTAAAAAGAATCAGGTGAACGCGCTGGTAAAAATCATTGCCGACTTTGCAATGTCGACGATTGCTTATTTTTTCATTGGTTATGGTATTGCGTATGGCATCGACTTTATGCAGGGCGCCTCAACCTTGACCGACAAAAATGGTTATGAGTTGGTAAAATTTTTCTTTCTACTGACATTTGCGGCGGCGATTCCCGCAATAGTTTCCGGCGGGATTGCTGAACGCGCCAGATTTTATCCACAATTGGCGGCTACGTTTTTGTTGGTAGCATTGGTTTATCCCTTGTTTGAAGGTATCGCCTGGAATGGTCGGTTTGGTATTCAGGATTGGTTTTTAGCCCAGTTTGGCGCCAAATTCCACGACTTTGCCGGTTCCGTAGTCGTGCATGCGGTGGGCGGATGGATTGCGTTGGCGGCGGTGCTGCTGCTGGGCGCACGGCACGGACGTTATGGACGTGATGGTGCCATGGCGGCACATCCTCCATCCAGCATTCCATTTCTGGCGTTGGGTGCATGGATTCTGGTCGTGGGCTGGTTTGGATTTAATGTCATGTCCGCACAGGCTGTGGAAGCGGCAAGTGGTCTGGTGGCCGTGAATTCATTGATGGCGATGGTGGGTGGGGTACTCTCGGCATTGGTAGTGGGACGGAATGACCCTGGATTTGTGCATAATGGAGCGCTGGCAGGACTGGTGGCCGTGTGCGCGGGTTCAGATGTGATGCATCCGCTGGGTGCGCTGACCACAGGGGCCATCGCAGGTGCATTGTTTGTCTGGACATTCATGCTCGCACAAAACAAATGGAAAATTGATGATGTACTGGGCGTGTGGCCGTTGCATGGATTGTGTGGTGCGTGGGGTGGTATTGCTGCCGGTATTTTCGGAAGTCAGGCACTGGGGGGGATCGGGGGCGTGAGTCTGGCCGTACAAGTGTTGGGTACGTTACTGGGCGTTACTATCGCAACAGTGGGCGGTCTGGTGGTATATGGACTACTGAAAAGCATGGTAGGCTTACGTTTGAGCGAGGAAGAGGAATATCAGGGAGCCGATTTGAGCATACATAAAATCAGTGCAGAGCCGCGTTACGGTGATTAAGGTGTACAGAGGGGTACATCACCATGCCTAAAACCGGCCTGAGTACGAAAATCCTCATTGGTCTGCTGATCGGTGGAGGATTGGGCCTCGGTGCCAAGGCGCTGGCGCATGATGCAGCCTGGTTGTTGTGGGTGATAGAAAACATCACGTTACCCATTGGGCAGATTTTTTTACGTCTGCTGTTCATGCTGGTGATTCCCATGTTGTTCTCGGCACTGGTGGTCGGTATCTGCGGGCTGGACGTGCGACATCTTGGACGTATGGGCGCACGTATGCTGGGTTACACGGTGGTCGTGTCGTTGATTGCCGTGTTGATTGGTATGGTGCTCACGAACCTGATTCGTCCTGGTGCGGGTTTGCCGGAAGAGTTGCGCAGTATTGCAGCGGCGAATAGCCTGACAATGACCATTCCTAAGCCACCGGATACTACGGGCGCTTCATTGCTGGTCACCATGTTTCCGGATAATCCGGTCAGTGCGGCCGCGAATGGTGAGATGATTGGCGTCATTCTGTTTTCGTTAATTTTTGGTGTGGGCCTGTCGTTTACGCAAACTGCCAGTGCGCTACGGTTACGCGAAGCGATTGAAGGTTTGTACGACGTGAGCATGACACTGATTCATGGCGTGCTGAAATTTGCGCCTTACGGAGTGGCGGCATTAATTTTTACCATGACGGTGCGTTTGGGTACGGAGTTACTGCCCTATCTGCTGGCGTATGTGGGGGTGGTATTGCTGGGACTGGCGCTGCAAATGTTCGTGGTGTATCCGCTGTCGGTACGTTTTCTCGGTGGACGCTCACCGTGGGCTTTTTTTCGCGATGTGCGTGTCGCCATGGTCACGGCCTTTGCGACGGCATCATCCAGTGCGACCTTGCCGACAGCGCTTCAGGTGGCCGAAGAAAATTTACGGCTGCCACGCCATGTCAGTCGTTTTGTACTGACGGCGGGGTCTGCCATGAACCAGAACGGCACGGCATTGTTTGAGGGTGTTACCGTATTATTTCTGGCGCAGTTATTTGGTGTGCCGCTCGATCTGGGCCAACAATTCCTGATCATGCTGATATGTGTGCTGGGGGGGATCGGCACTGCCGGCGTGCCTGCCGGATCGTTGCCCGTGATTGCCATGGTGCTGGTGACCTTTGGCATCCCTGTCGAGGGTCTGGCATTAATACTGGGTATAGACCGTTTTCTTGATATGTGCCGCACCACGCTGAACGTGACGGGTGATCTGGCGGCAGCAACGTACGTTGCACGTGGCGAACCTGATCAACAGGATCCGCCCCATGCAACAGATACCCGCCCGTAATTATTTTTATACGGCAGGCCGTTGAAAAATGTTGCCATGACATTTCGGGCAAGGGGGAATGTGGCTGGTCGCATGAAAGTGCAGCAGCTCACCGCAACTCACGCATTGCAACGTGCCAATACTGGTAATATTGCCGGTGTGATATTCACTGGCGCGGCGTGCGCGTTCGGCGAGTTGCATGAACTCCAGTTTGGTTTTATCCGCTGCCAGGGCAAACATCTCCAGCAGTCGTTCTTCAATCAATTGTAAATCAAAGCGCAGCCAGTCTTTCAACTCACCGCCGCTCTCCGCCAAATGTTGGCCCGCGTCTTCCAGATCGCGTACCAGATAATCGCCAATCTGCTCCGCCTCTTCACGGGTCAGCTCACCCAGATCCACCGCTTTGTCCTTGGCAAGCTGAATGGCGTGCTTGAGGTTTTGATATCCAAGGTGGTCCGCAAGGGTGCGAACCTGTTCCATCATGCGATTATAGGCATGCAGATGTTTTTCGTTAGGCGATGCCATGGCGATATCCTTAATAGTTACTATATAAATTAAAACACAAGTTCAGAATGCACCCAACATTTACGTTTTGCCAGGTACGACTTGAATGTTGCCCCGGCTTTCTTCATCGCGAAGCCCGGTCGTATCCAGCCGATGATTTTCATATTTGCTCCTACCTCAACGTGCATGGGGCGACATAATCGGGAATGGCGTGTTGCGCTTCTCCTCCCGTGATGAGGGGTTTGAGTTCCATCGGCTTGCTCTTTTGGCTAAGCATGTCCTTACGGGCGTGTGGTGAGTATCTATACAGGCAATTTATAGGATACCATATGCGAACGATCAGGTGAAACGGGCGATTTTTTGGAGGAAGGGCCATGATCAGTGCTCCGTCGAGTCCCTTCTTGAGTTAAAATCAGCAGTTAATGTAAGCATGGCGAATGTTTCGGATAAAAACCTATGAGAAGCCGATTTTTAGGACAGATGATCATTCTGCTACTGAGCGGCGCAGGGTGTTGGAGTGTAGCCGCCCAGGCCGAAACGGTAAAACTTGCCATCAATGCACCACGCGGTGCGGTTGAAACGGCTAAATGGGAGGCGTTGGCAAAACAGCTTGGAGCAAAAATAGGCAAGGATATTCTGGTTATGCCGTATGCCCCTGCGAAAATAACTGACGCGATGGGTAATGAGGATGTCGATTTTGCGTTGGTTAATCCAGTATCTGCCGTAATTGCGGTTGAAAAATACAAGGCCCGACCGTTGGCGACCATGAAGGCTCAGGGCACGCCGTATTTCGCCGGCGTTATTATTGCCAGTCAGCGGAGTGGCATTACCCGGGTTGCTGACCTGAAAGGCAAAAAAGTCATGGGTTATCAAATTGGCACTTCCGCCGGGGGCTATGTATTTCAGGCATATCATTTGCTGCGCAAGGGCATTGATCCACGCAAGGATTTTTCCGTATTCAAAGAAGCCCGTCGACAGGATGAAATTCCTCTTGAAGTGGAACTGGGTATGGTGGATGCCGGTCTGGTAAGAAGTGGCGTACTGGAAAGCATGGCAAAGGCAGGCTTGATTGATGTGAATAAAATTGTAGTGCTTGATCAAAAACAGGATGAACTGCCTCATTTGCACAGTACCGAATTATATCCCGAATGGTTTTTAATGGCCGTTGCCCATACCGATGCAGCTTTGGCAGATAAACTAAAGGCGGCAGCATTGAGCGTAACCGCCAAAGATCCGGCGGCCAGGGAGGCGGGCATTGATGGTTTTGTTGAGGCAATTAGTCTGGATAACATGAAGCAAGCATTGAGAAGCCTGAAGCTGGCGCCGTACGATAAAGAAGACTAATCGATCACGTGTTGTTTTAACGATTCGTTTCCCACAATATGAATTTTATCTGTAAACATTAATGGCAGAAAATAATGCAAGAACACTATCAGCACGCAGACATTGAAATTGAAACCCAGCGCTACTGGGTAGAACGTCAGGCATTCAAGGCCATGGAAGACCCGGCGCGTGAAAAATATTACTGTCTGGCGATGTTCCCTTATCCCAGTGGGCGATTACACATGGGGCATGTACGTAACTACACCATTGGTGATGTGATGGCACGCTATCAGCGCATGCGTGGCAAGAATGTGTTGCAGCCGATGGGGTGGGATGCTTTTGGTTTGCCTGCCGAAAATGCGGCCATGCAAAACAACGTACCCCCTGCCAAATGGACTTACGAAAACATCGACTACATGCGTAATCAGCTCAAAAAGCTGGGTTTTGCCTATGACTGGAGCCGCGAAATTGCCACCTGCAAACCGGATTATTATCGCTGGGAGCAATGGCTGTTCACGCGCCTGTTTGAAAAAGGCCTGGTTTACAAAAAAACCGCGCCGGTGAACTGGTGCCCCAATGATCTCACCGTGCTTGCCAATGAGCAGGTGATTGAGGGTCGTTGCTGGCGCTGTGACACCCTGGTTGAAATGAAGGAAATTCCACAATGGTTCATGAAAATCACGGCCTATGCTGATGAATTACTGGCTGAGCTGGATACCCTGACAAGCTGGCCTGAACAGGTGCGTACCATGCAACGCAACTGGATTGGCCGCTCTGAAGGTGTGGAGCTGGAATTTACGGTGTCAGATAACAATGAAAAATTAACCGTATTCACCACCCGTCCCGACACACTTATGGGCGTGACCTACGTAGCGGTTGCCACCGAGCATCCATTGGCACTACGAGCGGCACAAACAAACCCGGCGCTTGCGGCATTCATGGAAGAGTGCCGACATATTCAGGCGGCCGAAGCGGTACTGGAAACCATGGAAAAACGCGGCATGCCTACAGGTTTGACGGCACGCCATCCCATCACGGGCGAGACAGTGCCGGTGTGGGTCGCCAACTTTGTGTTAATGAGCTACGGCACGGGTGCAGTCATGGCCGTGCCCGCGCATGACGAGCGTGATCACGAATTTGCCAGAAAATACGGCCTGGATATTAAACAGGTTATTAGTCCTGCGGATGATGCGGCGGTTGATATTGGAAAAGCGGCCTTCGTTGAAAAGGGCGTGTTGATGTGTTCGGGTGCATTTGATGGCATGACCTCACAACAAGCCTTTACCGCCATTGCTGATACACTGGTACGGCAATGCAAGGGGCGTGTGCGCGTTAACTATCGGTTGCGTGACTGGGGCGTGTCGCGCCAGCGTTACTGGGGTGCGCCCATCCCCATTATCAACTGTGTTACCTGTGGTGCGGTGCCAGTACCTGATAAGGACTTGCCCGTAGTATTGCCTGAAAATGTCAGCTTTGAAAGCGTGGGTTCGCCCATCAAGCGTATGCCGGAATTTTACAACACCCTTTGCCCTTGCTGTGGCGGTGCGGCGGAACGTGAAACCGACACCTTTGATACTTTTATGGAGTCATCATGGTATTACGCACGTTTTTCATGTAATGACAATACCCACGCCATGCTTGATGAGCGTGCCAATTACTGGTTACCGGTAGATCAATACATCGGTGGCATCGAGCACGCTATTTTGCACTTGCTTTATGCGCGTTTCTTTCACAAGCTGATGCGTGATGTGGGGCTGGTGAAAAGCAGCGAACCGTTCACTCATTTGCTTACACAAGGCATGGTGCTTAAAGACGGCTCGAAGATGTCAAAATCCAAAGGCAATACCGTCGACCCGCAAGCATTGGTGGAGCAATACGGTGCTGATACTGTGCGCCTGTTTGTCATGTTCGCTGCACCCCCCGAGCAATCACTGGAATGGTCTGATACCGGTGTAGAAGGCGCATCACGTTTTCTCAAGCGTTTGTGGAAACGGGTCGCCGATCATATGAGGGGTGGCAATATAGCGGCTATTCCGCACCACCCGGAACTGATCCAGACGTTGAGTGATAGCCAGCGTGCTCTGCGTTGTCAGGTGCATGAAGCCATTGCCAAAATCAGTGATGATGTCGGGCGTCGTAATACGTTCAACACCGCGATTGCTGCATGTATGGAACTGGTTAATGGCTTGTATCGCTTTGAAGATAATACCGTACAAGGCCGCGCCGTCATGCAGGAGGCGCTTGAAGCCGTCGTGTTAATGCTGTCACCTATCGTGCCACATATCACTCATGTATTGTGGCAGGAGCTGGGTCACTCTGAGGCCGTAATTAACGCTGGCTGGCCGCGAGTGGATGCTGCCGCCCTGATCAAGGAGAGTGTTGAGCTGATCGTGCAGGTCAATGGAAAATTACGTGGCCGCGTTATGGTACCTGTTTCTGCTGACCATGCCCAGGCCGAAATCGCTGCACTGGCCGATGAAAACGTTCAGCGTTTTGTGACGGGTAAACAGATCAGGAAAATCGTTGTGGTCCCGGGCAAGCTGGTGAATATCGTAGTGGTGGATTAGGAAGACACAAGTTATTTAGCCAAGGGCCGCACAATTTCCTGGAAGTTTTTCCCCGGTAACTTTCGGCGAGAAATTTTATTTCTGATACATACCAAAGATATCCCATTTCTCAAATCCTTGCATATTTGAGAAATGGCGACGCTCCCCTGACCCGTAATAAGCCTCTGATCATGGCCTTCTTGAATGATCCAGTAAAAATACTGGAACAACATGGCTGCCATTACATCCCCTCTAAAATATGTATATTATCCACATATATACGGTTCTGAGACCCTCTATATGGGTATTTTTCTCTTGTTTCATAAATAAATTCAGGGTGCATGCATAACGGTATTAAATATCGAACCGTGATTTTTGTTCGTCAATAGTTTGTAATGGCATGATATTTAATGCTATTTTCTCAAAATCCTGTGGTATTTTTAAGAGCGGATTTGGTGGGTCATACATTCAAGTTCTATTCATCCACCGCCGATAGCTAATTGCAACGCTTGGATATTTATTGGTTTTTTATTGATCTGGTCGATAAATGCCGTTTGCAGCCAGGAGGGAAGGTGATGAATATCGTAAAAGTAATATCTGGCGCCTCTGTTCGGGCGTGTCCATCCGTTGAAAATATGGGTTATTTGTTGATTTGGGTGGATGCCACAAAAGGCATATAAAAAATTACATGCGATGGATAACCAGAGATAGTCTTAATGTTTTATGCATTTTTGAAAGTGTATTGGCCAGCCTTGTTGGTAAGCATGGTTGCAGTTGTGGCTCAAATAACTGTTCAGGACGGATGGGCAGTAATAATGGTTTGTCTGGTTGTAATGATCTGGATGATCCTGTCACTACGGTTGGTTAAGCGCACTGATCAAGCGAGTAGGCATGTTGACGTCAATAAGGATTCAGATAACGCAGCCAGGAATTTTCGTAAGTTGTTAAGCGATATTCCAGAAAACATCCACGAAGAGGTGGCCAGTATTCGCAATGATCTTGATACGTCTAAATCATTGGTTAACGATTCGTCTACCCATCTGGTGAGTAGCTTTAACAGATTACATGATCAGATCTTAGCTCAGGAAAAAATAGTCAGGATCCTGATAGACAGTTTTTCAAATGACCCCATAAAAAATTCTATTAATTTAAAAAAATTTATTTCTGAAACAGAGTCCACATTGCAATATTTGATGGAGTTATTAATTGATTTTGGTAAAAAGAGTGTAGAAACGGTTTACAAGATTGATGACATGATCGAGCAAATGGAAGTGATATTTACATTGCTTGCGGATGTTAGGGGAATTTCAGATCAGACGAATCTTTTGGCTCTGAATGCAGCTATTGAAGCAGCGCGAGCTGGAGATAAAGGACGTGGTTTTGCCGTTGTGGCATCCGAGGTTAGAAAGCTATCCCAACATTCTTCTAGCCTGAGTGAACAAATTAGATCTCAGGCACAGAAAACAAAAATTACGATTAATGAAGCGCGTAAAATAGTGGGAGAGGTGGCTACAAAAGACCTGAGTATTGCGATCACGGAAAAAGGACATGTTGATAATATGTTAAATGAGGTTGGATTATTAAATTCCATGATGTCTGGAAAGTTGATTGAAATTGATATTATTTCAGAAAAAATTAGCGGTGATATAGGGGTAATGTCCAGGACATTACAGTCTGTGAGTGTTGCGGGTAATATTCATGAATCTGCAATAAGTGGACTGGATAGGATCGATGGACTCATGGGTAAGATAACGAAAGACGCAGGTTCATTTCGTTCCCCTGACAATTTTTTAACGTGATACAGGAGTATGTAATTTTTTAAAAATAATATGGTCAATCATGGATATGATGCGGTCATTAAATTGGTTAATGAATAGTTACTGAGTAAATCATTGAAATTATTAAAGATGATGTTTTTGCGTGTTATTTTAGATGGTCTGGAACAAACGAGGTGCAACATGGCTCTGAAAGTTGATTCATCGCAGGACGGAAGTGTGGTTACTATATATATCAGCGGGAGGTTCGATTTTAATATCCATCAGGAGTTTCGTAAGGCCTACGAAAAGGCTAAAGGTGTGGCTTCAAAATATATTGTTAACTTGAATGAGACTCAATATATAGACAGCTCTGCTTTGGGGATGCTGCTTTTGTTGCGTGACTCCGCAGGTGGTGATAAATCGGATGTTACCATTATTTCAAGTAACGAAGATGTGAGAAAGATACTAACCATTTCGAACTTCGGAAAACTATTCAAAATGCAGTAAACCTAGTGTTGGAGGATATCTTTAAAGGCCATGCCATAAATGGGGTATAGTGGCTTTTTTAAAGGATAGCGCTGATCAGTGGATTTCCGGGGTATCAGCTGGGTAGAAAAGCGAAAAAGTGATGGCTGTTATTTTATTTATCCCATAAAATAATTCCAGGTTTCACTTTGTGTTGATTTCATGAATACATATCAAGTGCAGATTGGATGAAACATCTGTATTATAATGTGGAATTCAAAAAATATTCAATAATAACGTAAAAAAATCATTAAATATTAATTCCCGATCATTCATACATTTTAGTTTTGATCCACCTTCAGGACGTTGTGAAACCATGCCATTAAAAGTACTTATCGTTGATGATGATGTAAGTAATTGCCTGCTCATAAATGCAATATTATCTTCTGCTGGATATCAAACAGTGGTTGCCCGTAATGGCGCGGAAGCAGTTGAAATATTTGATAAAGATCCGCAAGACATCGTCTTGATGGATATCATGATGCCTGTCATGGATGGTTATGAAGCTACGATAGAAATAAAGAAACTTGCTGCTGGTCGTGTTGTTCCTGTCATTTTTCTTACTGCCGTAGACGACGAGCAAGGGCTTGCGCGTTGTATAGAATGCGGTGGGGACGACTTCCTGAGCAAACCATACAACCATATTATATTGAAAGCGAAAATAGACGCCATGGCTCGTTTGAGCCACTTTCATTCAACGGTAATAGCCCAGAGAAATGAGATCGAATATCACCAGGAACGCTTATTGAAAGAACAGAATGTTGCAAAAACCATATTCTCTAATATTGCTCATGCGGGATGTCTAAATGCATCCAATATAAAATACATGCTGTCTCCCATGGCTATTTTCAATGGTGATTTGTTGCTGGCTGCGCGTAAGCCATCAGGTGGTATGCATGTTATGCTGGGTGATTTTACAGGGCATGGGCTGTCTGCCGCCATTGGTGCTATTCCTGTTGCCGATATATTTTATAGAATGACGGCAAAAGGATTTGGTATTGATGAAGTTGTTTCTGAAATTAATATTAAACTGAGGTCAGTCCTGCCCACGGGTATATTTTGTGCGGCAGCCATTATTGAGATTGATACTGTTGAACATAAGCTTGTGGTATGGAATGGTGGCTTGCCAGACATTTTTGTGTACAGAAAAAATGATGGTATACGTCATCGCCTTGAGTCGATTCATTTGCCTCTGGGTGTTGTTGGGAACGAAAGCCTGGATAAGGAAATGCAGTGTGTCGATATAGATCAGGGTGATGGAATATATCTCTACACAGATGGAGTGATCGAAGCCTGGGATCTTAATGGCAAGATGTACGGACAAAAAAGACTGGAAATGCTCTTGCAGGGAGACCAGGAGAATAACAGTAAATTTGATGTGATACGTAATGACCTTGAAGAATTTATTGGTGAACAGGATCACTCTGATGATATCACTCTGATTGAAATTATATGTGACGAAGATCCATATAGTTACGAGGCTGTTGTTAAGGAAGTCAATGATCGAGTCATACCCCCTGTCACATGGCGCATAACTCTGGATCTGGATGCTGACACCTTGCGGAATGTTGATCCGTTACCCTTGTTGACACATTTATTGGTTGAAATTCAGGGGTTACGTAAAGTGAGAGATCATCTTTACACAGTGATCGCCGAATTATTTTTCAATGCGCTGGATCATGGATTGCTCAAGCTTGATTCGACAATGAAATCCACTGCCCATGGTTTTATGGAGTATTACGAAAAACGGCAGATAAATCTGGCGAATCTGCAAGCGGGACAGATCAGAATCGTTTTCGAGCATATCCCCATGGCGTCGGGCGGCAAGTTGACAGTGCGAGTCGAAGACAGTGGTGAGGGTTTTGACTACCAGAAAACCTTGCCATCACTGGAGGTAAATACCAGCGCCAGTGGTCGTGGTCTCCCGTTGGTGCGTTCACTGTGCCAGGAATTCGCGTGCTTTGGCAAGGGAAACATTGTTGAGGCTGTTTATTACTGGCATGTCTGAAATCATTCCCAGACGTTCTGCAGCATACAAAATTTCTTAATTTTGCCCTTCACGGCACATTCCTTGCATTATTTTGATCAGGAGCGACTCCGCACGCCTCAAGCGTCAAAGTATCGTCGCTTGAGGCGGTAGAGTCAAATAATTATGGACAGCAACGGATTATCAATATTTATGTACCGTGAGGCGCCATATTATGCCAGTACTCATGCCAGAGCAGAAAACAGGGCAGAACAATACCATAATTAATCCGAATACTATGTCTGAAGCTGGAGATTTGTTGGTCAATTATTTGGCGCAGATCGGCGTTGATTATATTTTTGGTGTACCCGGTGGGGCGATAGAGCCATTATATAATGCGCTGGCACGCAGTGCCCGGCAAGGTGGACCACGTGCTATTGTTGCCCGGCATGAAGCCGGTGCCGCCTTTATGGCAGAAGGTTACACGCGTGAGACGGGCAAGCTTGGCGTTTGTTGCGCGACCACCGGTCCTGGTGCCACTAATTTGATGACCGGCGTTGCCTCCGCGTATCAAGACAACATCCCCATGCTGGTGATCACGGCTCAAACACCGATCAACACCTTTGGCAAAGGTGCCATACAGGACTCTTCATGTGCGGGACTCAATACCGTAGGTATGTTTCGGTATATTACCCGTTATTCATCGCTGGTGTCTCATGCCGCGCAGCTTGAGCAAAAGATTATCCGGGCAATAACAGCCGCGTTCCAATCGCCACGTGGCCCGGTACACTTGAGTATTCCTCTGGATATTTTGCGTGCTCCTGTCGTGGATGCCCAGCCCGCCAGCAATTTAAGGCGATTATTAACGCCGGCTGCGTTGATTGATCAATCCCGGGTCAACGAATTATGTATTCATATTAACAAAGCCAGCAGCCTGGTTTTATTGGTGGGCGAAGGGTGCGGTGAAGCCATTGGTGATATTCTAGATATCTCCTTATTAAAAGGGGCCGCTGTCATCACTACCCCGCATGGTAAAGGATTAGTGAATTCCTATCACCCTAATTACCGGGGTGTGTTTGGTTTTGCCGGACATGGTACGGCCGATGAAGTATTGCGGGATACGCGTGTTGATCTGGTCGTGGCCATTGGCACCAACCTGGATGAGTTTGGTACCAATGGGTGGGATGTGGGTACGCTGCTGAATGAAAGGCTGATACACGTCGATTCCATTGAAGCCAATTTCTCACGCTCACCCATGGCCAGGTTGCATGTCAGCGGCAATATTGCGACTATTTTTAACCGGCTTTTGGAAGAATATCGTAGAAATGATGGCGTACAGACAAACGCATTCGTAAATCCAATAGTTGAAACTGACAGACGTATCGCCGAAAGGCGTGAGAGCGAAAATAAACCTGTCCACACACATACTCCATTCATTCCGCATGTGGTGCTTGACAGAGGTCCGGCGAGACGCCAGATGGAAACAGGGCGGCAGTTGCCAATCCGTCATTTTGTTCTTGCCGATGAAGATAAATATTGCAGCAATGCAACACCCATCAAACCACAGCGACTTATGTACGATCTGGCGCGTTTGTTTCCACCCTACACACGCTTTCTTGCCGACACCGGTAACACCTTGCTGTGGGCGATACATTATTTGCATCCGTTTGATCGCCGTATTTCAGGGCGGCGTGTACCCGTAGGGGGTATGTTTCGCATTAACATGGGGCTGGCATCCATGGGTTGGGCAATAGGTGGCGCGGTGGGCACAGCGCTGGGTTGTCCAGATATACCTGTGGTATGCATTACGGGCGATGGCAGCTTTTTGATGAGTGGTCAGGAAATTACCACGGCCATTATGGAAAAACTCCCCGTTATCTACGTTATTTTAAATGACGCCGCATTGGGTACCGTCAAGCATGGCCAACGTCTTGGCAAGGCAGAAAAAGTAGGCTTTGGGTTACCTGAAGTTGACTTTGCAATGATGGCGCGTGCCATAGGCGCTAATGCTCACATTATCCAATCTCCGCAGGATATGGCCAGTCTGGATATTAAGGAGTTATGCAAGCATCCGGGGCCTACCGTACTTGATGTACGCATAGATAGAGAAGAAGTACCTCCCTTGGGAATGCGTATGCGGTCATTGGGAACAGTGAAGTAAATGTTATTAACTGACAGGATTTCTCCCTTTGGTCGAAATGACAGATATTTCCCCATTTAATTTAAGCGATGGCGATTTTCCCACTAGCGTGTCATTTCGACCGCTCCCGCCAGGGAGCGCGAGGCGAAAGCGAGCGGTGGCGGGCAAGCCCTGGATAGCCGAGGGTTCCCTGTTTTTTCGGAATGTGTGCGACAGAATACATGTAGACAACGGTAGGTATAGCGCGTCCTGCTGGACGCAGGACTGTCCGGGTGCCGAAGGCATACTTGTTGCCGAGTGCAGTCATTTTTAGGACTGGGATATCCCAAAATGGTTCGCGAGCACGGCGACACACTTTTGGCTTTTGATTGTCGGCCTGTGGAGAGCTTTCGTAGCGGGTTGAATTTTTTCCGCTATGAAATGAGTGATATCATATGGTTTGTTTCTGACCCCGTTCCGGCCACCAGTAAAACTGCCACAAATCAGGGTGCGCAAAATGGGTATGAGTTGGAATGGGAGATGCGTTGGAACGTGACGCGCGATGTCGATGTCAAGGCCAATTATGCCTGGCAACATTCCACCGATGAAACTGGAGCGCGTGTTGCCAACGTGCCGCACAATCAATTATATGCGCAAGTAGACTGGCGATTTCTACCGTACTGGAATGTAAACTCCCGAAAATGGTTGTCTCTGGAAATATAAAGAGTGTAGTGAGTCCACAATGTGAATGGTTTTCGATAAAAACGCTGTATGGGACGGTTGTTTTTTTATTCATGACATTATTTTTATGCTCAAGACTGATGGTGCGCTGGAATAAATGTACCCGCCATGTTTTTCTGGGAGTTTGTCTATTGGTGGTTGCGCTGTTTCCGCCGATCAGTAGTGCGTCCCAGGTATCTGTAGCGGTTATTTATCCG
Source organism: Gammaproteobacteria bacterium (assembly GCA_023266055.1). Classification (GTDB taxonomy): domain Bacteria; phylum Pseudomonadota; class Gammaproteobacteria; family Ga007554. Next base: position 21,694 of record JAHFRW010000012.1, on the reverse strand, counting down.
GATGTTGCCCCGCCCTACAACACCATACTTTTACAAGTTATTGAGGGTATTAATCAGAAACCCGATGTTAAAATCAGGGAATATCGCATCAGCAATGAAACGGATACTTCAACCCTGCGCAAGCAATTGGATGATAAAAATACAGAAGTGATTATTTCACTGGGGCGCCGTGGGGTTGAGGTCATGCAGGCCCTGGAATGGAAAAAGCCCGTGGTGATAGGTGCCGTGTCATTAACGCCGGAATTGGTGGATGCGTACCGAAACACCATGAATGCCATTCGATTAACCCCTGATCCTGAATTGTTATTTTCAAGACTGCGTGAGCTTTCGCCTCAGGCGAGGCGAATTTTTGTGATTACAAGTGCCAGAAAGGATTCATGGTTACTGATTTCGGCCAATGATGCGGTCAGAAAAAATAACTTCGAGCTGATTGTTCATGAGGCGCTGGATATACGTGCGGCGGCCAACCTTTACATCACGGTGATGGAGAGCATGAAACCTGACACAGATGTTTTATGGCTGCCTCCGGATGATGAGTCGTTTGATATTCGCAATATTCTCCCTGTGATATTGCAAAGTTCGTGGGATCGCAGAATCGTGGTGTTTTGCAGTAACCCCGCACATGTTAAACGTGGCGCCCTGTTTGCGCTGTATCCAGATAATAAGAAAATGGGGAACCGTCTGGCAGCATTGGCTGTGGATGCCGTTAAAAACGGAGGTTCAAGGATATTCCCGGCGCAGGATGTTTTTATTGCCGTGAATGTGCGTACCTCTGATCATCTCGGGTTAAACAGAATAACTCGAAGGCCACACGATTTTGACGTTGTATACCCCTCTCAGTAAATGATGCCATGAAAAATTCAGGAGAGAGGTTTTTTTATAAAAAAAGCAGCTTTGGTCGTCAGTTGTCATGGACGTTTACCATTGGGGTGCTTTCATTTGCCATCATTTCTTCAATATTGATTTTTTTGTTTTTCAGCAGAAATTTCGAAGATAACCTCATTAAACAAGGTTATCAGATAACAAATAATTTTGCTTCACAAAGCCAGCTTTCCCTGCTTTACCGCTCCCGTGAAAACGTGCAGGATGCATTGAATATTACAATGAAATTTCCTGATGTAAAGCATCTTTCCATTCGTGAGAGTGATGGTACCTTGCTGGTTTCAGAAGGTTCCAGCCCGGAAATCTTTACGGATATAAAATTTAACGAGTCGAACAATACAGCATTTTTATTCAATGAAACAGAAGATTCCTGGTTTTTTGTTGCCCCGGTATATAGTGGTAGCGACAATCATGATAATCCTCTTGAAGCTGCTCCGGCTAAAAAGGAATTTATTGGATATGTACAGGTTGAAATTGGCAAGGGTAGTCTTAAGAGCATGCAATACAATGCCTTTATTGGCAATGTGTTGATTTCATCTGTCATTTCATTTTTTGTTCTTCTGACCCTTCATTGGAGTACCCGGAGCTTGCTGGTGCCCTTGCATAAGCTGGGTGATGTAATGAAAGAAACGGAATCCGGTGCTTTGGATGTGCGTGCAGATGTTGCCGGGCCTGATGAAGTTTCAGATATGGCGAGAGTGTTTAACAACATGATGATTTCTCTTAATCAAAGAGAGTCTGCGCTGCTTGACAATAATCATAAATTGAATATGGAGATGCAGGAGAGGTATCGTGTCGAGCAGGAAATAAAGGATAATGAAGCACGATTAAATGCAATTATAAACAATATTGTAGATGGCATTGTGATTGTTGACGGAAATGGCAACATTGACTCCATGAATCCTTCTGCAGAATACATTTTTGGTTGCCATTCAACAAAAGCCAAAGGCAAAAGCATGGAATATTTCATTTCATATAAGAAAGAAAGTGATCTTGGTTCTATTGTTGATGACATTCTGTCAAAAAAAGAAAATATTGTGGGCTCTTCTCATGAAATGCTGGGGAAGAGGAGTGATGGTTATGTTATGCCACTGGAAGTGGCTTTCAGCTCGGTTTCAAGAGGCAGTGGTGATCAGATGTTTGTGGCGGTGGTGCGTGATATTACCGAGCGTAAAATAGTTGAAGCCGAGTGGAAGAGTGCGCATGATATGGCGCTGGAAGCATCACGAATAAAATCAGAGTTTCTCGCCAATATGAGCCATGAAATTCGCACGCCCATGAATGGCGTGATGGGTATGGTACAGATGTTGCTCGATACTGATTTGAAGCCGGATCAACGGGACTTTGCCGAAACCGTGCATAGTTCGGCGGAGCATTTGCTTGAAATTATAAGTGATTTGCTTGATTTTTCGAAAATAGAAGCCGGAAAACTGAATCTGGAGAATGTTGATTTCTGCGTCAGGGATGTGGTTGAGGAGGTTGTTCATCTTTTTTCTGCGAAGGCGTATGGCAAAGGCCTGGAACTGGTGTCATTGATTCCGGCGAATATTCCCGAAATGATGCATGGTGATCCTGGGCGATTACGCCAGATTATTTCCAATTTGATAGGGAATGCCATTAAATTTACCAAACAGGGTGAAATTTTAATTCGATTGAATCTTGAAGAGAACCAGGGAAAGCGATTCAAGATTCGTTTTGAGGTGACTGATTCAGGTATTGGTATCAGCAAGGAAGCATGCAAGCGGCTTTTCCAGTCATTTACTCAGGCCGACAATTCGATTACCCGTCTCTATGGCGGAACGGGGCTGGGGCTTGCAATCGCCAAGCAGTTGGCAGAGTTGATGGGAGGGGATATTGGCGTTACGAGTGAACCCGGTAAAGGTAGTGTGTTCTGGGTGACGGTGACTCTGGATAGAAAACTGGATGAGACTTCGCAGGAAAAGTTGCCATTTACCTGCTGCAAAGGTACAAAAATATTAATTCTTCATGTGAATGCTGTGTGTGGGGCTATTTTGCAACAACAGATTTCCTCGTGGGGTATGAAGGTTGATATTGCCGACAATAGTTCATTGGTTATGAATATACTGTCTTGTGCTGCAAATGAGGGGAAGCCATACGATATCATTTTAGTGGATACGTTAATTCCTGAAATGGAAATGTTTGAGTTATTTCGTCTTTTTAAAAATGATTCACGCACTTCAGTTACGCAATTGATTGCCTTGATGGCCTATGGGCATCGTGATCACAATGTAGAAAGACTGTCATCATACGGTGTCACGGGGTTTATAAACAGGCCCATAAGAAGAAATAATTTTTGCGCTTGTGTGGCTGCTGTTTTAGGTAAAACGAGTGTGAATGCTGTTGTTGAAAAAGAAAAACCTTCTATAGATACTGTTGTTGAGCAGCATCATGGAAAGATACTGCTGGTTGAAGACAATGCCGTGAACCAGAAGGTAGCGTTAAAAATGCTCGAAAAATTTGGTTATAGTGCCGATTTTTGCAATGATGGGGTTGAGGCGATTGAGAAACTGTCTTTGAAGGAATACAGTCTTATTTTTATGGATATTCAGATGCCACGTCTGGATGGTTATGAGACTACTGCCAAGATTCGTGCGTCGGAGAACACAGGAAAGCATATTCCCATTGTTGCCATGACGGCTAACTCGATGAGCGGTGACAAGGAAAAATGTTTGGATTCAGGGATGGATGATTATTTGTCAAAACCTATAAGAATTAATGCGTTGTCCGGTATATTGGAAAAATGGCTGCCTCATGGTCCGATTGATGAAGGTGCCATGAATAACATATCTTCACTTCCGTTATCAGATGTAATCTCGACTTCAAAAATTGATGGTGGCCGCCATTCGGCGTTGCGGGATGCATCGCAGTTTCCGGTTGTTGATACAAAAGTTTTACAAGGATTGCGTGAATTGATGGGCAGTGGTTTTTCAGAGCTGATTCATGCATTTCTTGATGGAGTGTTACCACGTCTCACGCTGCTGCGTATTGCTGCCATGAACGGTGATGTACAGACCTTGTTAAAGGAGGCGCATGGCTTGAAAGGTAGCAGCGCTAATTTAGGGGTTATGATGTTATCTCAATTGTCACGGGAGCTGGAGCTGGAGTGCCGCAACGGCACACTGCAGCAGTCTGAACAGCAGGTAGAAGCCATTGCAGCAGAATATGAACGGGTTCGTGATGTTCTTTTACGGACATTATCATAAGGCGGTGTTTATACGCTAGGGAATTTCTGATTAATTTCTCCGTGTCATTTCGGGCGCCGGGAGAAATATTATATCCTGCTGATTTGATTGATTCTCGCAGGACAGATTTCTCGCTAACGCTCGAAATGACACGGAGAAATTAATCAGAAATTCCCTCGTGTATCTGGCGCGCAATTTGCATTTTACTTCAGAGATGTCATTGGCAAGCTTGAACATGATGTGTTTCAATGCCCATGAAAGTCTCTCAAACATATTGAATATAATGGAAAAATTATGGATCTAATGCAAATGCAGCAACGGGTTGTAAATCCACCCTCTACGGCAAATACCAGTGCTGATACCTTGCCGGGGTCTTCCTCTGTAAGTACTTCATCAGACGATAGTTTTTCAAGAGCATTAGGGTCGGCGCTGGGCTTGGATGAGTCCGCTGAAGCAGACTTGAATACGGTGACACTGACTGATCCACAAATTTTATTATCTTCCGTGAACGGAGCGGTCATGGAGCGGCAAGATATGCCGCCTGATAACGGCCTTTTGCCGGTTGCGGTGATAATGCCCGGTACGCCCGTAATCACAGCACAGAATATTGCGGGGAATATGGCTGATGAGGCCATGCAGGGTGCGTCTGATTTATTGGAAAACGCGATGCGTCATTTGAAGTTTGAGGGTATTGGAACGAACCCGAAGTCGTTATTGCCACCGCTGCTTACGCCGGTTTCATCTCTTCCGGTATCGATGTTAAATGCACAGGATACACCCGTGTTATTGTCGACATCTGCGGCGTTGATAGCGTCATCCATGCAAAATAAAGTGGTCGCTGGAGCGTTTGCAGATTTTGGGAAAACTCTAAAGGGAGGCGAGTTTCAGGCTTCCATGTTGACATCGGCTTTGGATGATAACACCCGTGTGCCAATACCTACCTTATTAAATGTGCCGTCGAGTGTACTGCCGAATGTCCCAACCATGGCAGGCAGCATCACGCTTAATATGCCTTTGGGTGCTCAGGGATGGGGGCAGGAGTTGGGTAATCGTGTGCAATGGATGGTGACGCAGGGTGTACAGGCCGCTGCATTACAGATTAATCCGCCGCATCTTGGGCCTATTGAGGTACGTATCAGCATGGATCAAGACAAGGCCAGCCTGCTGTTTCACGCATCGCACATGATGACGCGCGATGCGATCGAAGCTTCCATTCCCAGATTGCGTGATATGTTTAATGACAGTGGTTTAAATCTGGTCAACGTCAATGTTTCATCAAATGCTTTTGCAGATCAGCGAGGGCAACAACCAGGGTCGACTGCTGCTCAACAAACATTTTCGGCACAGAATAATGCGCCTGATGAAATATCTTCATCAACGTCATCTGTTCAGGGTGCGAATAATTTAGTTGATTATTATGCCTGATAATAGATTGAACAGAGTGCCTCACGGGCATTTCACGGAAGTAATATAACCAAGTTTTTCCAGAATTTTTAGCACTATTTTTTGGTTAACAAGATTATCTTCAACAAGTAATACCCGCTTATGATAGTGACTGACCGCATCCTCAACAGTAATTTTTTTCCTTCAAAGGTAACGTCAGATATTCCTAGGGTAAATGTCCAGGATAACTGGCGGCCGAAACTTCCTTTTCCGGAAAATAAATAGCCCTTTATTTTTCCCATGACAGATATCATGGCGATGGATAAACCGCGTCAAAATACTGCTGTTTTTGCGCCAGCTCACGTAATCCCAAGTGTTCCGCAGTCCGCATATTCACTGCCGTCAATACCTCTTGCGTAGGCAATATCCTGGCACGTCCATTCTTCACCGCATCTATCGCCAAGGCTGCCAAACGTTGTCCTGTTTTAGCGTTATTAGGGTACAAGGCAAATAAAGCGCCCCGTTTTGCATAGGCGGGATTGCTGCAAAATACAATGATCTGGCGATCCCATGCCCCTTGCAAGATTGCTGGCAAAATGCCTCTGATATCAATTGATTCATCATCTGGAGGCAACCATAACGCATCCGTTTCGGGCTGCATGCCATCTATTATTTTCCGGTAGAGATTCGCCACCGTACGCAAGTCCGCCGCCGGATAAACCAATAGCTCGAAATCGTATTTTTTGGCCGATTCCCGCGCCGCATCACGCAACCAGGTTTCTTCCATAACCGCTGCCCTGGTTACGCCAGCACTGCCAGAACCCTTCGCTTCCGCTGTTCCCTGTGGGGTATTGGTCACTACAATGATTCGTTTTGTCTTGCGGGAAAACTCCCGGAGCTTGGCAAACAATAAATCCGGATCGGGCGTTAACCGAATGGCGCTTAGGGAATCCCCATAAATATTCAAGAGTGATGGTGTCAGTGATGCGGCGCCCACTATGACGGGTTTTTTCCACCCCAATGCCTGCACAGCCTCGGTACCCCGCCGGCCTAGGGAAACGATCACTTCCGTATTCCGCTCTTCCAGTCTTTTGCGCAAAACGGCGCTATCATATTCATCATTTAATGGATATTCTTGAACATTAATCTCTGCCTGCTGATTAATGCCTGAAATTATTTGTGACAGTACCGCATTGTACGGGGGCGCCACGCGGGGATATATCACAGCGACAGATATCGGATCGGCTTCAACAATACGTGGCACAGCCAAGGCGAGAAATAGATACGCTACTAAAAGCAGGCGGGAAACTACAGCAGGCGTGATGTATATATTATGCATAGTTATGTTCGATATATTGCCTGGAGGGTAAAACACCGTGCATGGTAATGCGTTTCACTAAATATAGGTTGTCATTTCGACCGAAGGCGACCGCCATGAATGGCGGAAGGTAGGGCAACGCAGGAGCAGTTGCCGGGAGAAATCTCGCCTACGCTGAGCTGATATAGATTTCTCGGCAACTGCTCCCTGTGTTGCTCTACCTCCTGCATCCCGGCAATTGCTCCTGCGTTGCCCTACCTTCCGCCGTCCGTGGTGGTCGCATGCAGTCGTCCCTTCGGTCGAAATGACAGATGGGGGTCGAAATAACCGAAGGGGTAAGTGTTTTAGAGCCGAAATTACATGGCATAGCGTAACTCAACATATACACCCCGCCCAGGCATGGGCAAGTCATCGCGGATAAACCCGGGCGCGGGGCTAGGCTCACGCACATCGGCATCCAGCGCATTATGCACAATCAATCCGATGTCAAAACTATCCATGACATTTTTACGTCGCAACGCCAAATTCACCACCGTATAATCCGCAATGGCAGGCCGGTTATCTCCCACAGCACGCTCGCGTCCCATCACCCTGTTTACTTGCGTATTCACGTTCCAATAGGGCAGAAAACGCCAGTCGACTTGCGCATATAATTTATGATGAGGTACATTCGCAATAGGTTGCCCTGTTTCATCCGTGGAGTCTTGCCAGGCATAATTCGCTTTAATATCCACCGTGCGCGTCACATTCCAGCGCATTTCCCACTCCAGTCCCTGCCCATCTTGTGTACCCTGATTGCGTGCGGTTTTGCTGGTGGCAGGCGCCGGGTCAGCGGCGAAGCGGATGATATCGCCCATTTCATAACGGAACAGATTCAGCGCCATGCGCAGACTATCTACGGGTCGGTAATCAAACGCCAACTCGACGGTATCAATAGTCTCAGGCTTCAGGTTGGGGTTACCCAATGCCACCGGATTATTAATATTATACTGTTCGGCAAACGCGGGTGCGCGGAAAGCACGGCCATACAACAGCTTGCTGGTTAAGGTAAAGCTGCTCTGCCACACCAGCGCCAGACGCGGATTAGTGGTGCCACCAAAATCAGAATAAGCATCGTGACGTACTCCCGCAGTTAAATTCCAGTCCGGAGAAAATGACCATTCGTCCTGCACCAGCGCATACACGACCGTACGTTGATGGGGACGGATAAAAACTTGCGTGGAGTCATCACTGACATCGATGACTGATGCCAATGGCACCGGCAGGCCGCTGGGGTCAACCCCAAAATTCTTGGACTCTTGCACCTTATAAATTCTACCTTCATTGACACCTGCACCGATACGCACACGATGATGAGTAAAACCACTATAAACCATCGCTGTCGAAAGCCGGGCATGGCGTTCATAGACAGCAGGGTTACCGATCAACCCTTGTGGAAAGGTACCGGTTGGAAAAGTAACGCCAGGTGGGTACAAGTTCAGATCGGATTTGACATTGACATCAAAATAACTCAGTTGTGCGGTCACATCCCAGTTACGGGAAAATCCTGGTTTGTCATAGGTTAGATCGGCATTGAAGCGGTCGCTATCGGTATTTCCACGGGAATCCAGTGCTTGGGCAGCGCCCCCACCGGTACCGATATTACGCCGCCCCTGATAACCAGCACGCACGTGCCAGTCGCCACGCGCCATGTCAAACCGCGCTTCCAGCGCATCGCGACCGGTGTTGACCAGGCCGGGCGCGTGAGAGACGGCGGTGCCCAGTAGTGCGTCTAAAGTAGTTTGCGCATCAACCTCTATCGTCTCGTGATGCCCCTCGGCGGTCTTCCACTCCAAAGAGAATGCACCATTAAAATTTCCCCACGCCCCCCCGTGTTGCAACCATGCCTCGCGGGTTTTGAATGAGCCGGCCCGTGCACCCACTACAGTGCTAGGTATATCCGCCGCTGTTTTGGTAACAACATTGATCGTACCCGAAAAAGCATCCGCCCCATACAGTGCCGAACCGGGGCCACGGATGATCTCAATACGCGCAATATTATTCACTGGCATGCCCCCCCAGCCTTGGCCTCGGTTACCTGCAAAAAGATTTGTGATGGGAACACCATTAATCAAGACCAACACTTGGGGATTGGTCTCTGAATAAATACCTCGGACAATATAAATAGAGTTAAAGTTTATAGGGCTATAAGAAACATGAAAACCTGGGGCGCTCTGTAAAATCTGATCCAGATCGGTAGCACCCATTATCTCGATGTCAGTGCCCGTGATCACACTCGCCACCGCGGGCGCATACCTCACTGACTGCTGGCTACCCGTGGCGAGGGCAATGACCTCTACATCACCATAGATCCGCGCCAGATCCTCCTCGTCCTGTGAGGATCTAGCATTACCAGACGCCATCAGACACAGGAGTGCAACCCCAAAAGCCTGCATTCTCCAATTCATCAGAAAAACCCTCCGTACTAAATTCACCTTGCTAATATCTGTTGCCGATTTTAGCCACCCTCTATTTACCTGCTCCAGTCCCGCTGCGCCACGCCATGATAGGCAATGCGGCCACAATGTAACGGAAAAAGACTACCTTCGTCCTTTTCAGCAGCGTCAATAAAACATGGCGGCATACCTGCAAGAAAACATGTAGTCATAAAAAGATGGTGTTCTCTCGCTGAAAATCCCATATCAGCAGTCAATGCCGCATCTAGCCCTGTTATATTCATATGCAGACGTAACCTATCCTCTATTAATATTTTTTCCACCTCAAAAGCCAGTTTCAAAAAATATCCTTGCGCGCATCCAAGTTCTTCTACCAGACACATCAGATGTGGAATGCGCTCGTCTATCCGGGTTATGGGTCGGCCATAACCAAATATGCCGCGAAATTTATCAATCTCGCCCCTGACAACAGCGTGCAAATTATGGCCTTGATCCAGTAACCGCTTTGCTCTCCAGAAAAAGTCAATCGCCCGGATGTTAGGACGATGACCATAGATGCTGGCCTCCGATACCGACACAGCCGCTCCCAGGCTCAAGGTCGCGGTGCTGCGTGCCGTGCCCGCTAATGCGGCAACACGATTATTCCAAATACGTGGTTCAGGATAACTGGTGTTGGTCCAGATGGAATTCAATATCTTTAGTTGCCTCTCATCAAAACGTCGGTCAGTAATACCATAGACATACAGCTCCATCCAGCTCATATCTTTCAGATCTACATGTAAATCCTGACCCCGATAAACCACACGCTCCCCCGCGAACCACCCACCCATATGCGTTTCCCAATTATTTTCACTCTTTAATAATTTCTCAGGTCCGCGCATGATGTTCTCCATTATAATTCGTGTTATTAATATTCTACTTTATGAAGACTCAAGAAATATTCTTCACATTTGTTCAGAATGACAAGACTCTATGTTTATTAAAAGTTACTCGTATTCATTCCGCATGACGAAGGGGTATGTCTTGTGTCATGTCGACTCCCGCGAAAGCGGGCGGAGAAACTCTTGTCTCGAATCTCGAGTCTCGAACAAAGGTGAGAGATCTTGCAAGATCCCTCTCTTCGTTCGGGATGACGTCCCGTCGGGTGCGCCGTGCGCACCTATTTATGTGCAAGCCATGGTGCCGCACAGCGCACTCTACAATGCGACTCTCACCTTACCTCGCCTGCTGTCGAGGGCCGGGATCGTCTAATACTTTCAGACCATCAGCAAAAAATGGGAAATGACGCCAGCCATACTGTTGTTGCTCTAATGAGTGCACCGCCGCACCCGGCAGGCGCAGCAACAGGTAAAGCATTTCGCCCTGGGCGGGCGAAAAATCCAGATCAACCAACGCGGCTGCGGCCACGCCAGTGAAGGTAAGCGGGCAATCTGCCACACGCTCCAGTTCAATACGGTTTGCCTGGAGCCAAGGCAAGGCCGCCGCCGGGCTGCATTGTGCCAGATAGGCCAGGGTCTGCCGTACGGGTGTGGCGCAGCTTGCGCCGTGGGGATCAAAGCCGGGGGGATGTTCCATGGGTAGCCAGATATCGGCACGTTCTTCTTGCGGGGGATTCTGCAGGCGTTCTTGCCAGGCTGCCAGATCCTGGCCGCAGGTGAGCCAGCACTCCATGGTAATGGCAACTTCGTGTGCTCCACCGAGTTGCCCCGCGCCTACACCCAGGGCGGCCATCAAGCACGAAGCATGCGTGGAACCACCAACACCACCACACATGGCGGCATGCACGCTATGATCACGCGGGCCAGGATTCGCCACAGCAATGGCCAGGCCTTCGAGTAATTTCGCTTGGGCGGGTGTCGGGCGCTCGCACTTGAACAAAAGATAAAGGTATTCTATCCAGCTTGCCTTGCCGAGCAGGTCCCCATACACATCATAGCCACTGCAATAGCATGCGGCGGCAACGAAGGGGTTATCTTCTTCGGCGGTTTCTTGCCAGATTTTTGTGCGTATTGTTTCGGTTTTTTCTGCCATTGCTTACCCACTCGTTATGATTTTGTTATTAGAGCTCTATGCGCCCTAAGATTTCTCGGCAACCGCTCCCGGCGTTGCTCTTCATTCGCTGCGCGCTGGCTTTGCGCGGGAGTGGACCTCCTGCATCCATGCAGTCGTCCCGTTGGTCGAAATGACAGGGGTATAAATAAAATGGTATATGTCATTTCGACCAACGGGAGAAATCTTAATACCAGCCATCACTTAAATCTTTCCTGTGGCTCCAACACACATTGCCTCATTGTTCCAGTTCGTCAGAATGTAGACGTAATAACTTCTTCCTGAGGACATAAGATTTCTCCCTTCGGTCGAAATGACAGCGATCCTTTACTTTATACCCTTGTCATTTCGACCCCCGCGAAAGCGGGTGGAGAAATCTTATGCCGGGGGCGCATCGCTGTGCTGCCGAAAAATCCTGTTACCAACCGTCACTTAAATCTTTCCATTGGATATTATCTTTCAGCACCAATGCGTTCTTTTTTTCACGTCGCCATTTCTTGATCTCTTTCTCTCGTTTAATAGCGCTAAGTACGTCATTGGTTTCCTCAAAGTAGACCAGCTTATTCAGGTTGTATTTTTTTGTGAAACCATCAATCAGTTTTTGTTTATGTTCATAAATGCGACGCTCAAGATTATTTGTGACTCCGACATACATTACCTCATTGTTCCAGTTCGTCAGGATGTAGACGTAATAGCTTTTTCCTGAGAGCATAAGATTTCTCCCGTTGGTCGAAATGACAGCGCCCCTTTTTATACCCCTGTCATTTCGACCAACGGGAGAAATCTTAGGTGCCAGAGATCGAAATGACAGCGATGCGCGGTTGCCGAGAAATCCACCTGCGTCATGCTCTCGACTTTTCTACACCGAACGACCGCATACGCATCCCCAAGGGCGGCACTTCTTGCCGGTCTATGCGAACGTCAAGCACGGTAGGCCCGGGGTTTTTGCATAGAGCGGCAATATCCAGGTTAGCCATGTCTTGCGGAGACTTAATAATATGGGCATTAGCGCCCATGGCCCGTGCCATCATTGCGAAATCAACCTCAGGTAATTCAAACCCCACTTTTTCTGCCTTGCCAAGACACTGCCCATGCTTGACGGTGCCTAATGCGGCATCATTCAGGATGACATACACTACAGGCAATTTTTCCATGATGGCGACTGTTATTTCCTGACCACTCATCAAGAAGCTGCCGTCGCCAGTGATACCTACCACAGGCAGGCCGGGGCAACCCAGTGCTGTACCCACGGCAGCGCCAATGGCCCACCCCATGGGTGCCAATCCCATATTAAGGCGAAACATGCCACCTACGGGGGTTCGCCGCCCTGAAATACGGCGATCAAAGGGATGTAAATAATGGATAGCCCACAAAAAACTATTTCCAGAATCCGCAAGAAAGCGCGTATACGGCGGGAATAAGCGTGCTAGATCATACATGAGCCGTTGCGGTTTAATCGGTGTTACATCGTCACGGTATTTATCTTCATCTGCGAACACAAAGTGCCGCATGGGTAGATGCCGTGGGGAGTGGGTTGGGTATTTGTCTAAGCCACCGTGGGTAACGAGATGGGGAACAAAATTCCCATTCCGTCTTTCAGTTTCAACAGGCGGGGTGCCAGGTATATTTTCCTGTATTTTGTTATTATGGCCATACTCTTCCAATAATTTATTAAAAACTGCGGCGATGTTACCATTCACATGCAACCGGGCCATGGGTGAACGTGCAAAGTTGGCTTCAATAGAATCAATGTGGATCAACTTATCATTTAACAATGCGCCCGCATCCCAGTCATTAGTGCCCAATTCGTCCAGATTGGTACCGATGGCCAATACCAGATCAACGTGCGTATCCTGCAGTACCTCTTCAGCCGTGATATGCCCGGCAAAGCCAAACACACCCTTGTAGGAAGGATGATAAGGATTGACGAGGCCTTTGCCATGGGGAGTCGTAATTACGGTGGCGCCTTTTAGCAGGGCGAATTCCATGATATCCGTGATGGCTTCACCACACCTCTCGCCGACCAGCAAAACCAGGGCGCGCGCCTTACTGATATGCGTGGCCAATTCTCTGATACGAACCGAGTCAACCAAAACAGCAGGGATCAGCAGCCGTTTCAGATTATAGGCGGGTGGGCTATACGCCAAAGGGCTGCGCAGGATATCCAACGGAATGCTTAAGTGCACGGGGCCGCGAGGTGATTGAAATGCGGTGGTAATAGCGCGAATCAGTTTTTGCTCAAGTTGACCTGCATGGGACACCAGCGAAGAATAGCGGGTAATGTGCTGGAACATGCCCACGGTATTGATGCCCATACAGGATGAATCTTGTATGGCGCCTTTACCAAAAGTGTTAATGGGCGTTTGCACCGTGATCACCAGCATGGGGACATTGTTCTGGTAAGCTGACGCTACGCCTATCATCAAGTTGGTGACGCCGGGGCCTGTGGTGGCGCAACACACGCCCAGCTTGCCCGTTTCACGCGTATAACCTTCCGCCATAAATGCTGCACCCGTTTCATGACGTGCCTCAATGGCGCGAGGCCCCTTCCGCCGCGCACTACGCGCCAAGGTGTTATAGAGTGGTTCGATTGCTCCACCGGGAACACCAAAAACATAGTCAATATCCAGTTGCGCCAAATAATTGACCAGTAAATCTCCGGCTTCACCCATAGCCTCCATGCAATTTTCTTTTTCTTTTTTTTCGATAGATATCAATGCTGACATGGCATCACCTCTTCCCAGAGAAAAAATGTGGCTTCATAATGTGCATTGAATGCAAGATCTTGTTTGACGGTATTTTGACTCTCGTCTAGCATAAGACTGTACTTGCCTCAAGTGAAAGCAAGTAATATGCCGCTATAAACCCGGATTTTCCATTAGACTCTACTGCGACCGTACAAAGCACTAGTGCCATGTGACATGCTGAGCTCGGTCGTCAATGGTAGACGCTGCCCGTATTGAGCTGCCGCCCGTTGTTGCTACTGTTGTGAAAATACTGCAGAGGCCAGGTTGTCAAACTTCGAATGCCGCCGTTGGTGGTTGTAAAAAATCTCGATGTATTCGGTAATCTCATTCGTGGGAGAAATTATATACCTTTCATCAGAGGTGATCTGTCGATAACGCATAGCGGTTTCTCATTGCTTGGTCGGAGAGGCAAATCACTATTATCGCGGGTCACCTCATTTTTGGATAATCGTGTTGCGGTTAGTATATGAATCGCCCCTTTAACAGGATGTTGAAAAGGCCTCCATGGCCCTTTCAACATCCTGTTAAAGTTACACCAAAGCATTGCCGACAGCATGGAACTGTTATACGCTCCATTTGGCCAAATTTAAAAGCGCGCCAGGCGAGTATATAACCTTAAATAATGCTGAATGAAGGGGGAAATTGATATGACAGTCAAACTTTTTTGTAAAACCATCCTGTTAACGGGTATTCTGAGTCTTGCTTCAACCACTCTTCATGCCACAGAAAGTCCCTGGTTCGTGGGCATCAATTACGATGCGGGAGGGGACGACATTGCCGAGGTTGTATTTACGGATGGATCCACGAGCAGGTTGAGTGCCAATGAAGGGATACATTTTTATGCCGGAAAAAACTTTGCCAATGGCGTGAATAGTCCCTGGCATACTCACGTTTCGGCAGGGTATAAAATAGGCAGTGTCACTGCCAAGAATGGTGATCTGACATGGTCAGCCTGGCCGATAGAAGTGATAGAATTCTATAATATTGAAAAAGTACGGCTTGGGGCGGGGCTGGTTTATCAGTTAAACCCAAAGGTCGAAGGTAGCGGCTTTGCAAGCGGTTTGAATCTTGAGCTGGATAACGCCCTGGGTTTTGTTCTGCAATTCGAATATCGCTTTTCACCGGGTGTCCAGGAAGGTATGGCACTGGGGTTGCGTTACACCAACATTTCTTATTCGAGTTCAAACCTGATTTCGGAAGTCAGTGGCAGCACTATTGGCGGTGTCTTTTCATACGCTTTTTAATTTCTGTGCCCAGCGCAGGGACGCGCAGGATTCTACATCTTAAATACCGCTACGCATATCTCTTACATCTTTCAGCATGGCATCAAAAACCTGGTTTGCTTTCTCGTTCTTGAGATGATGATGGCCATGTGCGGAATTCTTGAAATGCTCTGGGTCAAGTATTTGCTGATCTACAAATTCCTTGAAAATATCATGAATCAATTCGGAACTCATGTTCAGTCTCTTTGATGACTTCATTATCTTGTCAGCCACATACAAAATGGCATCGCCAGTAACACGATCATAACGATTAATTAATGCAGATCTATCCCGAAGCTCAGCCATTAATTTATTCGTGGGTGTGTGAAGGTGACGGGCGGCGTGATCAACCAATTCAAAATACAGTTCCTGGAAACGTTTTATTTTTAGTTTTAGTGCCGCAGTCAATGAAACATCTTCATCTGTTCCATATTCTGAACGCAGGATACTGATAAAAAATTCCGATGAAATCGGGCTATTCCCTGCAATGTAGTGCTGGGGAAGTTCTCGCAAGATATCCCTTAGGCAGAAAATAGCGTTGGACGTAATGCCGTCGGAGACATGGTAGATTCCTTTTTTTGATTGGGCTCTTTCAAAATGACTGCATATTTTCCCGAACTCTTTAAGGGTTTTTATGAATGGTCGATCTTTTATCAGGGAGTCATTCATGTCAGGGCTGAAGCCTAACTTATGTATTAAGCATTGATTTTTTTTGTCTTCAAAAGACTCGTTGAAGTATTTTAGAATGGTATGGTTGGCATAATTATGAAGACCTTTTTTTCGTTTTGTAATAATAAAGTCTACAATTTGTGCGAACACCTGAATGATGTATTTTGCCTTGTTTTTCTGTTCAGTGATGGTGGTAGACATGCGCTCCACATCATCATAGCGATACTCACGATGAAAAAGCCCGAATTGCCGGACTGAACCATAATCAATAATGGCACCGTCCATCAATATGTTATCGCCATCCCATTCCATCCAGCAAAATATGTATTCACTTTCAAACAGGGCGGCGATTCTGGCGAAGTCATGGGTGATATTCTTTAGAAAATACAGGTATTTTTTATCGCCTTTTGGTGGCTTTTCCCATAATCCACTTTCGACCTGACGGGAAATATAATAACCAACGCCACTTTTTAATTCCGCATAATTTCCTTGTTTGACATAGCGGAATAAATGCGCCGGGCGTAACAGGTTATGGTGGGCACGTACAACAATGGCAGTATTATCCTTGTACGAAATAACCGCCAGTGTTCTTTCAGTAGGAACATTATTGCGATGGAATATCTCGCTCATCAAGGCGGCACTGATGCCATCTGTCAGGTCAGCGCGCCCACATCCATACGAAACATTTTTATCTCCCGTTTTAAAGAACTTTCCTTCGATGGCCGTTGCCGGACTTAATGATGTTGCACCGGTACCACAGCTTGAAATATCCCAGGTCCCCTGTTTTCCCTTGAAATAACCATTCCATATGCTGCGTCCATCACCGGAGGTATTGCCGCGTTTGTCGGGGTGCTGGCATTGCAGGTAACGTGTCGCCATATAGCGATTCGGTTTAATGGTTTTTCCCTTCAAATGGCGCTTGTGAATGACATCGTATTCATTAATGATTTCCAGGCTGAACGCATCCAGAATAGCCTTCGACAACGCTTTATTAAGTACGTCAGGGTGGTTCTGCGGAATCAGCCCCATCTCCTTTGCCAGTGCAAAATTGAAATAAAATACTTTGCCACCTGTGCGGGTACGTGCGGCATAATCCACAAAACCATTTGGCATGGCAGTGCGATACGGATGGGTTCCATCAATTCTGGCAAATCCTGAATAACGCATCGATCTGATTGATTCCTGACAGGTAGCTATAAGAACTATCGGAATAATATAAAAATTCCTTAAGTATCAGATAACTCGGGTTTACGTTCAGGGTAGACGGAGTCACAGGCGCCATGCGGTACAGACTGGATATCAATCTGCCCTGTTGACAGGGCAGATTAGCCATGTTGTGGGGCGGGTGTGCAGTTGAAATACATCAATCAGGGTATAAATAACCTGATGTATTGATTATCAACGACATCACCCTCTGCAGAAATGGTAAAGTTCGAGGTAATATAGCCCGTGGCTCCCGTAAATGCTCCTTGCGCGTCGGTGACTTTCCAGTTCACAACACCTGACTGTAGTCCGGCCACGGGGCTTTGTCCGAGGTGTCCGACACCCACTGTCTCGAATTTCAGCTTGCCATAACCATGGTAATCGATGCTGCCAGACTCGTTAAACGTATTACCACTTAAAATAACCGTGGACTCGAAAGCCACGGGTTCAGCCTGAGGGCCTCTCCCGGCAAGTTTTGCCTGTAATATATGTTCGGTTCCCGTGACGGGCACTACCTTACCTTTCAACTCCATTGCAAAGACCATGTTTTTCATTTGCACTTTCCTTATGATTGCTCAAGCTGTCCCGGGATGGCCGCCAGTGACACGCGTTAAACAACGGTTGCCAGATGACCAAGCCCCAATGCTGTGATGACACCTGCCTGTACGGGTTCCGTTTGCTGATTGACCGTGGCAGAACCAAAATCAGCCCCTACCACGATGCGTACCGGACGTTGGCCTTTGGGTTGTGCGATCAGCGTGGCGATAGCTCGTCCAATATCATGTGGATTGGGTGCGTCGTCTGCCTGGAACACCGTCATGAAATGATTGAACATCGCCCCCGGAATTTCACCGACAGCGCCATATTCCGTGATTGATGTTGTATCCGAGGGAAACTGTGCGCTGCTGTACATGCTGGTGGGATACGCGCTGGGTTGCACCAGCACCACGTCCACGCCCAACTGTGACACTTCGTAACGATACGATTCTGTCAGCGCTTCAACCGCAAATTTGGAAGCACCATAAATGCCGAAGAAAGGGAATGTGACTCGCCCCAGAATGGAGCCGATGTTAATCACCAGGCCGTCCTTTTGTTTTCTCATGTGGGGAAGCACTGCACGCAACATACGTTGTATGCCGACCACATTAACATCGAATTGCTGAGTTACCTGCGCATCGGTAAAGCCTTCACTTACCCCAGCGGTGGCATATCCGGCGTTATTGATCAGCACATCAATAACGCCCGTGTCAGCCACCATGCTCGCAACAGCCTGATTCACGGAGGCTGTTGATGTGACATCCAGTGCGATGATCTTGAGGGACAATTTCTCTCCCGCCGCTTCAGATGCCAGTGCATCGGCCTTGTTACGGTTACGACCGGCAGGATCACGCATGGAGGCGTATACCCGATGGCCGGCGCGGGCAAGCGTCAGTGCAGTGTCACGGCCAAAACCGCTACTGGCGCCGGTAATAAGAATAGTTTTGATTTTCATATGGGTTCTCCCTGTAGTGACGTAACTTTTAAATAACTACTATTATAGTTACATGGGCAGATGTAACTTGTCAATTTTTATTTAAATAGTTACAATAGGGGTTAATGTAGTGTCTTGAGGTAAGATGGGCCACGATATTAAAGCCGCAGCAATGCCCCTGATGTATCCTTCAGTAAGATCGTGAGTAGGCTCTAAAAGGGCAGGACATTCAAACGACAATAATAGTAGAGTGAGGTGAATTCAGATGTCAGGCCAGGCATTTTTCATTGGTGGCCATGCCACACTGGACTTCTTGAACAGCATTGCCGCACCACATGGTGTAGTGATCGAGTCTATTGGCGATGGCGAAGCCTATATGGTCTGGCTGGTAGATGCCGGGTTACTTGACCCTGCCGAAGTGCCGACACTGCGGAGCAGATTCGGAAAATCAGCCCTGGATCAGGTTGCGAGCGAGGCGCAGGATTTACGGGAATGGTTTCGGCAAGTGATAGCCAAGCCGGTGGAGACACGTTGGCCGATTGTTGACGTGGCGGCAAAGCTCAATCCGATTTTGGCGATGGATAGTTCACACCACCAACTGAGTGAGGCCGACAACCATTGGGTCTTGCAGGAGCGACGCGAATTCGTGCAGGCACAGCAACTGCTCACCCCGATTGTTCACGCCATCGCGGAACTTGTGATCACGGGTGATCGCTTGCTCATCAAACGTTGCGCGAATCCACCGTGCACCCTGTGGTTTTATGATCACACAAAAGCACATCGACGACGATTTTGCAGTGCAGCGGTGTGCGGCAACCGAACCAAAGTCGCGGCATTTCGTGAGCGGCAGCGGCGGGCTAAATAAAGGTACAACAGGTATTCATTGTGTATCATGTTTTGTGCGAGCTATTGATTATAGTGTCATCAACTTTAGGTTTATCCTGTTGTAGTGCGGTGTGATCCAGGAAGATTATTTTAGTGCGGGGGAATTAGTGATATGGTGGCAGTGGAGTAGTTTTTTTGTGCGTGTGATAACTTTTCTATATGTGTTGTGGTTGATTATTGATTTCTCCCCTGATAAGTTGGGGATATCGTTAGATGAGTTTCATTTTTAGCTGGTGGCTCAGAAACCATCAGAGGGGAAGTATGTTCGTAACCAAACTGGGGCCGTTGAACGGGAAAACGTGGGAAAACCTATGTCAGCTTGTATTTAAGCTAAAACACGGGGCTGAGAGTTACCAGCATATTTAGGCCGATCCAGAAGGCTTTGGGTTAGAGGGCTACACCATCACGTGCCCCCATTTTTAAAGCGCCCAAAAAATTCTCACTTGGAGATTTTTCTACAGCCTTAACGTCACAAGTCACTGGCAGCAAAAAGCGCCGCGCGCTCCTTGCCATGCTTTTTACTGCCAGAGTGGATTTACCTTGGTAAACTTATTTGTTAGCCGGGTGGTCTGGTTGATTTACCTGCCTGAGTCCTGAACTAAAATGTTTGTAGTCCCAAGCTACGCTATCTCCATCGCTTAACTCATATGCACCAAACCCAACGGGTGGCATTATTCCATTTACAAAATATACCCAGTAATATCCATTCCCACCCTGATTACTTTTGACGCCATCAATAGACGTTAAGTACGCACTGGATCCTGAGCCAACCGAGGTGTAAGTGATAGGGGGCTTACAACTTTCGGCTTCATCCAGAAGATTCTCGATTGTTGCGCCCGTGGATATGGGTAATCCATCACAGGCTTGGTAAGGTGGTGTGTGAAATTGGGACTGCCAATCAATAAACAAGTTTGCTGTATCAGACATTGCTAGCCTCCATATATTGTTGTCTCTTTTTGCAATATTAAAATTGACTGATGAGAGGGTTCAATCAATTTAACGAAGCTGTATAAAACTACCTGAAATATCGAAAGCCTCGACTACAGGGGGTATCTTGACCCCTGCCAGGTACATGATCGTTTAATATAACGCGTTCTGTACGATCCCATTTCTCAAATGCCCAAAAAATTCTCGTTATCGCATAACCAGTACTATAAGCTGCATAGCGAAGCGGCGCAATTTATAGCGATCCGAGTTTATGGGTTGATCATTATTTGACGATGCCGGGTACCCCTGAATTTGGAGACTCCTCCTTGAGCTGAGGAGCGTTTCCGCCGATGTGATCCCATGATGCCTTTGATTCGACAAACGTGTGCATTTCGATCTGAATACCAGGATCCCTGTCAACTGTTCCGAGTGTTACGCCATGCACCTTGCCGTTAAACATACCGCACAGTGTAGAACCACAGATACGACAAAACGCGAGGCCCCACCCTTGCGCAGAAGTGTATTGAGTGAGCTCGTCTTCACCGATGATCCATCTGAACGTACTACCGTTCGCGATCTCAGCGTAGGCCGATGACGCGCCATTGAATGCCTTGCGACAGTGGGAGCAGTGACATGCGCGCGCATGATCAAGCGCACTATCTATTTGGTAGCGGACAGCACCGCAAAAACACCCACCCTCAATCATGACTCATCGCTCCTGACATGATGGGTATTTTTATATGCCTGATGGATTTCTATTGTATTGTCAAACGGATCATCCAGGAAAAACCTATAGATCCCATCATCAAACTGTTGGGATTCTGCTGATAGTGGGTGGCCAGTATCAGATACTATTTTTGCGTATCCGTGGTATTTATGTGCCTCAATGGCGATCGCGAAATGACAGAATCCTGCCTTGTAGTGTTCCTTTTGTAAATTTACATGAAGTTGTTGATCACCGATTTTATACCAAACTCTTTTGCCATCCTTTATGGGGCATTCCATTTCTTCCAGGCCTAATATTCCTTCGTAGAACTTTCGCGCGGTATCAAGGTCACCCACTGTTACCATGACGTGATCTATTCCTTGAATATGTTCTTTCATAGTGAGTTTCCTTTAAATGCCTGACAGGATTGTAGAGTCGAGGTGTCACACCCATGAAAGCCGCGAATGCCTTGGCATGGGTAAAGCGCCGCACATCACCGGCATAAGCCAGTATCTTTGCGATGGTGGTATCACCCATACCAAGAATGCTCCTGA
>JAHFRW010000083.1 GCA_023266055.1 Gammaproteobacteria bacterium | reverse complement strand
TCGTCGGTACGCAGGCGACGCTCTTCCATGACCACCTTGACCTCTTTCAAAAACTCTTCCTTGGGCAAGGTCAGGTTACGCATGCGATCGGCTTCCAGTTCAAAACTGACCTTGAGACGGCTTTTTTCCATTTGCTGAAAATACGCCGTATAATCCTGGCCGGTAAAAGCATTTTCACGTCCGCCATTGGCGGAGATGATCCGGGAAAATTCGCCCGCTGGATGGGTGCGCGTACCCTTGAACATCATGTGCTCAAGCACATGCGATACGCCGGTAATACCATCATGCTCATAGCTGCTGCCGACCTTGTACCATACCTGGGATACCATCACGGGCGCACGATGATCCTCTTTCACAATCACCCGGAGTCCATTACTGAGAGTGAGTTCCTGAATCGAACGATGTGCCGGACTGGCGGTCTGTGCTGCCTGCAGCAAACCGGAGGACAGAAAAAACAGGCCGAGCAGTGAGGTGAAGAAAAAACGTATATACATCATGCGCGTGTATCCTTGAGCTAATAGAGTAGGGTTTTTGTCCAAAAACAGGCCTGTCAATGTTAGAATAGCCTTTCATTTAGATATACTGTCATTTCGAGCGCAGGCGACCGCCATGAATGACGGAAGGTAGGGCAACGCAGGAGCCGTTGCCGGGAGAAATCCTGAAGGATCCGATCCGCCCCCTTCGTTCAAGGCAAGGATGGCCCGCTGACACTCACACTGACAACACATCAGAAAAGGTATTGACCGAGAATATCATGTTTGGTTTCAAAAAAAACAAGTCCCTGACCGAAACACCCGCTGACGCCCGCCCGCAGGATTCCCGGGAAGATAGCTCCAGCCCGGGATTATTCGCACGTCTGAAGAACCAGCTGACGCGTACCCGCCAGGGCCTGACCGAAGGTCTGGCCAATCTGGTGCTGGGCAAAAAACAGATTGATGCCGAAGTACTGGAAGATCTGGAAACACGTTTGCTGAGCGCCGACGTGGGGGTGGAGGTCACTCGAACAATTATTGCCAATCTGATCGCCCGTGTGGCGCGCAAGCAGCTTGGCGATGCCGATGCGTTGTTCGCCGCGCTGCGTGAAAATATGCTGGCGATTTTACACCCACCTTCTTCCAGTCCGCGCCCGTCATCGGCATTAACCGTGCCCACCGACCATTCCACAAATCACCAGAAACCTTTTGTGGTGCTGATGGTGGGCATTAACGGCGCGGGCAAAACCACCACCATTGGCAAGCTCGCCAAGCGCCTGCAGGGGCAGGGGCATTCGGTCATGCTGGCGGCGGGTGACACCTTCCGCGCGGCGGCGGTGGAACAACTACAGGTATGGGGTGAACGGAATAATATCGCCGTCATTGCCCAACGCGCCAACGGTCACGGAGGCACGGCAGACCCTGCCTCCGTCGCCTATGACGCTGTACAGGCCGCCCAGGCCCGGGACATGGATGTATTGCTGGTGGACACGGCCGGGCGCCTGCACACGCAAACCAACCTGATGGAAGAACTGAAAAAAGTCAAACGCGTCATCACCAAGCTCGACGCCACTGCCCCGCATGAAATCATGCTGGTGGTGGATGCCAGCATTGGCCAGAATGCCCTGAATCAGGCCGAACAATTCCATCAGGCGGTAGGGCTCACCGGCATCACGCTAACCAAGCTCGATGGCACCGCCAAAGGTGGAATTATTTTCGCCATCGCGCAGAAAACCGGGTTACCGATTCGGTATATCGGCGTAGGCGAGGGCATTGATGACTTGCGCGAATTCAATGCCACCGAATTTGTAGATGCGTTGCTGAACCAATAAACGCTCTCTCATCGCCGCTTTAAGGTCAAACCATGATTCAATTCACCAATGTCGTCAAACGCTATCCCGGCGGCCACGAAGCCCTGAACAATGTCAGCTTCGACATCGCCAAGGGTGACATGGCATTCCTCACCGGCCATTCCGGGGCGGGCAAGAGCACGCTCATGAAGCTGATCGCCTGCATCGAACGTCCCAGCAGCGGGCAGGTGGTCGTCAACGGACACTCACTTGCACGCCTCGGGCGCGCCCAGATACCTGCCTTGCGGCGCCAGATCGGCATGATTTTTCAGGATCACAAACTGATTGCCGAACGCAGTGTATTTGATAACGTCGCCCTGCCACTGATCATCGCGGGGCTGCATAACGCCACAGAAACCGCTCGTCGAGTGCGTGCCGCGCTCGACAAGGTGGGTTTGCTGGGCAAGGAGAAACTGTTTCCAATGATGCTTTCCAGTGGCGAACAACAGCGCGTCGGCATTGCCCGTGCCGTGGTCAACAAGCCAGCGCTGCTGCTGGCCGACGAACCCACCGGCAATCTTGACCCTGATTTATCGGCTGAAGTCATGGGCCTGTTTGAACAGTTTAATCAGGTGGGCGTCACCGTATTAATCATCAGTCACAATCTGGGGCTGATTTCGCGCTTTCAGCACCGCATCCTGAATCTGGAAAAGGGACATTTATTAACCTCTACGCCCATCATCACCGAAACACCCCCATGCGCCTGAAAAACTATTTACTGAATCACGCCTACGCGCTGGTTTACAGCCTGGGACAGATTAGCCGCACACCGCTGTCCAGCATCATGACGGTGATGGTCATCGGCATCACACTAGCATTGCCCACGGTGTTGTATGTCGCGTTGAAAAACGCCCAGCAGGTCGCCACCGGGCTCGACAATGTGGCGCAAATGTCCCTGTTTCTGAAAAAAGACCTGCGTGCGCAGAATGTCACCGACCTGGCCGACCGACTGCGTCGCCATCCACACATTGCCACGCTTGACGTGATTACCCCCGACCAGGGGCTGGAAGAATTTCGCCACAGCAGCGGACTTGGTGATGCGCTAAGTGCCCTCGACCATAACCCGTTGCCGTTCGTGCTGGTCATCAAACCTGCGGCCGCCCACAATGACCCGGCCACCGTAGAGCGCTTGCATGCCGAACTGCAAAAGCTGCCGGAAACCGACTTTGTGCAACTGGATATGCAATGGCTGCAACGCCTGTATGCCGTATTGAGCATTGTGCAACGGGGCGTGCTCATTCTGGCCGGGCTGCTGGGTCTGGCAGTGCTGCTGATTGTGGGCAACACCATCCGCCTTGGCATTCACAGCAACCGCGATGAAATCACCATCACCAAACTCATGGGCGCCACCAATGCCTTTGTGCGCCGCCCATTTCTGTATACCGGCACCTGGTATGGTGTTCTGGGCGGGCTGCTGGCGTGGCTGTTTGTCAGTGTAGCCCTCCGATTACTCGCGGAACCGGTACAGCAGCTTTCCACGCTCTATGGCAGCCACTTCGAACTGAACGGACTGGATATCGCAAGCGCCTTGCTGTTACTGCTGTTCGCCACCCTGCTGGGCTTATCAGGCTCATGGCTGGCGGTGGGGCGATATCTGCGCGCGGTGGAGCCACGCTAATGAACGCTCTTTTTATCAAGCTTGTGCAGTGAGCCACGCTTTAATGACTCACCGTACTCGCGTCGTTATTGATCAGGCACGATTTATTCATGACGCAGCATACTGTACGCGCGGGTCTTGGAAATAAGCTTTAACGCGCTCCGGCGATGACGCGAGCAGCGTCATGTGTTCAGTCGTTACATCCC
>JAHFRW010000059.1 GCA_023266055.1 Gammaproteobacteria bacterium | reverse complement strand
GTCTTTCTTTACACCAGTCTGGTGTATAATTATTTCACTGTCAATATGGCTCAATGGCTTACCGCATGAGTATTTTCTTACGCGGCCTAACTGATTTTATGGATTACACCCGGCCCCGAACGTTGGTTTGGATGTGACGAGCTTTTCTCGCCTCCGATGACGGGATGATGCTTGTTTGGAATTGATGGCGCCTTCATCATTATTCATATCAGACAGTGTATGCAATGAATGATGCTTGACCTTATCTTTGGGCCGCCGTTGTCGCCACGAAACGCCACGGATGGGAGTCGGTTGCCATACGCCGCGCTTGTGAGTCTGAAAAAGCGTCAATTTCCTTGTCGATAGCTTCTTTTCCTGCAAGATGAAACGCACGCGGCATGAGCATTCAGCACTCCGCTGAACAGGCTTCCCTCACCCGTGGGCTGGTAAGGTGACGTTCTTTGGCGTGTCTGGTTGCACTATTGGGCTAATAGGCGGACAGCGCCTATGAAAGCCTTGAATTTAGGCATTGGACAGGAAGGAGGCCCATGCTGTGCACACAATGACTTCCCATAAAAGCTGAATATCAGGACAAAACCGGACGCGTCGGCGTCTGCATCAAGATGCCTCGCCGCACCCGCCATGACACATTTTCAAATATACACCCGAAATCACGTATTGACCTGTATGCTGGCCACAGGTATCTTGATAGGCATGCGCCACTATTCCCCCATCGACCACCTGCTGATCAATCTTGATCAGGCACTACGTACCGTAGTGGGCACACCATCCGCCACCGAACGCCCCAACCCCGCAAATATTCACCCCGACGCTGATCTGAGCGCCGAACAAAAACAGGCGGCAGCACGTTTGATGCGCATCAATCACGCAGGCGAAGTGGCGGCACAGGCCCTGTATCAGGGGCAGGCACTCACCGCCCAATTAACCGACGTGCGCGAAAAAATGCAGCGTGCCGCGCAGGAAGAAAATGATCATCTGGCATGGTGTGAAACTCGCATCAAGGAACTCGACAGCCATACCAGCGTATTGAATCCGGCGTGGTATGTCGGGTCTTTCGCGATTGGTGCATTGGCGGGACTCGCCGGAGACAAGTGGAGTTTGGGGTTTGTGGCAGAAACCGAACATCAAGTGGTGCAACACCTGGAGAAACATTTACATCAACTGCCTCACCAGGATGCCAGAAGCCGCGCAATACTGGAACAGATGCAGCGTGATGAAAGCCATCACGCCACTACTGCGCTGGAAGCCGGCGGCGCGCCACTGCCCACGCCCGTCAAATATCTGATGCAACTGACGTCGCAGGTAATGACGCGCACCGCCTACTGGGTGTAATTCCAGGCCCGATGAATCCAGTGCAAAAATTATTTGCTCATTATGAAATCGAATTTGCCCGGCGGCGCGACAAAGAACACGCATTCGGTGGGTGATAAGCACTTCGTTACATGTTTTTCCATG
The DNA here is from genome assembly GCA_023266055.1 of Gammaproteobacteria bacterium. Taxonomy (GTDB): domain Bacteria; phylum Pseudomonadota; class Gammaproteobacteria; family Ga007554. The sequence continues at coordinate 13,091 of JAHFRW010000059.1, read as the reverse complement.
CCCTGTTGAAACCAAATATGAGCCTGACGGCAATGGAATATCCTGCGCGCCTTCCATGCCATTGCTCATGACTCCATTCACTACCACCGCGTAATAATCTTCAGTATAGGTGTGCGGTGCGGTGGGCTACTAAATCCCCCGGAGATTTTAACAAATTTGAAAGTAACGACCTACTTACGCGCAAGATTTACGCGGAGATTCAACCCAAAGTGGAGCATTCAATTACAGGGTTTGGCAAAATACTCGAACCCGTTGTGCTAGCGTTAACACAATGGGCGCATTTGCATATGCTGCCACGCATGGCCGCAGAAAAATCCTTGGCGGAGAAAGAAGTCCTTTAAAAAAGGAAGTCGCTACGGGAGGCAGGATATGACGCCATGAACGCCCGGAGGGAATTATCCCGTAGCGCACACTGTATGCTGGCCCTAACCTTATCTTGCGAGAGTGATTAAGGCCAGTACAGGCTCACCCTTCGGCGTGATAAGCTACCACACGCTCAACTTCATTTTTGGAACCCAGAATAACGGCAACGCGCTGATGCAGTTCGATGGGTTGTATGCTCATGATCGGCTCACGCCCCGTGGAGCACACGCCACCGGCCTGTTCGATAATGAACGACATGGGATTGGCTTCATACATCAGGCGCAAGCGACCGGCCTTGGTCGGGTCCTTGCTGTCACGCGGGTACATGAAGATGCCGCCGCGATTCAGGATACGATGCACTTCAGCCACCATGGAAGCAACCCAGCGCATGTTGAAGTTTTCCTTGCGTGGGCCATCCTTGCCCGCCAGGCATTCGTCAATATACCGCTTCACCGGCTTTTCCCAGAAGCGTGAATTGGAGGCGTTGATTGCAAATTCACGGGTATCTTCCGGCACGCGCAGATTGGTCTGCGTCAACACAAATTCACCGAGGCTCTTATCCAGCGTAAAGCAGTTAACACCATGACCGGTAGTCAACACCAGCAGGGTGGATGGGCCATACAAGGCGTAACCGGCACACACTTGCTGGGTACCGGGCTGCATGAAGTCTTCGGCCGTGGGAATCATGACACCGGCAGGGCAGCGTAAAATCGAGAAGATGGTGCCCACGGAGATGTTCACGTCAATATTCGAGGAACCGTCCAGCGGGTCAAACAACAACAGGTATTTGCCTTTCGGGTATTGAACCGGAATCGGGTAGATTTCGTCCATTTCCTCCGAGGCCATGGCCGCCAGGTAACCACCGCGCTCGGCAGTGGCGATCATGATGTCGTTGGAGATAACGTCGAGCTTTTTCTGTGTTTCGCCCTGCACGTTTTCACTGTCCGCACTGCCCAGCATACCTGCCAGGGCACCCTGGCTGAGGGCATGAGACAGGCTTTTACAGGCTACAACAACATCATTGACCAAGGCTGGCAGGTCGTGGTGTACGCCGCCAAGATGGCGCTGCTCTTCAAGAAGAAACTGGTTAAGGGTAGTGCCGATTTGCATAATATTTCCTTAAGGGATCGAGTGTCGCAAAGATGAAAAACTAACAATATTATCCTTGGTTTTGGCGATAAAATCAAAAAAAGCAGCAACTTGATGGAAAACGTCAGCTTTTCACTCGCACCGGCAAGGCATTAATGTTGTTCTGGCGCAAGTCGCCCAGCATTTTGTTAAGTTGATCCATATCCTTGAACGGCCCCAGACGTACCCGGTACCAGGTATCTCCTTCCACCGTGACAGGTTCAATTTTGGCCTCCATGCCGAGCAGGGCCAGCCTGGCTTTCAGGGCATCGGCGTCCGGCATGTTTTTGAATGATCCCGTCTGCAAAAAGTAAGTGCCCGGCCGCGCAGGACGAACCGGATTCTTGATTTCTTTACCGGGCACGATGATTTCCATTTCAGGCAAAATGGTATAGAACTCAAAACGCGGCTTCTCCGTAGCCGCCGTATCGGACTTTGGATCCGCTTTCTTTTTGTCAGGCGAGGCAATCTGCCCAGGTTTTTTGGTTGGTGGCGGTGTTTCAGCGGCCGGCACGGGGGACGCACTGTCAGGTGAAACAGCAGGGCGCTTGTCCAGCCACACCAGCAAAGCGACAAACAGGCCTATTGCCACGCCACTGACCAGCCATATCCAACCCGGCACAGCACTGCGTGCCGAGGAGGTTTTATGCCGGGGATTTTTGTAGTCGCGCGCCATGACTCAGATTACGCCAACAAACCATGGGAGGCCACCAGGTAATTGCATTACATGGTTTCAGGGGCAGACACGCCCAGCAACGTTAAGCCGTTACGTAATGCATGACGCGTTGCCATAACCAGATTGAGGCGTGCGTTACGCAATGCGGCATCGTCAACGATAAACATGTGCGCGTTGTAGTAAGTATGAAAATCGTTGGCAAGATCACGCAGAAAATGGGCGAGTTGATGCGGCTCGTGGTTCAGCGCAGCGCTTTCGAGCACCTCCGGGTAACGAGACAACGCCAGCATCAGCGCCTGCTCATGACTTTCCTGGAGACGATCCAGACTGGAGCGTCCCTGGGTTTCATTCCAGTGCAACGCTTTTTCCTGCAGTTGGCGTATGACACTGCAAATACGTGCATGCGCATACTGTATGTAGTAAACAGGGTTGTCACTGGATTGTGATTTGGCAAGATCCAGATCAAAATCCAGATGCTGTTCGCATTTGCGCAACACATAGAAAAAACGCGCGGCATCATTGCCGACTTCGTGACGCAGCGCGCGCAATGTAACAAATTCACCGGAACGGGTCGACATCTGCATTTTTTCACCGCCACGGTAGAGAATGGCAAATTGCACCAGCAGTACATCCAGCCGTGCTGCATCGTATCCCATGGCGGTCAGCGCGGCCTTGACGCGCGGCACGTAGCCATGATGATCTGCGCCCCATACATCAATCACCCGTTCAAAACCGCGATCAAGCTTGTCCATGTGATAGGCAATATCAGCGGCAAAATAGGTTTTCTGACCATTGTCACGTACGACTACCCGATCTTTTTCATCGCCATAATCGGTGGAACGAAACCACAGTGCGCCGTCTTTTTCATACATGTGGCCACTGGTCTTGAGGCGATCGACGGCACGGTCTACGGCGCCGCTTTCATAAAGTGAACGTTCTGAGTACCAGGTGCCATAGTCGACACCGAATTCGTGCAGGTCATCACGAATATCGCCGAGAATGTCATTCAGTCCCCAATCAAATACCTGACGATACGCCGCCGCGCCCAGCAGTTGTTTGGCGCGTGCTATGAGGGCGTCAATATGGTCTTCCTTATCACCCCCGGCAGGTTCATCCGGCGGCAAGTCCTGCATCACTACAGCGCCGGCATGACGCAGGCTGTCACCATGCTGTTGATGCAGTTTGTGGGCAATGTCACGCACATAGGCGCCCTTGTACGCGTTCACAGGAAATGTCAGATGCTCGCCGCACAGCGCCAGATAACGCAGCCACACACTGGTACCGAGAATATCCATCTGACGACCGGCATCATTAACATAATATTCACGATGCACGGTGTAACCCACCGCTTCCAGCAAATCTGCAACCGCAGCACCATAGGCCGCTCCGCGCCCATGCCCGACATGCAATGGCCCGGTAGGGTTAGCCGAGACAAATTCAATATGAACGTTGCGATTTTCCCCGACAGCGCTGCGTCCATAACGCGGCCCGGCCGCGAGAATGTCGGTAATGACATCCTGAAAAGCATCGGGGGTCATGTAGAAATTGATAAAACCGGGGCCAGCGATTTCAACCCTGGCAATCTTGTTCGAAACCGGCAACGCCGCAACAATTTTTTCTGCAAGATCGCGCGGCTTGCAACGTGCGGCTTTGGCCAGCGTCAGCGCAACATTGCTGGCAAATTCACCGTGATTACGATCACGGGTACGCTCAACGCCAGTACGCAAGGACGCTGCTATATTGGCCTCATCGCCAAGCGCAGGCCGCTCCTGCGCATCTCTACTCGGGGCCAGAAATCCAGCGTCGCTCAATAACTCGGTCAAGGCGCTCGCAAGCAGGTGTTCAATATGATGTTTCAAAGGGGGTTCCCAAAACAAATAAGCGGATATCCGGTTATTTTACAGTGTCGCGGAGGAAACGAGAAGGGGCGGGATGTTACCAACCATCACGGGATGGCTGAACAGATAACCCTGCATGGCATTGCAGGCATGGGTCATCAGAAAGTCTTTTTGCTCCTGGGTTTCCACACCTTCGGCGATAACGCGGATTCCCAGGTGATGCGCCATGACGATAATGGTGGAGGCGATGGCAGCGTCGTCAAGATCACCGGGGATATCGCTCACAAAAGATTTATCAATCTTTAATGCATTGATAGGTAGACGTTTTAAGTAAGCCAGACTGGAGTAACCCGTCCCGAAATCATCAATGGAGATATCTATTCCCATGGCATTCAGGGCTGTCAATGTGGCAATGGCAGATTCTGTGTTGTGCATGAGCATGCTTTCAGTCAGTTCGAGCTCCAGATAACGGGGCGCCAGCCCGGTATCACGCAGCACCCGCTCAATCACTTGCACAAAATTTGCCTGGCGCAGCTGGCAGGCGGAAAGATTGACCGCAACCCGCAACGCCGGTAAACCCGCGTCCTGCCAAGCCTTGTTCTGTGCACAGGCGGTGCGCAACACCCATTCGCCGATGGGCGCAATCATTCCCGTTTCTTCGGCAATCGGAATAAACTGCAACGGTGATATCATGCCCAACTCTGGATGCTGCCAGCGCAACAAGGCTTCTACTGCGGTAATGTCCCCGGTGCGCAGATCGAGTTGCGGCTGATAATGCAGTGAAAGTTCGTCACGCTCCAGCGCATGACGCAGTGCATTTTCCATCGACAGGCGCTCAAACGCCTTGACGTTCATCTCAGTCGAATAAAACTGATAGGTATTGCGGCCATGCTCCTTGGCATGGTACATGGCAATGTCGACATTACGCAGCAAGGTATCAAGATTACCGCCGTCCACCGGATACAATGCAATACCAATGCTCGCGCTCATAAACAGCTCATGAGAACCTGCCTGAAACGGTGGCGCAAACGTATCCAGAATTTTTTGCGCGACGCGTGCGGCATCTTCGACCTGCGTCAGGTCAGGCAGGATCAATGCAAATTCATCACCAGCCAGACGCGACACAGTATCAATTTCACGCACGCAACGCGTAAGCCGCTCGGCAATGATCTTGAGCAGATCATCACCCACCGCATGTCCTAGAGTATCGTTAATGGCCTTGAAACGATCCATATCCAACAATAGCAATGCCATTAACGTGCCGCGACGCGCACTTTCAGCAATGGCCTGCTCCAGCCGATGCTTGAACATCACGCGATTGGGCAAACCGGTCAGATCATCATGGTGCGCCAGGTAATGCATGCGTTCATCAACACTGCGACGCTCGGTCACATCCTGCAACGCACCTTCATGGTATAAAACCCGGCCTTGTGCGTCGTGCACGATACGCGTACATGATTCTGTCCAAATGATGCTGCCGTCGTGGCGTCGCAGCTGCGCAAGAAAACCACGAACCTTGCCACCATGATTGAACAGCGCATGCTGCAACAACTCAAACCCTTCAGGATGCACGCACAGATCCCGCACGTTCAGCTCACATAACGCCGCCAGACTCGAATACCCCAGTACCTGTAATAATGCGGGATTGGCGTCGATAATCTGGCCGTCAGGACGGGTTTGATACAACCCCACCGGGACGCCATTGAACAAGTCACGGTAACGCAATTCGGCTTCCGCCAGCGCCTGTCGCTGCCGGGCCTGCACTACTGCAGCACGTGCCGCAACACCGAGGCGCGCAATGTGCGCGGCTGACTTGATAATGTAATCATCAAGGTTGGCTTTCATCGCCTCTACGGCGATTTCTTCGCTACCGCTATCAGTAAACATGATCACTGGCCAGTGCGGGTGACGGGCCTTGACGGAACGCAACACCTCTCGGCCCGTGGTCCAGCCAAGACGGTAATCGGTAATCACAAGATCACTCTTCCCCGCCAATAATGCAGCGTCAAAGGCGATTTGATCCGCGGGCTGCTGAATATGCAAGGCAGGGAACTCCTGATCGAGCGCACGCATGACCAGCGCCCGGTCTTCAGGGTTATCATCAACCAGCAGAACACTCACAGCACGTTCCATGAAATACCCGCTTGAACAGGAGAACAGTTCGTCGAGTGTAGCCTAATCCAGATTAATTCTGCACCAGTTTCCTCAACTTTATTACGTTATCATCTAAACTACGGCTTGCTAATGCAGTCCAAGGCCCGCAATCTGTACCATATCACGCAAGGGCTTTATTCACACCCTGAATGAATTGTACAGTAAACATACTATCACTCCTGGGCTGGCGACAGGTAGCCTCCATACGTTCACGGCGCGGCAATAACAAACCTACAGGGAAAAACCATGACGACCCACACCCCACTGCAATTCGCTCCACCTGAGCTGGAAGCACGCGCCAAGGAAATTTTCCCGGTTGAAATGAGCCCGGAAGAGTTCGCGGGTCGTGATGGCGAAGGCTGGGACGTGTTTCCTTTTGCCAATTACCAATACCAGGACGCCACTCTGCATGCCTGGATCCAGCAATTTGCAACCATTCTTGCGACCCCGGGACTGGTGGAGGTGTATCAGATGAAATACCTGACATCGCAAGAGCGCGCCCGGCTGGCAGCGCTGAAAGGGTTGATTGACGATGATATGTAAAAGCTTCAGGAAACGCTGATCCCTTCATTCTGGAATTATCAGCGTTTCCTTTATTTACCAATACAAAAACTGGAAAATATCCGGCCCAGCAAATCGTCTGGAGTAAATGCCCCGGTAATTTCCGACAAGGTATCCTGTGCGAGACGCAAATCTTCCGCCAGCAGCTCGCCAGCACGTTGCACATCAAACTGCCGGGCCGCCTGCTCCAGCGTTACGCAGGCACGACGCAGGGCGTCCACATGGCGACGGCGCGCCATGAAACCACCTTCGCCGCCATTAACATAGCCCATGGAAGACTTGAGATGTTCACGCAACGCATCCAGGCCCGCGCCCGTTTTTACCGACACCGCCACCTCGGTATACAACGCGCCCACCCTGACACCCGGTGTACGCCCGGTGACGTCAATTTTGTTACGCAATAATGTGACCGGCACATGTGCGGGCAATTTCCGGATAATAGCCTGAACACCATCACTCGCGTCATCTGAAGAAACCGATAACATTTCATTGGCGCGTGCATCATCCATCATCAGCAACACCCGATCAGCACGCCCAATCTCATGCCATGCACGGTGAATACCCTGCTGCTCGACAGGATCACTGCTCTCACGCAAACCCGCCGTATCGACAATATGCAATGGTAAACCGTCAATAGTGATATGTTCACGCAATACGTCACGCGTCGTGCCCGGTATACTGGCCACAATCGCCGTCTCACGACAGGCCAGATGATTCAACAAACTGGATTTACCTGCATTGGGTGGCCCGGCGATAACGACCGTCATGCCTTCACGCAGCAATGCGCCCTGCTGTGCCGATGCCAGCGTCTGTTGCAGCGTGTCAATAATATTCTGCAAACGTTCTGCAACATGCCCCCCGGAAAGAAAATCAATCTCCTCGTCGGGAAAGTCGATCGCCGACTCCACATAAATACGCAGCTCAGTCAACTGATCAATAAGCGTGTTGATGTGCGTAGAAAACTCACCCTGCAAAGATCGTGTTGCGGCACGCGCAGCATGCTCGGAAGCACTATCAATAAGGTCGGCGATCGCTTCTGCCTGAATCAGATCGAGCTTGTCGTTAAGAAACGCACGCTCCGAAAATTCACCGGGACGCGCCAATCGCGCACCCAGTGTCAACACCTGCCTGACCAGCATATCCATCACGACCGGCCCGCCATGGCCTTGCAACTCAAGCACGTCTTCACCGGTAAACGAGTATGGCGCAGGAAAATACAGCGCAATACCCTGATCAATGACATGACGTTCGCCATCACCAACGTCTGCATAAAATGGCAGATACTCAGCGTAACGCGGCCTGGGCAGATGCCCCAATACAGTATTTGCAATAGGGGCTGCCTGCGGGCCGGAAATGCGCACAATACCCACACCGCCACGCCCCGGAGGCGTGGCTTGCGCAACAATGGTGTCAACAGAGAGCGGTGTCATGTAAAAGTACCTCATTCAACCGAAACGTCACGAATGAAAAAAGGCTTTACGGAATCCTCCTGGAAAAACGGGCCTTACAGGATTTCAAGAAAACATCTTGCGCGACTTTAAAAAAAACGGGCCTTACGGCCCGTTTCTTCAACTCGTTTGCTTTGCCGCCATTTTATCGATGCGGTGCGTAATAAACCACTGCTGCGCAATCGACAACGCATTATTCACTACCCAGTACAACACCAGACCCGACGGGAAAAATGCAAAGAAGGGCGTGAAAATATAAGGCATATACTTCACCACCTTGGCCATCACCGGATCAGGTGGAGGCGGGTTCAGGCGCTGCTGAATAATCATGGTAATACCCATAATCAATGGCAGCACATAATAAGGGTCACGGGTCGACAGATCCTGCAACCATAAAATAAAGGGCGCCTGACGTAGCTCCACACTTTCCAGCAGCACCCAGTACAAGGCAATGAATACCGGGATCTGTACCAGCACAGGCAGACAGCCACCCACCGGATTAACCTTTTCCTTTTTATACAACTCCATCATGGCCTGGCTGAACTTCTGACGATCATCGCCATAGCGTTCCTTCAGTGCTGTCATCTTGGGTTGCAGACGACGCATGTTTGCCATGGAACGGTAGCTGGTTTCCGAGAGCTTGAAAAATACCAGCTTGATCGACAGCGTCAACAGCACAATCGCCCAACCCCAGTTATTAACGGCCTTGTGAAACCATTCCAGCAACCAGAACAGTGGCTTTGCAATAATTGTCAACGGGCCGTAATCCACCGTCAGCTCCAGTCCCGGCGCGATTTTTTCCAGTGAATCCTGCAATTTGGGGCCCACATACAAACGACTGGTGAAGTTGCCGCTCTGACCGGCAGGAATGGTCATTTCAGGTGATGCCATACCCAACACGTAACGCTTGTCATCCAGTGACTTGCTGTAATAATGATTGTTTTCCCTGGCGTCAGGTATCCAGGCGCTCACAAAATAATGCTGAATCATGGCCGCCCAGCCACCCTCAAAATCGCGGCTCAGATTTTCATCTTTCATATCATCATATGCGATTTTTTCGTACTTCTTGGCTTCGCTGTAAATCACACCGCCGGTATAGGTATAGATCAGTGACATACCACCGTCGGACGAATCACGACGCTGTAACTGGCGGTATTGGCGGCCCTTCCATTCCGTACCGGACGCATTGCTGACAGCATGCGCCACATCCACGACATAACTGCCACGGCGGAAGGTATAGGTTTTGGTAACGGTGATGCCGTCAGGACTGCTCCAGCGCAATGGCACCTTGATCTCATCAGCACCATCAGCGCCCAATGTATATTCGGTCTTTTCCGCCACGAACTGTGCATGGTGATCAGGCGCGGCGCGGTTGGCCAGCAGCCCGGACTGAGCAATGAACAACGTGGAAGCGGTTTCATCCAGCAACCGCACCAGCTTTTCAGGCTCGGTGACCTTGACCGGGTAAGCACTGAGATCCGCCTGACGCAAGTCGCCGCCTGCCGTATCAATCACAATATCAAATACGTCCGTTTGTACCCGGACACGCTGGCCTGAAATAATGCGCGCTTCCTCAGCCGCAGGCGTGGTCGTCGCCGGAGCGACAACAGGCACTGCCGGCACGGGAACGGCGGCAGCATCACCCGCAACATTTGCCACAGTGCTGGATACCGGCTCTACCGGTGTTTGGGGCACGCCCCCCTGCGCCTGTGTCGTCGCGGTGGAAGTGACGGCGGAGGCAGGAGGTGCGGCCTGCTCCTGCTGCCAGGCCTGCCAAAGAAAAATGATGACTACGGACAACGCCGCGAAAATAATAATTCTGTAATTGTCCATCAGGAAATTCTATCCGCCTTCTTTTCAGGTATAGGGTCAGGTACAAGATCAATGCCACCGGGGTGCCAGGGATGACAGCGCGCGAGACGACGCGTTGCCATCCAGCCACCAGCGATTACACCGTGATTTTTTATTGCTGTTTCGGCGTAACAGGAGCAGCTCGGATAAAAGCGGCAGTTATTGCCCAGAAACGGACTGATCAGACCGCGATATATGCGTATCGCAAACGTCAGGGTTTTTTCAGTCAGGGTCAGGCCTGTTTTTATCATTCCGGTTTCCATCATCGCGCGCGCCACCGCGCCAGTGCGTCCCAATGCTTATCCAGGACAGCACGCAATTTTGGGTTAGGCAATTCCCCCAAACCCGCGCGGCTCATTATCACCACATCCAGGCCGCTCAAACGCGTCTGGCATAGCCTGAAACCTTCACGCACCAAGCGTTTCACGCGATTACGATCCACCGCGCGCCGGATGCTTTTCTTGGAAATGATCAAACCCAGGCGCGGCAAGCTACTGCCATTCCTTATAGCGCGGACTGTCACACCGCCACCTGATGACTGATAGCCTCTCGGTGCGGTTTTTTGCACCGCGCTCTGTCCGGCCGCATGTCCGGTGGCATTAAAAACCTGCTCGTATTCCTCAGGCTTAAGCAGCCGGTGAGCCGCAGTAAAACGCCGCGCAGGATGGACTTTGCCAGCAGCCCCTCCAGCAATATCGAGGTGATCGGGGAGGGATAAGTTCAGGGCGGAGCGCAAACGCAGGGCGCCTGACCAGATTCAGGCTCAGGCCGCCAGACGCACGCGGCCCTTGGCACGGCGACGCTTGATAACCAGGCGTCCACCCGGGGTTTTCATACGTGCACGAAACCCGTGAATACGCTTGCGCTTGATTACGCTGGGTTGAAATGTTCTTTTCATGGCTATTAATCCAAATAAAATAAGGGTAAAACAACCGAAGTCGGCGGCATCACACAGCCCCGGCTCCCGGCATGAGCTAATAAAGCCTTTCAGGATACTGAGTGGAGGGGGGATGTGTCAATAAAAACCGTATGATTCAATACACTGGAACCGGTTCCATGGGGTATATTACCCCCTTAACGCCATCCCAAGTGGCTCTATTGAAAAGGATAATATATGGCCACCTACGCCATTGGCGACATACAGGGCTGCTTTGATGAAATGTTAGCCCTGCTCGCCCGGCTCGATTTTCAGCCGGGACGTGATCAGCTGTGGCTGGTGGGGGACCTTGTCAATCGCGGCCCCCGGTCACTGGACGTATTACGCTACATACGCCACCTGGGGAAAAACGCCGTGGTGGTACTGGGCAACCACGACATTCACCTGCTTGCGGTTGCAGGGGGGCACACGACGGCCCGTCGTGACGATACTTTTCACGATGTCCTCAACGCGCCTGACTGTGATGAACTGCTGGACTGGCTACGTCACCAGCCACTGCTGCATCACGACGACACCTTGGGAATAACGATGATTCATGCCGGGCTGCCACCGCAATGGAACCTCATCACGGCACGGGCATGTGCCGCCGAAGTGGAAAATGCCCTGCGCGGGGCGCATTATCACCGCTATCTTGACGCCATCTATGGCAATGGGCCCAAGCAATGGTCAGAGACACTCACGGGTAACGAGCGTCTGCGCTTTATCACTAACTGCTTTACCCGGTTGCGCTATTGTGATGCGCAAGGGCGGCTGGCACTCAAGGACAAAGGCGCACCCGGCACACAAACCGCCGGGTATATGCCGTGGTTCGCCGTGCCGGGCCGCGCCAGCGCCAGTATGGAGATTGTGTTTGGTCATTGGTCCACACTCGGGGTCACCGCGAACTTAGGTAACATAAGTGATGTACACCCCATTGACACCGGTTGCGTGTGGGGCGAAACATTAACGGCGCTGCGGCTCGATGGCAATCGTCGTGAACGCACCAGCATTCCCTGTCCGGGGGCATGCGCACCGGAACAGATTTAACCAGGCGCTGCAGCAGATAGTCGCGCACGGGAGCGATGGGGATTCTGCGGTCAGGAGTTCGATGAGCACGGGCGTACCGAGCAGGGTTTTGAGTACCGCTCAACTACCGCATCTTTAGATAGGCACTGAAAGCACTTCACCCGCATTAGGCTTAAACAAAAAAACCGTACCCTGGTTTCGTTCAATTTTTCTGCCGCGCCCAAACTCTTTTCCATCTTCATGACACCCGCAAACATACCCTGGCGGGTTTTCGTCTGCATCTTCTTGATTATGTCGGGATGCTTGTCGATATCGGGATCTTGCGAATATAGCGGCGCACATTTCGATGTCTGAATCACGTATTGGTTTATGTGATGTGTCGCCACTGTGAACCCTATCAGCGGAGGCGCAACCAACAAAACAGATTGCGTTTCAGTGCGAATACTGTAATGTTTAATCCGGCGTTGGCCACAGGCGGAACCCAGCCCTTAGGCAGATTCGTGCCGGGAGGTGTGTTTTCAGTGCCCATTTCACGACAAATTTATTAAAAATATATTAATAAAGATAAAGATAACTTGAGTTATGAGCCAGATTATACACCTTCTTTTTACAGAATATACACCGGAATCGGTGAATATTTAACGTTAGGTGCTCATGGCAACAATCGAGGTTCTCGCCTGGAAGGAAGATTATGTCGGCTTCACCGGCTGGGACGCCCATGCGCGAACTGAACTTACAAAACGCTTGCGGCGAGCGATCAACGCATCCCCGAGCGAGATCAAATCTCTTGTCCGTCAAATTCGAGCGCGCAAGTCCGTAGTTCTTGGAAACGTCAAAGACGAGGCAGTCGCAAGCTTGCGGCAAATTCTCGAAACCATGGGGGCAGAGCTTAATATTTCACCAACACAAAGAGCGCAATGACAACCGCCGCATCTAACATGGCGCTCAACCTCGCTCCCTACGGTCGCTGGACGCTGCGCGATAAAGCCGCGCAGCGCCGGTTAGCCCTACGTTGAGGCTGTAGAAAAACTCCAAAACCATCGACATTTTTTGATAAAATGACGCAACGCCCCCCTGAGTCACGCACGATGCCCCACTATATTCCTTACGATCCAAAACAAAGCAAGCTG
>JAHFRW010000058.1:3435-14672 GCA_023266055.1 Gammaproteobacteria bacterium | reverse complement strand
TGGAAGTATTGATCGCCATTGTTGTACTGTCAATCGGCCTACTTGGTCTGGCAGGTTTACAAGCCGCCGGGTTACGCAACAATAACGGCGCTTATATGCGCACTATCGCCACGCAGCAGGCCTATGACATAGCTGATCGCATGCGCGCCAACCGTGTGGCTGTCATCGCGGGTGTTTATGACAGCATTTCAGGCACCAACAACCCCAGTTGCATTACTACTACCGGCTGCACCACCACCCAAATGGCACAGCATGACGCCTTCGAATGGAACACCCTCAATGCAGCCCTGTTGCCTTCCGGCCAGGGAACCGTGACACGCATCGGCACCAGCAACCGTTTCACCGTCAAGGTAATATGGGACGATGCGCGCACCGGCGCCACCGGCACCGGCTGTGACCGTAATAATCCAGCAGACTTAACCTGTTTCGAAATGAGCTTCGAGCCATGAAACCACTATCCATTAATCACAACCCCCATCACCTCGCGCATCAGCACGGCCTCACCTTAGTGGAGGTCATGATCGCTATCACCATCAGCCTGATCCTGCTGGTGGGTGTTATGCAAATCTTTACCGGCAGCCGCCAGACCTACCGGGTGCAGGACAATATGGCGCGCCTGCAGGAAAACGGGCGGTTTGCCATAAGTTTCCTGACCAAGGATCTGCGCATGGCGGGATACACGGGCTGCGCCAGCAAGTCAACCACTATCAACAATATCGCCAGCAGTACTACAGCCAGCTTTACCGGCGGTGGCATCGCCGGTTTTGAGTACACGGCGTTACCTGTTGCGCTTGCTGCTACCAATACACTGACCCCATCTGATGTGCGGGCAGGCACGGATATTATTACTATTAAGGGAGCCGCCCCATCAGGCGCCACGCTGAGTGGCAACATGACAGCCGTCAATGCCAATGTTCAGTTACTTACCGCATCGGTAGCCAGTATGTTCTCTGCTGGCGACATCTTGTTTATCTCAGACTGCGGTAACGCCGATATCTTCGCCGCCACCAATGTGTCATCAGGCTCAGGAACCACAACCATCGCTCACTCCAGCGCCATGAACACCAGTAACAACTTAAGCAGACCCTATAGAACAGATGCCGAAATAATGCGGATGGAAAGTAGCGCTTATTATATCGGAACAGACGCGGCGAATAACAACGCCCCCACCCTGTATCGTAGACGCCTGGTTGGCACGGCCATGGTGACCGAGCCGCTGGTAGAAGGCGTGGAAAACATGCAAATCCTGTATGGCGAAGATACTGACGCCGACTTTACCGTAACTCCATCTGTGCCCGGCGATGGCGCGGCAAACAGATATTTGCCAGCAACCACAGTGGGGGATATGAGAAGAGTTGTGAGCGTGCGCATGAACCTGTTGCTGCGCACCGCAGAAGACAATCTTGCCAATCTACCCCAGGTATACAATTTCAATGGCGCCTCGGTTCCAGCAACGGATCGCCGTCTGCGCCGCGTCTTTTCCACCACGATTAAGGTACGTAACAAAGGGCTATGATATGACCATACAGGCCGCCGAAAAAGGTTCCGTTTTGATTGTCAGCATGCTGATACTGCTGGTACTGACCCTGATTGGCGTCACCGCCATGGGCACCTCTGCGCTGGAAGAAAAGATGGCGGGCAATAGCCGCGACCAGAACCTGGCGTTCCAGGCCGCCGAAACCGCGCTAAGAGATGCTGAGACATTTGCTGAAGGCATTGCATCCGTTGCCGCATTCAACAACACCAATGGGCTTTATGCCACAGGTGGCGCCCCTGACATTTTCGCTACCGCCACATGGGCATGGGCGGGTACGGTATCAAGAACCGCTACCGGCACCATTGCAGGTCCGAAGAACCAACCTAGGTACATCATAGAAATAGTTTCAGTTTCCGGCCAGGGCACCGGTCCTGAACAGTGCTACGACCCATCATGCCTCGGCCAAAGCCAAGTGACCAATTTACGCATTACCGCCAGAGGCAGCGGCGGTACTAACGACGCGGTGGTCATGCTGCAAAGCTATTACGGCAGGATTTTTTAACTATTTAAATGTAAAACCGCACGCCAACCGCGTGCCAGGAGAAATGTTATGATATCGCACACACGCAAAAAAACCATTGCCTGGACTACCTTGTTCGTCTACATGATAGCCTTTGTGGCACCCAGCGCACAGGCTGCGCCTGGCCCATTGGCAAATGCACCGCTATTCCTTGCCACGCCGGTGCAACCCAATGTCATGATCATGATCGATAACTCCGGCAGCATGGACAATATCATCTGGGCGACGGGATATGATAATTCTGTCACCTACCCCTCCTGGGGAGGAGCCAATATCAACACCGGTACCGGCGCCCCCAACCCCTGGACGGCGGATGATGGCAACGTAAGTCTTTCCATTGTTAACCGGGGACCATGCTTAGCAGGCTGGAAACGGGGCGTCAACGGCGCCACTACCAAGTGTTTGAGACTGCCGGATCCGCGTGGCGGGAGCAACACCCGCTACACCGGCAACTACCTTAATTATTTATTCAGCACCTACGCAACGGGTACCGACCTCACCACCGGCACCATACCCAACGATACCCGTATGAATGTGGCACGTACCGTGGCCACCAACCTCGTCACCACCACCCCCGGGATGCGCTTTGGTATTGCTTCATTTGACCCCAGCGACAATACCGACGGCGGTGTCATCCAGGCGGCATGCGGCAGCACTAATGCCGCACTTACTACCGCCATCGCTGGCCTGACCGCAGCCACCTGGACCCCCCTGGCCGAAGCCTATTACGAAGTTACGCGCTATTTCAGGGGCATGACTGGCTTTTCTAATACTGGCATCACACATGCCAGCCCGGTACAGTTCCGTTGCCAGAAGAACTTCACCGTCATTGTCACGGATGGTTTGCCCACCTTTGACAACCGCTTCCCCACCACTGATCCTGACGATGTTAGTGATACCACGCGCGCACTGCCGAATTGGGATAATCTGGCGCCCGCCACCACCACAGCAATGTACCCAACCTTCCCGCCCTATTCGGATGGCTTCAGACCCTCGGGCACCGAGAATCAGGAAGCCTTTTCACTCTATCTGGATGATGTTGCCAAATTCGCTTATGACATTGACTTGAGAAGGGCCCCGGCCACTGACCTTACGGGCGCCAGTTTCGATGCCACGGATTTTCCAAAGCAGACGCTGAATACCTATACTGTCGGCTTTTCCGTGGCCAATCAGATGCTGCAAGACGCCGCAACACATGGCAATGGCCTATACTTTACCGCCACTGATAGCGCATCTTTAACCACCGCTTTAAAGAGCGTGGTTGCGGACATCGCTTCGCGCGACAGCAGCGCGGCGGCGGCGGCATTTAATACCGCAACCTTAGGCACCACCAGCACGGTTTATCAGGCAGAATTTAACCCTGGACGATGGAGCGGTGCGCTGTTTGCATTCGATTTGCATGACATCACAGGTGACGTTGCCAGCACGGCCACGTGGAATGCGGCAACCCAGCTCGATGCCCAAACTTCACGCACCATTTTGAGCTACAACTCCAGCACCGCAGCAGGAATACCCTTCGCATGGAGCGCCCTCTCTGTCGCACAGCAAAACGATCTTAATACCAATCCTGCCGGAATCACCGGTACGCATGGCTCCGCACGCCTTAACCATTTACGCGGCGATCGCTCACTTGAGGCCGTGCCCTCTACTCCTCAATTGCGCGCACGCGACAGCAGACTGGGTGACATTGTGCATTCCAACCCGGTGTATGTCGGCAAACCAGCCTTAGGTTATTCGGATACCTTGCCGGGTGTCAGCGTGGCGTATTCCACCTTCAAGACCAGCACATTAGCTATCAGCCGCACGCCAGTGATCTATGTTGGCGCTAACGATGGCATGCTGCATGGCTTTAACGCCGCTACCGGTAATGAAGTCATGGCCTATGTTCCGCATAGCCTGTTTTCCACATCCGCCACGGCAGGCCTGCATTATCTGACCGATCCATCCTATTCACATCGCTATTATGTCAACCTCTCTCCTACCGTGTCGGATGCCTACATAAAAACGACGCCGGGTGGCACTGCAGCATGGAAAACGATACTGGTCGGCGGTCTGGGGGCGGGTGGCCGTGGCCTGTTTGCCCTGGATATCACCGACCCCAGCACTTTTGCTGAAACAGGCACTGCCTCTGACAATACCGTGATGTGGGAATTCACCAACAGCGATGACACCAACCTCGGCTATACCTTGAGCAAGCCTGTCATCGCCCTGATGAATAACAATCGCTGGGCGGCCATTATCGGTAATGGTTACGAAGATACTGCCAGCACTGCCGATGGCGGCGGCGAAGCCAAATTGTTCATACTGTACCTGGACGGTGGCCTGGACGGCGTCTGGACGGCGGGTACTGATTACATCGAAATCAGCACAAAAACAGGTGACACCACCAATCGTAATGGGCTCTCTGAGCCTGCGCTCGCAGACCTCGACGGCGATGGCACGACTGACCGGGTGTATGCCGGTGATCTGCGAGGCAATATGTGGGCTTTTGATCTGTCGAATAAGACCAGCGACACCAATTGGACAGTCGCCTACACAACAGGCATCACGCCAAAACCGCTGTTCACCGCGCTGAATACGGCGGGCGCTGTCCAGCCGATCACTACCAAACCTTCGGTGATCAAACACCCCAGCGTAGGCAACAGCAGCTCGCCCCCTAATGCGCCCAACCTGATGATCTTATTTGGCACCGGTCAATATTTGGTGAGCACCGATCCCGCCACGACCACCACGCAAACCTTCTATGGCGTGTGGGATAAGGGAGATAAAGAGCGCCTGCGCAGTCACTTGGTAGCGCAGACCTTTCTGACGGGCGCGCCTGCTGGCAATCGTGTACTCAGCAATAACACCATAGACTATACCACCAAATATGGCTGGCGTATCGACCTTGACAGCGCCAGCGCCGCCACGGGTGAACGCGTGGTCGTCAACCCAATCGTGCGGGGCGATTATGTGTTCTTCAATACCACGATCCCCAGTACTGTTGCATGCAGTTTTGGTGGTTCATCATGGCTGATGAGCGTAAAACTCATAAACGGCGGGCAGCCCGACAAACCGGTTTTTGATAGTAATAATGACAACATTGTTAATGTTACTGATGTAGTGTCGGCGGGGCGCAGCATTGACTCGGTTGCCGCAGCATCCTCCTTCATGGGTAATCTCCAATACACCTCAAATAGCGGAAATGCGCTAGGGAAGAGCTTGGATAAAATCCTGACGGATCTAGGTAAACCACCCCTCGCCGGGCGTCTGTCATGGAAAGAGCTGAGTCAATAAACAGGTGCTACATGGACAAGCTGTGAATTTCTTCCATGGCCTCTCCAGTAGTTTGTAAACAAGGGTTATGCAGTTATTCATGGAGTATACGTGTAATGAACAACAAGTCTTTGCACCCGCAAGGGGTACGCCGTGGTTGTAAGGGGCTAAAGCCCCAACAACACACGCAGCACCCGCAAGGGGTACGCCGTGTACTGTGGGCAGGCACAAGGCCTGTCCCTACGCGCCAACAACACACGCGGGGATTTACCCTCATCGAACTACTGATCGCCGTCGTGATCGTCGGCATACTCTCCGCGATTGCCTACCCTGCTTACCAGAATAGTGTAACGCAGTCACGGCGTGCTGACGCGCAAGGTGCGCTGACGCAGCTAAGCAACGCCATGGAGCGGGTGTTTACGCAGAACAATACCTATATGCCACTTGCTGGCGGGGTTCCCACCGCACCCACATTGGGCACGGGTGCGGCCACACCGCCTCATATATTCCCTTCACAGGCACCGCTGGATGGCGCCACCAAGTATTATAACCTGTCAATTTCCGCAGTAGCGCCCACTGCTATCACCGCCACTACCTTTACCCTGCGCGCTACGCCCATTGCGGGCACAGGGCAAGCCAATGACGGAATAATAGAACTGGATCACACCGGCGCAAAACGCTGGGACACGGATAATAGTGGCGGCTTTAGCGCAACAGAAAATAACTGGAAACAATAAAAAGCACCTGACTGCTCATGCAAGGGAGGTTTTTATTGTTTAAGATGCTTCCTGCTGCAACTCACGCGGCAGGGAAAATACCACGTTCTCAGGGTTACCCTGGCTTTCACGCACGCTTTGTGCGCCCAGCGACTTAAGACGCTCTATCACGCGCTGCACCAGTATTTCGGGTGCAGAAGCACCGGCAGTGACGCCGATGCGGCTTTTTCCCTGCAACCATTCCGCCTGTATTTCGTCGGCATTATCAATCAAATAAGATGCCACTCCCATGCGTCCCGCCAACTCCTGCAAACGATTTGAATTGGAGCTGGCCAGTGAACCGACCACCAGCACCAGATCACATTGCGTGGCAAGCTCCTTAACGGCATCCTGGCGATTTTGCGTGGCATAGCAGATGTCATCCTTGCGCGGACCAATAATGTTCGGAAAGCGTTCGCGCAAGGCGCTGATGACCTGCGCAGCATCGTCCACTGACAAGGTAGTTTGTGTTACGAATGCCAACGCATCGGGATTCTTTACGTTTAGTTTCTGCACATCCTGCGGTGTTTCCACCAGATACATACGACCTGCACCTTCTGATGCTCCTCTTTCTACCTGGCCCAGGGTACCTTCCACCTCGGGATGCCCGGCATGACCAATCATGATAATTTCACAACCCGCCCGCAAATGACGCACCACTTCCACATGTACCTTGGTCACCAGCGGACAGGTAGCATCAAACACCTTCAGACCGCGCTGTGCGGCCTCAGCACGTACCGCCTTGGAAACACCATGAGCACTGAAAATCACGGTGGCATCATCAGGCACCTGCACCAGTTCATCAACAAATATTGCGCCTTTATTACGCAGTTCATCCACGACAAATTTGTTATGCACCACCTCATGGCGTACATAAATGGGTGCACCAAATACTTCAAGCGCACGCTCAACGATATCAATGGCGCGATCAACGCCCGCGCAAAAACCGCGTGGATTGGCGAGAATGATTTCCATTATTTCAAACCTCACATGTAATGTGCATCATGAGCACGATAAATGCCAGGGGCGATACGTACATAACGTATGCTAACGGCTTTTTTCCTTACTACGAAATGTATCTATCACCAGCATCACTGCTCCTACGGTAATCGCGGAATCAGCAATATTGAACGCTGGCCAATGCCACGCGTTATAATAGACATCAATAAAGTCAACAACGTATCCATGGTAAATCCGGTCAATGAGATTGCCCACAGCACCACCCAACACCAGCGACAAGGCCAGCGCCAGCCACTTTTCATGCGCCTGCAAACGACGCAACCATACCGCCAGCACAACGCTCACACCTAATGCCAGCACCGCGAAAAACCAGCGTTGCCACCCGCCCTGATCTGCCAGAAAACTGAATGCAGCACCGGTATTGTGCATGAGCGTAAGATTAAATGATGGGAACACGGCGACCGGCTCATGCATAAGAAGTACACTACTCGCCGCATATTTCGTAATCTGATCGATGATAATAACCAGCGCCGCCAGGCCAAACCATCTATTCATGAAATATGTCCACCCAGCATCGTGTTGTGATGCAGCGCCGGAAGCAGGTGATGCACCATCCTGTCAGCACAGACACTCATCACGCGTAGTGCCTCTGCTCGCCCGCACCACTCACATTCTCGGCACAGCGACCACAAATGTCGGGATGCGCGACATGCGTCCCAACATCCTGACGATGATGCCAGCAACGGATACATTTTTTGTGTGCGGACGGCACAACCTTGACCCACCACCCTTCGCCGGCGGCCACAGCATCGGCAGGACGTTGCTCCAACGGGTGAACGCGCGCATAGGACGTAATCAATACGAAGCGCAACTCATCTTCCAGATTATTCAGCACACCATGCAAGGTATTGTCGCAATAGATATCCACTTCCGCATCCAGCGATGAACCAATGTCATTGGCGACACGCAGTTTTTCCAATTCCTTTTTTACGCCATCACGCACCGCAATGACGGCATTCCAGTCCATACCTGAAGCAGCCGTTTTGGGGATTTCATACCAACTTTCCAGCAATACCGATTCACCACGCTGGCCAGGAATATAGTGCCAGAGTTCTTCAGATGTAAAACTCAAAATCGGTGCCAGCCAGCGCACCATGGCTTCAATAATGTGATGCATGGCAGTCTGTGCGGAACGGCGCGCTACGCTATTGGTTTGTGTGGTGTATTGCCGATCCTTGATAATATCAAGATAAAAACCACCCAGATCAACGCTGCAAAAATTATGCACTTTGTGATAGATCAAATGAAATTCACAGCTTTCATACGCGGCGCGCACTTCTTCTTGCAACTGCCGGGCGCGCTCCACTGCCCATGCATCCAGCGCCAGCATTTTTTCAGGCGCGACACAATGCAATGCAGGATCAAAACCATGCAGATTTGCCAGCAAAAAGCGTGCGGTATTACGCATGCGCCGATAAGCATCGGCGGTGCGTTTCAGAATCTCATCTGACACTGCCATTTCAGCACTGTAATCAGCACTCGCTACCCACAAGCGCAAAATATCGGCACCCAGCGTGCTCACTACCTGCTGCGGCGCTACGACATTACCTTTGGATTTGGACATCTTCATACCCTGCGCGTCCACGGCAAAACCATGCGTCAATACCGATTTGTAAGGTGCAACACCACGCATTGCTACCGAGGTCAGCAATGCTGACTGAAACCAACCTCGATGCTGATCAGACCCCTCAAGATAAAAATCGGCAGGAAATTGTAGCTCACTACGCTGCTCCAGAACCGTCGCATGCGTCACACCGGAATCAAACCATACATCCAGCGTGTCGCTGACCTTGTCGTAATCCGCCACGTCCTTGCCCAGCAATTCTACGGCATCCAGATCAAACCATGCGTCTATGCCCGCTTTTTCAACGCGCTGCGCAACGATCTCAAGCAATTCAGCCGTCGCAGGATGCAGCGTGCCATGTTCCTTATGAACGAACAGTGCCATCGGCACGCCCCAGGTACGCTGCCGTGAAATACACCAATCCGGCCGATTGTTCACCATACCTTCAATGCGTGCCCGACCCCAGCCAGGTATCCATTTCACGGTACGAATGGCAGCCAGTGCCTGTTCACGCAAACCCTTTTGTTCCATGCTGATAAACCACTGCGGCGTCGCGCGGAAAATAATGGGTGTTTTGTGGCGCCAGCAATGCGGGTAGCTGTGGCGTATCGCCTCGGCATGCAGCAACGTACCTCTGGTTTTCAGCACTTCGATAACGTGATCATTGGCTTTCAGCACATGCTCACCGGCAAACAATTCCGTGCCGGGCAGAAACTTGCCATCAGCACCCACCGGATTATTCACCGGCAGGTTATAACGGGCGCCCGCCACATAATCTTCCTGACCATGCGCGGGTGCAGTGTGCACGGCACCGGTACCGGCTTCCAGCGTAACGTGCTCGCCGACAATCACCGGCACTTCACGATCATAAAACGGATGACCCAGTTTCAAACCTTCCAGATCACTACCAAGGCCATCAGCGATGACATGATAATTCTCAATGCCGTAGCGCGCCATGGCATTTTTCAGCAACCCTTCTGCGATCAATAAACGCTCCGCGCCGTGTGACCCGTCGCATTGCACCAGCACATAATCAAACGCCGCATTTAATGCGACAGCCTGATTGGCGGGCAAAGTCCACGGCGTAGTCGTCCAGATCACCACTGAGATTGGCCCACAGCCTTCATGTCCCGCCGCATGCTGCATGCACGCCATCAATGTCGGTTCATCCAGCACCGCAAAGCGCACATCAATAGCAGGCGAAGTTTTGTCTTCGTACTCTACTTCGGCTTCGGCGAGTGCCGAGCCACAATCGGTGCACCAATGCACGGGCTTGGAACCTTTATGCAAATGCCCCTTGTCTATGATGCGGCCCAAGGCGCGAATGATATCTGCCTCGGTCTTGAAATCCATGGTGAGATAAGGATGCTCCCAATCACCGATAATGCCGAGGCGTTTGAAGTCCTGGCGCTGACGGTTAACCTGGGTATGCGCATAATCGCGGCAGGCCTTGCGAAAGGTCGCGGCATCCACCTTGACGCCTACCTTGCCAATTTTTTTCTCCACCATGAGTTCAATGGGCAAGCCGTGGCAATCCCAGCCCGGCACATAGGGCACATCCCAACCATTCATGGAGCGTGATTTGACGATAATGTCCTTAAGCACCTTGTTGACGGCATGGCCAATATGAATATCGCCATTGGCATACGGCGGGCCATCATGCAGCACAAATTTCTTTTTACCGGCACGCATTGTACGCAGCGTGCCATATAAATCCATGTCCTGCCAGCGCTTGAGTTGCTCATTCTCACGGCCCGCCAGATTGGCTTTCATGGGAAAGTCTGTCTGGGGCAGATTCAAGGTGTTCTTGTAATCAATCACAACGTTATCCGTCACAAGGGTCTCTCTTTAATCTCTCTTGTCAAAAAAATCGCGCGCCTGTTGTGCGTCAATATGTATCTGTTTTTTCAATTCATCCAGTGATGCAAAACGCTGTTCGTCACGCAGTCGCTTTAAAAAATCCACTTGCACATAACGGCCATAAATATCCTGCGCAAAATCGAACAGGTGTACCTCAAGCAACACAGCTGCACCCTCTACGGTAGGCCGCGTACCCACATTCGCAACACCGGCCAGTGGCTCGCCTTCCAGCCCAAACATTTCTACTGCAAACACACCCTGCACGGGCGTGGCACGACGATGCACATAAATATTGGCCGTGGGGAATCCAATCGAGCGGCCGCGTTGCGCGCCCCGTGCAACGCGGCCGCACATGCGGTACGGCCGTCCCAGTAATTTTTCTGCCGTGCCCAGGTCACCCTGCACTAATGCGGCCCGAATACGGGTGCTGCTAACGCGTGCGCCATCAATGCTGAAGGTGTGCCGGTTCACTACCTGGAAACCATACTCGGCACCCGCCGCTTTAAGCATGGCAAAATCTCCCTGGCGCTGCTTGCCGAAACGGAAATCATCACCCACCACCAGGTAACGCACATCCAGACCCTCGATCAACACTGTACGAATAAAATCCTGCGCCGTGGTCGCCGCGAGGGTGGCATTAAACCGCAGGCACAGTACCTTATCAATCGAATAACGGCGCAACGCCCGTATCTTTTCCCTGAATCGCGTCAAGCGTGGTGGCACACC
>JAHFRW010000058.1:0-3335 GCA_023266055.1 Gammaproteobacteria bacterium | reverse complement strand
AAAATATTCCTGGGGATGCGGCTCAAAGGTAATCACCACGGCAGGCAGATTCAGCTCGGCCGCCTTTTCTGCCAACTGCCCCAGAACTGCCTGATGCCCAAGATGCACACCATCAAAATTACCAATGGTCGCCACGCACCCCCCCTGGCGCCCACGAGAATACCGGTGCAGATTCGCCAAACCGCGTATCAATTCCATAAATTCACGCGCAAAGGCTGAATTATACCATTCATTTGGCTTTTATCCGAAAATGGTGGTAACGCACTCCGGTGATCCACAAACAGGCAAAGTAGCTTGCCGCACCGGCCATGACCCACAGCATTAAATGCATGACACGCTCCATGGCGTGCCATTGTGCCCACCCGACCCAATCCCCCACTCCCCACCATAGCAGCAGGGCCATTACGCTACTGGCAAACATGACCTGCATCATCAGGCGCAACCAGCCAGGCTCAGGGGTGTACACACCGGCACGGCGCAAAGCACGGTACAGCAACCACGCGTTCAAGAACGCCACCAGTGATGATGACAGCGCCAAACCGACGTGTGCCAACGGGAATACCAGCACGAGCTTGACCATCAGCCCCACACCCAACGCAATCAAACCAATACGTACGGGCGTTCGCGTGTCCTGCCGCGCAAAAAATCCCGGTGCCAACACCTTGATCAACATAAAGGCAAGCAGACCCAAGCCATATGCCATCAAACTGTGCGAAGACATTTCTACGTCATGGGCATCAAATTTCCCATACTGGAACAGGGTCACCAGCAGGGGTCCGGCCAGCACCAGCAGCCCCACGGTGGCGGGCAGGCCCACCAGCACGACCCAGCGCAACCCCCAGTCCAGCGTATGCGAAAACGCGGTCGGCGAAGCCTGGGCATGTTTTTGCGACAGACTGGGCAAGATCACCGTGGCCAGCGCCACACCAAATACCCCGAGTGGAAACTCCACCAGACGATCCGAGTAATACAGCCACGACACGCTGCCGGTCACCAGAAACGAGGCAATCAGTGTGTCGATCAGCAAACTCACCTGCGCCACCGAAGAACCAAACAGGCTGGGTAACATTAACTTGAGAATACGCTGCACCCCCTCCTGCATCCAGCCCCAGCGAGGACGTGGCAACAAACGCAGTCGATACAGAAAGGGTATCTGAAACAGTAATTGCACGACTCCAGCGATAAACACGCCCCACGCCAGCGCCACCACGGGATTATCCATCAGCGGTGCCAGCCACAATGCCGTGCCAATCATCGACAGGTTCAAAAACACCGGCGTCAATGCCGGTACACCAAAGCGTCCGTAGGTATTGAGAATACCGCCCGCAAATGCAGTAAGTGAAATAAAAAATATGTAGGGGAAGGTGATGCGCAGCATTTCCACCGTCAGATCATATTTACGCGGCTCATCAAGAAACCCTGGCGCAAAAACCATGATCAACAGCGGCGCGGCAATGATGCCCACCAGCGTAATCAGAAATAACAGACCGCCCAGGGCACCTGCGACATCATCGGCAAGCTTTTTGACCTCTGCATGTTCCCGTCGGGTTTTGTACTCGGTAAGCACGGGGACAAATGCCTGTGAAAACGAACCTTCGGCAAACAGGCGACGCAGAAAATTGGGGATGCGGAATGCCACAAAAAAAGCATCCGTATCTGCCCCTGCGCCAAACACGCGTGCAATCACCATATCGCGCACAAAACCCAATACGCGTGAAATCATGGTCATGCCGCTGACCGTGGCGGTGGACCTTAATAAACCCATAACAACCTGTTCAAAACGATGCGCCCTTATGTTGCAGGATAACAACGCGCATCATACCTTAAGTGTGCCGCCCACCGGAGCATAAAATACCCTCTATCCATCATAATCAAGAACATGCCATCTTTTGGCATTCCCCATATTGACGGATTAGCAACAAATATGGATAATATGCGGTTTACCACGCCACGCAATTATTGGCGCCCTATTTCTCAGATGTCACTGGCACCCCATGTTCAGGTGTCGCTGACACCATATTTTTCAGGTGCACTGGCACCCTATTTTTCAGGAGTCACAACGTTGGCCAACACTGCACAAGCTAAAAAACGCGCACGTCAAGCTGACGCGCACCGCGAACACAACACCGGCATGCGCTCTACCGTTCGCACCATGATCAAAAAAGTTGTTAACACCATTGAAGCGGGTGACAAGGCTGCGGCACAAGCCGCCTATGCCACCGCCGTGCCAATTATTGACAAAATGGCTCGCAAGGGATTGATTGAAAAGAATAAAGCAGCGCGCCACAAAAGCCGCTTGAACCAGCACATCAAAGCATTGCAGAGCTAAATTTATGGCAGGCCACCCTGCTACGGGTGGCCTGCCATAAATTCAACGCCAACACATTCTACAACACAGCCCGGACACCCTGAAAAGCAGGACATTTATCCGCTTTTAGCCCGGTTCCTGCCTGTAACTTCTTAACTCAACACCAGATTATCACGGTGTATCAGCTCTGACTCATCCACGTACCCCAGCAATTCTTCAATCTTGTCACTCGTCTGACGCATGATCCTGCGGGATTCAGTGGCGTTGTAATTCACCAGCCCACGCGCGATTTCCGTACCGTCTTCGGCGATGCAGGCCACCAGCTCACCACGACCAAATTCACCCTCAACCGCCAACACTCCCACGGGCAGCAAGCTGCGGCCAGCCTCGCGCAGTACGCGCACAGCACCGGCATCCAGCGTTAAGCGTCCCCGCACCTGCAGTTGACCCGCCAACCATTGCTTGCGTGCCGCCATGGTCTCCTGCCCCGGCAGCAACAGGGTACCCACGCGCTCGCCGGCGGCAATGCGTTGCAATATGGTCGCTTCACGGCCATAGGCTATCAGCGTAGAGGCACCGGAACGCGAGGCACGAGCAGCGGCGCGCACTTTGGTCAACATGCCTCCCCGCCCCAGGCTCCCCACGCCCCCGGCACCCGCCATGCGTTCCAGCTGCGGATCACCCGCCTGCCCTTCATGAATAAATTGGGCCTCGGGATTCTGGCGCGGATCCTGTTCGTACATGCCTGGCTGGTCAGTCAGCAATATCAGCATGTCAGCTTCAATCAGGTTTGTTACCAGCGCGGCCAGGGTATCGTTATCACCAAAACGGATTTCTTCTACCGCAACCGTATCGTTTTCGTTAACCACCGGCACTACGCCCAGATTCAGCAGGGTGCGCAAGGTACTGCGTGCATTCAGGTAACGCTGCCGATCGGCCAGATCATCATGTGTCAGCAGGATTTGTGCAGTGCGTATGCCATGTGTCTGAAAGCATGCCTCATAGGTTTGCACCAATCCCATTTGCC
>JAHFRW010000011.1 GCA_023266055.1 Gammaproteobacteria bacterium | reverse complement strand
GTGCCTCTCCCGCACCACACGAAACGCCGACCTTAAAGTATCGATTCTCTCAACCAACAAGCCATTGCCCCGCCGTTCGGCCAAATCCGTCTATAAGTCCCACCGTGAAAAACCATGTGGCGCCCGGCACACGGGCACGACGATATTCAGTCAATGGCCTTTCTCCTTGTCACCCCTTGCATTCTCGAACGATGCGGTTCGTTCCTCACCGCATCCTACGCGCTTTTTGCGAACCCCAACATGTTGTTGCTATGCATTTTGTCATGCGTTTATTCATGTCTCAAAACCAATGCTCTCGATTACACATCGCACCAAAATTTTTAATCCAATCATGTTGGGCTTCGTGCCTCAGCCCAACCTACCGCGCTATAGATTACAGGCTACGCCAATACCAGATAGTTCTTTTTCCAGATCTGCGACACGCTGCACCCAGACAATCAAGTGCTGCTCGTCATTGTCGGGTCGTTCGTTAGTAAGTTTCTCGGAGTAATACATCGCGCTCAGTATGAGCAGCTTGTGGTCACCTCGTTTTATCCAATGCTCACTCAACTTATGAACTAACAAATACGGGCTAGACGACCTGTCTTCGTGAGATGACCATTTCTTGTTTGCGCCAGAGCATTGTATCCACCCATGATTTCGCAAAAAGTCCCGATACGTGTCCAGCACGCGAGTGGATGGATAAGTCTCTTTGGTTTGAAAAAATAGCTGTTCTGCACCGTTGCTCCCCAGTGTCCGTCTCTTCACGTTATAAGCGCCCTCCGGCACGGAGAATTCTTTAATAAGATCGTAATTCTCCGTTCCAGAAGAACAACCAAGAATGGTCGTTAAGAAAACGCTGCTTAACACCGCTCTCACGCGGAAGAATATTAGTTTCCGCATGGATCACAACCTTTTGACGACCCCGGCTCACCACATTGGCATGCATCTCCAGCTTCCGGATCGTAATCAACACCGGGTTTTCCGGAAAAAATAATTTTGCCTTTGGTCGAATATTGGCCAAAGTTAGGGTCAGAGAATGCGTCCCCCTTACCAGAATTGGGACAGGATGTGCAGCTCCAATAACATGTACATGTGAGCGTGAACGCTGAAAATGGATCCCGGATCCATCGAATCTTGCGCCACCGACCATCGCAAGATGCACTGGCTCCAGGAGAGGAAGGAGATTGCATGCCACTTGATCCCATCAATCCCATTGGATCGGTGAACCGCAAAGGATTGTTAGCGACATACGCGTATGTATTAAGCCCACCCGCCAACCCAATCGGATCACTCTGCACATACCGCCCGATCTTCGGATCATAATCCCTGAAGTAGTTATAATGCAGCCCCGTCTCCTTGTCAAAGTACTGCCCCGGAAAACGCAGGTTATAGGTGAATTTTTTGCGGTCCCCGTCCGGGTCTTCGTTGGCGGCGGTGGCGCCAAACGGGTCGCTGTCCCAGCGCCAGATGACTTTGTTGGTGCTGTCGGTGATCACTCGCGGGGTGTCGAGGTGGTCGGCATGGAGGTGATACACCGCGGTGCCCTGGAGCACGGCCACGGGAATGTCACCCAGATACACGGTTTCCTGGATCGCGACGCCGGTGCTGGTGTAATCACCAAGCAGGTGGCCTTGTGCGTCGTAGACATAACGGTGAGTGCCGGTGCTGACGCCGTAGCCGGTCTTGCGGATGCGCTGACCGAGGCCGTTGAGGGCGTAGGTGTTGCTGCGGGTGCCCTGGGCATTCTCATAGATGACGCTGGCGGCGAGGCGTCCGCGTGCGTTGTAGGCGTAGAGTTGGGCACCCGTGCCGGTCAGAACACCGATCAGGTTGCCTGCGGCATCGTTATGCGCTATACGATTGCCGTGGATTTTATAAACGTCAATCAGCCGATGCGTACCATTATCGCAGTGATCCTGTAACCAGTACCACAATAGACGCAAGCGGTCAGCGCGGGCTGGCTGTACGGTATTGTAATTTGGATGAGGGTATTTCAACTTAATCATGATCCCTGGTTGTTTTTTCGTTATCAAATATCACGCCGTTATAGTTCATCTTGACGACAAGCAACGTCCACAATGTTTCATCAGTCATCACGTTTATTCATTCCCCGTGGGCACGCCTTCCGTGTCCATCCTACCTGGCTACATTAGTTGTTCGCTTTGAGGTTCACGAGCACCGAGGCGCATTCCTGCAATGATTGATCCTAGCCATTCAAACACACCCTTAACGATCTCTCTATGCCCGAAAGAGCCCTTAATTAAGGCGAGCGCTAGATCGCGCCTAGCGTAAACGTGTCCTTTCTCGGTTGCAGTTCGCAGATAGATCTCTGCCTTTTTAACATCTTGTGAAATGCCCTCACCAAGCAAGTACATGCTTCCGGCCCAATATATCGACGGCAGATAACCATCTTTTGCCGCAAGCTCAAACCAATGAAGAGCGTCATTGAAGCTTCCTTTCGCGCGATAAAGCGTTCCAAGATAATGACGCGCTATCGGAGATCCACTATCAGCTGCTTGTTGATAATACTGCTTTGCTTTATCAAGATCTTTATCGACACCTGTTCCCGTGTGATACATCCATCCAAGATTAAACCAAGCCATTGTTGATCCCCTCTGTGCTAGGCTCAAAAAGTGCTCATAAGCATCACGATATTTCCCGTCATGCAGCAATTCGCTCGCGACACGTATTTCTTCTACCTGCGAAGGGTTTTCTCCAATATTTAAAGGCATAGAGGCACCATCAGATTCCAGTTCCAGATGAGCCTTTATTCGGCTTCTTCGATTCCATCCAGTCAGCGTTATTGCAAATTTTCATCCATTCTTTTAACCAAGCTAACTAACTTATCAACCGCTATCTCTTTTCCTGTTTTTTTATAAAAAACAACCGCCTTATTAAAGTATATATTCGCATTCTCTTGATTATTCATTTTCTGAGACAACAAGCCAAGTCGTGTATATGTAATAGCAAGATCAATATAAATTACCTCATCAGCAACAATGGGTGACGAACCTACATTATGCTCAAGAATCTTTCCAAAATGCTCCAGACCATAAATTTGTTTTAAAATGTTGCCTGATTTGTATGCGCGCTCCGCATCGCTGGCTTCTAATTCAATGAGTTTTGCTGAAACAGTTACTGCTCCACCATTAAGTATTTGGCTAGTCATTGTTTGCCCCATATAAAATCCACCAGCAAACCCTGTTAATAGTATCCCTATTGAAAAGAACATTAATTTTGTATTCTTTTTCATTGCCTTGACTTTGTTATTACTTTGGTAATGGCAAGGGTTGAAAGCCACATTTGATAATGTCAACTGCACAATTCACGCACGCTGGACTTTTCAGCGCGCACTGTTGCGCAATATGCCCAAAAACACTCAATCCTAGTTTCTCACCTCTATCGAGGCAGGCTATTGGATCAGAATGTTTCTGCTGGCATTCTTTTCCTTCATCTACACATTTTTTACATCTGATAAATGTTTTTGCACAGTCAATTGGACTCTCTCCGGTCGGATCGGTATAGATGAGTGGATTGGATTTGGCATACTGATAGAGATTCACCCCCCCCGCCAACCCAATCGGATCACTCTGCACATACCGCCCGATCTTCGGATCATAATCCCTGAAGTAGTTATAATGCAGCCCCGTCTCCTTGTCAAAGTACTGCCCCGGAAAACGCAGGTTATAGGTGAATTTTTTGCGGTCCCCGTCCGGGTCTTCGTTGGCGGCGGTGGCGCCAAACGGGTCGCTGTCCCAGCGCCAGATGACTTTGTTGGTGCTGTCGGTGATCACTCGCGGGGTGTCGAGGTGGTCGGCATGGAGGTGATACACCGCGGTGCCCTGGAGCACGGCCACGGGAATGTCACCCAGATATACGGTTTCCTGGATCGCGACGCCGGTGCTGGTGTAATCACCGAGCAGGTGGCCTTGTGCGTCATAGACATAACGGTTAGTGCCCGTGCTGACGCCGTAGCCGGTCTTGCGGATGCGCTGACCGAGGCCGTTGAGGGCGTAGGTGTTGCTGCGGGTGCCGTAGGTGACTTTAGCAAGGCGTCCGCGTGCATTATAAGTGTAAGCATGGGTGCCGTTGCTGATCAGGTTGCCTGCGGCATCGTAGGTGTAGCTTTTGGTTACCGCCCCGCTCTGGCTATTGAGGCGGTTGCTGGTGATCGAGAGGTGGTAGGCGGTGGCGATGCTACCTTGGGTGAGTTGGGTACGGTTGCCGTTGGTGTCGTACTGGTAGTCACTGAGCAGGCCGGTGGCGTCGACGTGCTGGGTGAGGCGGTCGACGGCATCATAGCCATAGCTTTGTACGGTAGGGGCCGTTTTCGCTAGCCATTTGCAACGCGCCGGAGCTGTCCACCGGAATAAAATGAATGATGTCAAGACGTGACCCCTTGCTCCGCTGTAGTTGAAGTCGGCGTTGTAGGCGCGTGTGACGACGCCGCTCCAGGTTTCGCTGAGCGGTAAGGCACCGTCGTAGCTGTAGCTGATGCCCCGGCAAGCATAGGGTGCAATAGCCAAGCGTCTCGCACCCATCGGCGACGCGCTTCGCGCCTTTGCAGAAACATCAGCCATCGCTCCAAAATTCACAGAAAAAATGCCTCGTTGCAACAAATTATCAACACATCCGGTTGTTACATTCGGCGGATTACGGCTCGCGCCTAATCTGCCCTACGCCTTACGCGCGTTAAACATTTCGTCAGTGTTCTTATCCAACATTGTTGGGCTTCGTGCCTCAGCCCAACCTACGGCCCTCATCAACCAATAATGTACGGCTTCGCTGCGCAAGGTTGACCGTAAAGAAATACGTACCCCCAGTCACATCCGCACGCCGATATCGCATTCTTCACAGACCCGCACAATACATCATTCATAACCACCCATTGCGCAAGCCGCCAGCTTTTTGTTGGGGTTCATTTCATTCACCCCAACCTACGGGCTACGGGCTTGGCTTCATCTCATTCAGCCCAACCTACCGAGCTCGATCCACCGGGCGGCTTCAAATTTACAATTAATTCGTCACCATCCATATAACTTGCAGTATACCCCCCAGATCTAGCGTAAAAATAGGCAGTAAGAAAATGTGATACTAGGAACATACCAAATATAAATTTCCAGCTCCGCTTACTATTGCTGGCCACTTTGTCATGTAAAAAACCAGGCAACTCAGTTAATATTATTTTTTTTCGCCATCCCGGAAGGACAATAATTTTTATTTCATGGCTATTTTTAATAGCGATTATTACGTTTTTCACAAAGCCTTTTGAAGGGTAGGCGAGTGTATCCATATTATTCGCCACCATCATGCTTGCAGATCAAAAACAAAGTTACACACAGAGTTCCGCAAGCTCCAACCTTCACTAATCCAGGGCCTGGACATTTAGACACGCATGCTGCCATGCAAGTGGAAAACACTAAATCGCACGAAGGTCTTCCTGATGTCGGCGGCGGAACAGGTTGCGGAACAGGTCGTTCTGTGTTGGTTGGAGGTCGCGGTGGTATAGGTGGTAATTTGGCTAATCCTAACGGATCAATATAACTTATCGGGTTGCCATCGACATAGGTGTATGTATTCAACCCACCCCGCAACCCAATCGGATCACTCTGCACATACCGCCCGACCCTCGGGTCATAATCCCTAAAATAGTTATAATGCAGCCCGGTCTCCTTGTCAAAGTATTGTCCCGGAAAACGCAGGTTATAGATGAATTTCTTCCTGTCCCCGTCAGGGTCTTCGTTGGCGGCGGTGGTGCCAAACGGGTCGCTGTCCCAGCGCCAGATCACTTTATCGGTGCTGTCGGTGATCACTCGCGGGGTGTCGAGGTGGTCGGCATGGAGGTGATACACTGCGGTGCCCTGAAGCACGGCCACGGGAATGTCACCCAGATACACGGTTTCCTGGATCGCGACGCCGGTGCTGGTGTAATCACCGAGCAGGTGGCCTTGTGCGTCATAGACATAACGGTTAGTGCCCGTGCTGACGCCGTAGCCGGTCTTGCGGATGCGCTGACCGAGGCCGTTGAGGGCGTAGGTGTTGCTGCGGGTGCCGTAGGTGACTTTAGCAAGGCGTCCGCGTGCATTATAAGTGTAAGCATGGGTGCCGTTGCTGATCAGGTTGCCTGCGGCATCGTAGGTGTAGCTTTTGGTTACCGCCCCGCTCTGGCTATTGAGGCGGTTGCTGGTGATCGAGAGGTGGTAGGCGGTGGCGAGGCTGCCCTGGGTGAGTTGGGTACGGTTGCCGTTGGTGTCGTACTGGTAGTCACTGAGCAGGCCGGTGGCGTCGACGTGCTGGGTGAGGCGGTCGACGCTGTCATAGCCGTAGCTGTGTACGCCGGTGCTCTGCGTTTGCTGGACGATGCGCCCGGCACTGTCGTAGCTGATGGAGAGCGGGGCATTGCCTTGGGGGTGACTGACCATGCGCCCGTCAGCATCAAAGGCACGGCTGTGCAGGGTACCGTTCCCCCAGGTCCATTCTTTCACCGCGCCATAGGGCTGGTAGCGGATGTTGTTGAGCAGGGGTTGGCCGTTGAGGCCGAGCTGGGCGAGGTTGCCGGCAAGGTCATAACCGTAGCTGATCACTTTGCCCGAAGGGTAGGTGAGTTGCGCCACGCGTCCGCTGGCGTCGTATCCATAACGCAGTACCTGATTGAGGGTGCCGGTGGTTTGGGTTTGGGTGATAACCCGCCCTTGCGGGTCGTAGGTCCATTGGGTGATGCCTGCCGGATCGGTCATTTTAATCAGACGGCCGATGGCGTGAGTGCCGGTGTCGTATTGGTAGACAATGCGGGTGGCGTCGGCGAACCGGGTTTGGATGAGGCGGTTCAAGGCGTCATAGGTGTAGACGGTCTTTTTATTGCGGGCGTCGGTTTGAGTGGCAAGATTGCCCGCCGTATCATAGGTGTGGGCACTCGTTCCGGCATCCAGGCTTACGGTCTGGGTGAGGTTGTCGAGGCCATCATAACTGTAGGCGGTGCCGATACCACGCGGGTCGATGGCTTGAATGAGGCGGTCATTGGCATTGTAGGTATAGCGGGCGATGCCACTGGCAGAGTCAGTAACTTGCGCCAAACGATTAAGGGCGTCATAGCCGTGGGTGGTGGTGTTCGCCAGGGGATCGGTGCGACTGAGCAGGTTGCCGTTGGCATCGTATTGATACGCTGTAACCTGGTTTTGCGCGCCGATGTCTTGAGCAAGGCGGTTGAGGCCATCAAACACGCGGCGGCGCTGCTGGGTGAGAGCGTTACTGGGGTCGAGGATATCTTCCTTGATACGGTTGCCCAGCGCATCCAGCGTGTAGCTAATTTTGTTGCCCAGCGCATCGGTCATGGCGATGAGGCGGTGAGCCGCATCGTAGCGGTAATCCATGAAGCTGCTGTCGGGCAGTATGATGCGGGTGAGCTGGCCAACACCGTCGTACTGGAATTGGGTAAATTCAGTGCCCACTAAACGGGAAATCAGGCGACCCCGTACATCATAGCGCAACTGGGTAATGACGCCGTTGGGGTCCTGGATCGTTAAAGGACGACCGTGAGCATCGTAGGTGGTGATGTTGGTGACATGGCCCAAGGCGTTGGTGACACTGGCGAGGTTGCCTTGAGCATCATAGGTATAGGTGGTCACGTCCGCAACGTCGCTGCGCGGGCCGTTGACGCGGGTGACCAGACCCAAGGCGTTATAAGTATAGCTCCAGGTGCGGCTGAGCGTGCCGGAAGTGATGGTTTTTTGCGTGAGATTGCCTTGGGTGTCATAGGTGAAGGTGGTGACGCGGTTGGGTTCGGTGATCTGCGTGGGTAGCCGGAAGGTGGGGTGCCACGTGGTGGTGGTGATTCGCGCCAGGGGCGTGCCTGCGGCTTCGGTGCGGCTGATCTCTAAATTACGCGTAAGGTCGTAGCCGTAGGTGGTGACGTTGCCGTTGAAGTCGGTCTTGGAAGCCGGGTTGCCGTTGGCGTCATAGGTGCTGGCCGCGGTGTCCCCGCCACAGGTGGGGCAGGGTTGGGTGAGGCCAGTATTTTTAATCACACCGTTAACCGACTGGAAATCATAACCCCGCGTTGTGCCCAAGGCATCGGTGACGGTGGTGACGGTGGGCGGCACGTAATAGAGGGTAACGTAGGTGATATTCGTCACCGGATCGAGGTACGAAGACGATTCGATGCGCGGCGGCGTGCCATAGTTGACAGTAACGCGTTCGACACCGCCGGCATGCTCTGTTGAAATAGCGAGGCCGGTGGCGTTGTAGCCGAACGTGGCGTAGCGGCTGTTGTTTTCATCAATGATGCCGGTGAGCGCACGACGCTGCGCGGTGTTCTGGGTGTAGGCTTGCTCGTTGTAGAGGTAGGTGCGGGTTTTGCCGTCCGGGTAGGTGACGGTGCTGAGGTTACCATCGACATCATAGGTGTAGAGATAAAGCCCACTGGCCGGATCGGTCAGGGTGGCCATGCGGCCGGAGGTATCGTAGGTGAACGTGAGTTGGCGTCCGACGGGATCCGTCACCGTTGAAAGACGACCCTGGGTATCGTAGGCCAGGGTTTGCGTTAAGCCCGCCCGGTTAGTGATGGACAGCAGCGCCCCATTAGCGCTGTAAATTTCGGTCTCGTCATTTTGGGCAGAAGTGTACGTCCAGTCCGTGGAGTTGTTGCCGGTCAGCCGGTCACTGATATCGGCGTCTACCACCCAGGTGCTGCCGCTCAGTGTATATGTGTAGGTCTTGCCATTGGGGCGGGTGACAGTAGCGGTGCTGACTGTAGTGCCTGTGACCGGATCAGTTACGGAATACCAGGAAACAGTGCGATCATAGAAGTTGCGCCAACCCGCACCCAGCTCCCCGGCGCTGTTATAGGTGCGCTGGTGAACCAGCGGGAACAGGCCCATGCCGCTGTAGTCGGTTTCGACTTGCTGCTTGTTGCCAGTGGCTGGATGGATCGGGTTGCCCACCACAAGACATATGTCGGGATTTTTTTTGGTTTTGTCCAGGATGACGATGCGCGGTGGGGGTGGAAGTTCGTGATAGACGGTAATAGGGATTTCACGTGTGCAGAGGACGCCCCCCCAACAAATTGTTGATTGGGTAATGGTATAAACATACACGTCCTTGTATGTGTCAGTGACCGCCATTCGTGTAAAAACGTGAGATTGATAATTAGGGATAGGGGTAATGCCAAGGCTGCCATAGCATCCGACTATAAAGCACTGAATACCATACTCTGCAGCTTGCAACGAAGTAGGGAATTTTGGCGCAGGAGGAAGTCCGCTGAGGCCACTGTTGTCGTAAAAATAAACAAGATGTGAACCTGGCGGAACGGGAGCATGAGCAGAAAATGAAACCGAAGGCAGAAAAAAAACAGCTACACAGAAAAAAAGAATGGGGCCAAGTAGTTTGCCAAAGATACGCATTACATTCTCTTGCTCAGTAAATTTTTATAGGGTGCAGGTATATGGATACCTCTATAAATTCGATCAAGGCGCGAACTTATAGAGGTGCCCATTAATCAAACCAGGGCCCAACTTCAGCCAACACCAAGCCGCCAACCACTAATAGCCAGACAATCGTGATGGGGATAAATATCTTCCAGCCCAAACGCATGATCTGGTCATAGCGGTAACGTGGAAAAGTAGCACGGAACCACAGGAACAAAAACAGGAATACTGCCGTCTTACCCAATAACCAGGCGATGCCCGGTACCCACGCAAACGCATCCTCCAGAAACGGTATACCCTGAAACGGCGACAACCATCCGCCCAGAAACATCAGCGATGTAAGTATCGACACCAGGATCATGGCCGCATATTCCGCCAGGAAGAACAGCGCAAATGTCATTCCCGAGTATTCAACATGGAAGCCAGCTACAATTTCGGACTCGCCTTCGGCCACGTCAAAGGGGGCACGGTTGGTTTCGGCAATACCGGAGATGAAAAATACCAGAAACAACGGTAGCAACGGTAACCAGAACCAGTGCAGCAAGCTCCCTTGCTGCGCCAGCACGATTTCCCGCAGATTCATGCTGCCTGCCGCAATCAATACACCCACCAAGGCAAAACCCATGGCGATTTCATACGACACTACCTGTGCGGCAGAACGCAGCGCGCCCAGAAAGGCGTATTTGGAATTGGATGCCCAGCCGGCGATGATAATGCCGTAGACACCCATGGAGGTCATGGCCAGAATGTACAGCAATCCCGCATCAACATTGGCCAGCACCATTGTTTCATTAAACGGGATCACCGCCCACGCCGCCAAAGCGGGTGCCAGTGCCGCGATGGGACCCAATATAAACAAAAACCGATTGGCGTTGGTGGGAATAATGATTTCCTTGAGCACCAGCTTCAAACCGTCGGCAATGGGCTGCAGAAAGCCACCCGGCCCAACGCGATTGGGGCCAATACGCACCTGAATGAAACCAATCACCTTGCGTTCGGCCAACGTAAGATAGGCCACGGAAAGCATGATGGGCACCACGATCACCACAATTTTCAGGACAATTTTCAGGAGCTCGGGGAGCTCGCCCCATATGCCTTGAACCAGTTCAAACATGTGATACCACCCTGCCCGTTGATGATGTGCTCGTCGGGCTGGTCAGGTGCGACGCCGCATGGCCTGCGTTACGTGTGGCGTGACGTAATGCCTGCTGTGCGCTGGCCGCCTCTTCAAAACAGTATGCACCCTGCTGGCCATCCACCGTTTGCTGCAAGGCATCGCAACGACGCACAATCGCATCCACCACATATATTGGTGCCGCAGTAATACGTAAATTATCGTCAGTACTCAAAGCTTCAGGACAGCGCCACGGCATGGTGTTGTCCGGCTTGACCGCCGCCACCAGGGCACGCACTTCACCACACACCTCTTCTGATGACATGTATTCAAATCCTGGCAAATCAAACAGATTACCCATGACACGCAGTACTTTCCATGTGGGACGCGCTTCGCCCAAGGGAGCCACCACCCCGGAAAAACTCTGCCAGCGCCCCTCGGCATTAATCAATGTCCCGGATGTTTCCGTGAAGGGCGTGACAGGCAATAGCACATCGGCATATTGCTGCATGGCATCGGTCTTGTAGGCCGTCAGAGAGATTACAAAATCTGCATCTGCCAGCGCTTCCATGGCCGCCACAGGGTTGGCGCAATCAAACTCGGGTTCAATGCCCATCAATAAATAACTTTTAAGGCCAGCGCTCCACATGGCGCTCGCATCCAGCCCCTGACTGGTCGCTATTCTGCCCGCCGGGCCGCGGTGTGGCACAGTACCCGCCAACCAGCCTCCGACGCTGTTACCCGCCTCTGGCAGGTAACCCAATACGGCATTACTCAATTGTGCAATCACACCCGCCAACGCACGCAAGGTAGACAGCGCGGGATGCGCCAGCGCCTGATTACCCAGCAGTACCGTCACCCGGGTTGACGCATGCAGGCGTTTGGCCACCTCAGTATGGGCCTCTGTCACGGTAACATTGGCCAGCAATGATTCCAGACCTTGCGGCACGCCGGATCCTGCGGGCATGCCGGCAATATGCAGGAGCGCCTTCACCAGCGCAGCAAGATCATGCTCCATGCCCGCCACGCCTGACGTCAGCTGTGCCTTGACAGGGAAATTAAAATCATGATGCTGTGCATTCACAAACATGATGTTTGCGCCATGCAACGCTGCCTTGCGCAAACGCAATCCGGCGATCGGCTGCTCTTTACGTACGTTTGAACCGATCAGTAACGCAGCATCCAGCTTTTCAAGATCGGGGATGCTCTGCCCCAACCAGGGATAAAGGGGTGCGGTTTCCTGATCGCTGAAATCCTGCTGTCGCAAACGATGGTCAATATTATCACTGCCCAGAGCACGCACCAGTTTTTGTGCCAGATACATTTCTTCAACAGTCGCAATCGGAGACACCAGCGTACCCAGCTGTGTTGCACCATAACGCGTGAGCACAGGCTTTAAACCAGCCACCGCAAACTCAAACGCTGTGGTCCAGTCAACCTCGTGCCACTTGCCATCTTTTTTGATCATCGGCACGCGCAAACGATCATCACTGTTCAAGCCGTCATAGCTGAAGCGATCACGGTCAGAAATCCAGGTTTCATTGATCTCTTCATTCTCACCCGGCAGGAAACGCATGACCTTGTTACCGCGCACATCAACACATAGATGAGAACCGATACAATCATGCGGCGCAATCGTATCGCGCTGCGCCAGCTCCCAGACACGGGCGGTATAACGGAAAGGCTTGGAGGTCAACGCGCCCACCGGGCATAAATCAATGACATTGCCCGACAACTCGGAAACCATGGCCTTTTCCACATACATGCCAATCTTCATATGCTCGCCGCGACCGGTGGCGCCCAGCTCTTTAACGCCCGCCACTTCCTGACCAAAACGCACGCAGCGTGTACAATGAATGCAACGCGTCATTTCAGTGGAAATTAATGGGCCAATATCCTTGTCTTTAACGACACGCTTGTTTTCCAGAAAACGCGAATTGCTGGCGCCATAACCCAACGCCAGATCCTGCAGATCACACTCACCACCCTGATCGCAAATCGGGCAATCGAGCGGATGATTAATCAACAAAAACTCCATCACACCTTTTTGTGCATCAAGTGCACGCGGTGATTTGGTGTATACACGCATCCCCTCTGTCACTGGTGTAGCACAGGCAGGCAAGGGCTTAGCGGCTTTATCTACCTCAACCAGACACATACGGCAGTTAGCGGCAATAGACAATTTTTTATGGTAGCAAAAGCGCGGAATAGCAATACCTGCATCATCCGCTGCCTCGATAACCATCGAGCCATCTTTTGCCTGAACCTGCTTGCCATCAATTTCGATGTTTACCATAGTCGCCCGTCTGCTATTAATCGTTGATTGACCATTCATTGATGGGGGCACACCACATCATCATGCCGCACCAGCACGCAACGTTGCAGATGCATGCCCGGCGTGATGCCCCACCATGCACTGGCGATGATCAATGTGATACTGAAATTCTTCCCGAAAATGTTTGATGAAACTGATCACCGGCAATGCCGCTGCATCCCCCAGAGCGCAAATCGTGCGGCCCTGTATTTTATTGGATACGTCCACCAGCATATCAAGATCATCCTGCTTGCCCTGACCGTGTTCAATACGATGTATCACACGTGACAGCCATCCGGTGCCTTCACGGCACGGGGTACATTGACCGCATGACTCTTCATAATAAAAATGCGCAATGCGCGCCAACAGACGCACCATGCAGGTCGTGTCATCCATAATAATCACTGATCCGGCGCCCAACATGGATCCCGCCTTGGCGATGGAATCATAATCCATTGTCACACCCATCATGACATCGCCCGGCACTACCGGCACGGATGAGCCACCGGGGATCACCGCTTTGAGTTTGCGCCCGCCACTCACACCGCCCGCCATCTCCAGTAGCCTGGAAAACGGTGTGCCCATCGCCACTTCATAATTACCAGGCTTATTGACATGACCTGACACGGAGAAAATTTTGGTACCGCCATTATTCGGCTTGCCAAGCTCCAAAAACCAGCGGCCACCATTTTTCAGAATCAGGGGCACAGACGCCAGTGTCTCTGTATTGTTGATAGTGGTAGGACGACCATACAAACCGTAACTGGCCGGGAAAGGCGGCTTGAAGCGTGGCTGACCTTTTTTGCCTTCCAGGGATTCCAGCAATGCGGTTTCTTCACCGCAAATATAAGCGCCCGCACCCAGATGGGAATGCAGCTCAAAATCAACACCGGATCCCATGATATTCTTGCCAAGAAAACCGGCACGACGTGCTTCTTCCAGCGCGCCTTCGAAGCGATCATACGGTTCCCAGAATTCGCCGCGCATATAGTTATAACCCACCGTCGCGCCAATGGTATAACCCGCAATTGCCATGCCTTCAATCAATGCATGCGGGTTATAGCGCAAAATATCACGGTCTTTAAACGTACCCGGCTCACCTTCATCAGAATTACACACAATGTATTTCTGGCCCGGCGAATTACGCGGCATGAAGCTCCATTTCAGTCCGGTGGGAAACCCTGCCCCTCCTCGACCACGCAATGCCGAGGTTTTTAGCTCGGCAATGATTTCTTCCGGCGGGGTTTTTTCTGCAAGGATTTTTTTCCACGCCTGATAGCCACCTACACTCAGATACGACTCCAGTGTCCAGGGCTTTTCAAGATGCATGGTGTTAAAACAGATTTCGTTAGCCATGTCCGCCGCTCAATAGGTTAGCCAAGGTTCGCGAGAATTTCGTCAATTTTTTCAGGTGTCAGATTTTCATGGTAATGCTTGCCAATCTGACACATGGGAGCACCGGCACATGCCGCCAGACACTCCACTTCCTTGAGTGTAAATTTGCCATCTACCGTGGTTTGCCCCAAACGGATGCCCAATCTGCTTTCAAGATGGCTGACAATCTCATCCGAACCACGCAACATGCATGACACATTGGTGCATACATTGATTTTGTGGCGCCCCGTGGGCTTAAGGGAATACATGGTGTAGAAGGTCGCCACTTCATAAACTGAAATAGGCTCCATCTCCAGATAGACGGCCACCGCATCCATTAACTCCTTGCTGAGCCAACCACCATTGGCATCCTGCACAATGTGCAGCGCCGGGATGACCGCAGATTGTTTGCGCTCAGGCGGAAAGTTGGCAACCCAACGATCTATGGCAACACATACCTCATGTGAAAGTACGCCGCCACTTATCTGCGCCTTATCAATGTGTGACGCTGTATCAACCGAAGACATTAGCGATCAACCTCACCAAATACGATATCCTGTGTACCAATAATAGCCACAACATCTGCAATCATGTGACCACGCACCATCTCATCCAGCCCGGCCAGATGTGCAAAACCCGGCGCACGAATTTTCATGCGGTATGGCTTGTTCGCGCCATCGGATACCAGGTACACACCAAACTCGCCCTTGGGATGCTCAACTGCAGCATACGCCTCGCCTTCGGGCAAACAAAAACCTTCGGTAAACAACTTGAAATGATGGATCAATGCTTCCATGTCTCCTTTCATCTCCATACGGGATGGCGATGCAATCTTGTGGTTATCAATCATCACCGGGCCAGGATTCTTGCGCAGCCAGTCCACACATTGAATGATGATGCGGTTCGATTGACGCATTTCTTCAACGCGTACCAGATAGCGGTCATAACAATCCCCTTCCACGCCCACTGGAACATCAAACTGTAACCGGTCATACACTTCGTAGGGCTGTTTCTTGCGTAAATCCCACGCCACACCTGAACCACGCAACATGGGCCCGGTGAAGCCCATTTGCAAGGCACGCTCCGGCGTTACGACGCCAATACCCACCGTGCGCTGTTTCCAGATGCGGTTATCGGTCAGCAGGGTTTCATACTCATCAACATACGTAGGAAAACGCCGCGTGAAATCCTCAATAAAATCGAGCAATGAACCCTGACGATTACTGTTGAGTCCATCCACTTGCTTCTGGTTGTGCCATTTGGATGCCTGATAATGTGGCATGCTGGCAGGCAAATCACGATATACACCACCGGGGCGATAATACGCCGCGTGCATACGTGCACCTGACACAGCTTCATAACAGTCCATCAAATCTTCGCGTTCGCGAAAACAATACAAAAACACCGTCATGGCACCAATATCCAGCGCATGCGCACCCAGCCACAACAGGTGATTCAACACGCGCGTGATTTCATCAAACATGACGCGAATGTATTGTGCCCGCAACGGCGGCTCAACACCGAGTAATTTCTCCATGGCAAGCACATAACCATGCTCATTACACATCATGGATACGTAATCGAGGCGATCCATGTAAGGAATGCTCTGGATATACGGCTTGCTTTCGGCCAGCTTTTCGGTGGCGCGGTGCAGCAGGCCGATATGCGGGTCAGCACGTTCGATTACCTCACCGTCCATTTCCAGCACCAAACGTAACACGCCATGAGCAGACGGATGCTGCGGCCCAAAATTCATGGTGTAGTTGCGTATCTCAGCCACGCTTCACCCCTTTGACACCTTCTTCTTCATAACGGTTGTCATGACGTATCACACGCGGCACCAGAATGCGCGGCTCAATACTCACCGGTTCGTACATGACGCGTTTTTTATGCGGGTCGTAACGCATTTCAACATTACCAATCAACGGAAAATCCTTACGGAACGGGTGTCCGATAAATCCATAGTCAGTGAGCAAACGACGCAGATCAGGGTGACCCTCAAACAAGATACCAAACAGATCAAATGCCTCACGCTCATACCAGCTGGCAACATTCCAGATATCAATCACGGAATCCATGCGCGGGAGATCCCCACTGGACAACGCCACAGGTCGCTCCTGTGCGTCCAAGCGCGGCGGAAACACCTTAAGGCGCAGGCGCTGGTTGTTTTTCATGGATAACAAGTGGTAAACCACTGCAAAACGTGGCCCCTGCCATGCCGTCTCACCGTATTCCAGATAATCCACACCGCACAGGTCAATTAACTGTTCAAATGAGAACGCCGGTTCATCACGCAACGCCTTGCACACCTCCAGCAATTTCTCACTCGGCACCTGCACGGTAACCTCGCCCACCGCCACGCGACAGTCAATAATGCTGCTGCCAAAGCGTGCTTGCAGTGCTGCTGCTAAATCCTGTTTTATATCAGACATGAATCAAAACTCGGCCATAATAATTTATCCGGAATTTATCGGAAATTTAACGCGCAATGGTGTTGGTACGTTTAATCTTGTTTTGTAACTGAATAATGCCGTACAACAATGCCTCGGCCGTAGGTGGGCACCCCGGAATATAAATATCAACCGGCACTATGCGATCACAACCACGCACCACGGAATAGGAGTAATGATAGTAACCACCACCGTTCGCACAGGAACCCATCGA
Organism: Gammaproteobacteria bacterium; assembly: GCA_023266055.1. Classification (GTDB taxonomy): domain Bacteria; phylum Pseudomonadota; class Gammaproteobacteria; family Ga007554. The sequence continues at coordinate 47,166 of JAHFRW010000011.1, read as the reverse complement.
GATCACCCAGCGTGGTTCAGCCATCTGGTCATAGACCTTGCGCAAGGCGGGCGCCATCTTGTTAACCAGCGTGCCCGCGACAATCATCAGATCAGACTGACGTGGACTGGGACGAGGAACGATACCGAAACGATCCATATCGTAACGTGAAGCGCCGACATGCATAAACTCTACAGCACAGCAGGCCAATCCAAACGTCATGGGCCACAACGAACCGGTGCGCGCCCAGTTGATAACCATGTCAGCCGTCGTTGTCACGACGCCTTTTTCAAGAATGCCTTCTATTCCCACTCCAAGGCTCCCTTCTTCCACTCATAAATAAAGCCAATCACGAGAATAGCCAGAAACATCACCATCGCAAAAAAGCCGAACAAACCAATTTCTGTCAGCACCGTTCCCCAAGGAAACAGAAAGGCAATTTCGAGATCAAATACAATAAACAGGATGGCCACCAGATAGTAACGCACGTCAAACTTCATGCGCGAATCTTCAAACGCTTCAAAGCCACATTCATAAGGGGAGTTTTTTGCACTATCGGGACGATGTGGCGCCAGCAAAAAGCCGCCAATCACCGGTGCAACGCCAAAAAAGACGCCCAGCGCAAGGAACACCAATACTGGTAAATAGTTTTCTAACACGCAGCAACCCCACCCACTGTTACAACCCTGCAAACACCCGGTTCAGAACCGAACGGGTATCGTTAAAATATATAGTTATTATCTCGCCCAACAGAAAATAGGCCAGTTTTCGAGTCTATGGCACGAAACAAGACACTGTCAAGTGATAAATTCGATGGAGCGACCATACGATTCATGAGGTTACGTAGAATGAAAAAAAACCAAGGGCTTGATACAAAAGCAGACTTTTTATGAATCAGGTAAAAACAGGGGCTTTTTCGATTATTCAAATGAAACCCTGATTTCACGCACAATCATGGTGCGCAGCATTCCTTCCTGAAATTCATGAATGCATGCGCCGCACACCAGCGTCAACGAACTTCATGGACGGCGCTAACAACATGTCGAAAAAGGCACGAGGCCATCTTATTATGGTACCGATGGCCGGACTCGAACCGGCACAGCTTTCGCCACCACCACCTCAAGGTGGCGTGTCTACCAATTCCACCACATCGGCTAAATCTTGAACTGAGCAATGGAAATCAAAGCTGGATTCCCGTAGTGCCCAATTATAATCAGGTTACTTTCCCGGCACGATTGGCACATCCGAGGGGGCCGCAGGCTGTGCCGGGGCGTTCGCTGGCGGCGCTATGGGCGTCATGCCGGAAGGCAAAGTAGGTAAATCGGACGATTTGGCGGGCGCCGAAATCGCCGTAACGCTTTTCCCATCCGTCCGATTGCCTGAAATATAGGCCAACGACAGGCTGGTGATAAAAAATCCAGCGGCGAGTACTGCCGTGATGTGCGTCAAAAATGATCCCGCACCCCGACTCCCGAAGACGGTCTGTGAAGCACCGCTACCAAACGCAGCGCCAATGTCAGCACCCTTGCCTTGCTGAACGAGCACCAGCACGACCAGGGCGATCGCTATCAAAATATGCACAACCAGAATAATCGTTACCATTTCACATTACGCCGAAAAACTCATAAACCATGACAGATCAATACACTAACCCGCCGCCCGGCAAATTGCCAGAAATTCGGACGCCTCCAGGGATGCCCCCCCGATCAAGCCGCCGTCAATGTCCGGCATACTGAATAGCTCTACTGCATTCGCGGCCTTGACACTGCCGCCATAAAGTAATTGAATCCTGTCGGCCAGCGCCACGTTATGCCCCGCAATCCGCCGCCGGATAAAGGCGTGCACATCCTGCGCCTGCTGCGGACTGGCGGTTACACCCGTGCCTATCGCCCACACGGGCTCATAAGCGATCACGCTGCTGGCAAGTGCTGCAATACCGCCAGCACTGTGCAATACGGCATCCAGCTGTCGCGCCACCACTTCTTCAGTGCGGCCACTTTTACGTTCGTCCAATTGTTCGCCAACACATAGGATCGGTGCCAGACCCGCCTTGACAGCAGCGATGACCTTATGCGCCACATCATCATCACTTTCGCCAAACAAGGCGCGACGCTCGGAATGCCCGACAATCACGTAACGGCACTGAAAATCCAGCAGCATGGCTGCGGAAACCTCACCAGTATACGCGCCTGCGGCGGCATGATACAGATTTTGCGCGCCCAATGCGATGGAACTGCCTTCCAGCAGCGCGGCACAATCGGCAAGGTACACAAAGGGGGGGCAAACTGCCACACATGCGCCTTTATTACCAAGGGTATTGCCCTTGGTAATACTGCTGATGCCTGACCGTATATCCTCAATGAGATCCCTGGCGCTGGCCCGTGATCCGTTCATTTTCCAGTTTCCGGCGACCAGTGACTGCCGCATCATTACTACCCCAACAAGTTTGCAAAATAAGCGCGGAATCTTACCAGAGACCGGCGTGGCAGGTCAATTTCAACCCGCGCGTCAACTGGCCACCGCGCCACACCCAATGTCTCAATAAAATCATATGCCACTGAAAGTACTGCGGAAATATTACGGCAATCTGAACAAATGCTCGCGATAATACTTAAGTTCACGGATTGACTCGTGGATGTCATCCAGTGCCCGATGGCTGGATTCCTTGGTGTATGCTGTTGCTATATTAGGCACCCAACGGTGCGCCAATTCCTTGACCGTGCTCACATCAATGTGACGGTAATGGAAATAACGCTCCAGCTCCGGCATACCACGGTGCAAAAATCGCCGATCCTGGCAAATACTGTTGCCGCACATTGGCGATTTATTGGCCGGCACATATTTTCTCAGGAAGTCCAGTGTCATGCGCTCAGCGTCAACTTCACTGGTACGACTGGACAGAACCCGATCAATGAGGCCGGTCTTGCCGTGTTGAGCCTTGTTCCAGGCATCCATGCCATTCAGCACTTCAGCCGTTTGATGAACAATCAGCACCGGGCCTTCGGCAATCACATTGAGGTGACCGTCAGTAACCACCGTGGCGATCTCAATGATATAATCCTGCTCTGTATCCAGGCCTGTCATTTCCAGGTCGATCCAAATCAGGTTACTCGGGTCTTGCGCCATCCATCATTACTCCCAGATGTTATAGGTTCGGATGTTATATATTCGATCATTCTAGCAGGGCTGACAGGAAAATTTTGATTTTTTATGGGTATCTCGATGCCAGTTTTTACAATTATCTTTATAAGCGCCCTGATAATAAGCATGAGCGTACGCCTGTGGCTGGCGCGACGCCATCAGGTGCACGTACAAAATCATCGTCAACACGTGCCTGAAGTATTTCGCGACAAGGTCACACACGACAACCATCAGCGTGCCGCCGACTACACCATCGCCAAAACCCGTCTGGAAATGCTCGATATTTTTATCAGCGCGGCCTTGTTACTGATATGGACACTGGGCGGTGGACTGGCCTGGCTCGATGCAAGCTGGCGCGACCTGCAGCTTTCACCCCTCGTAACGGGCGTAGCAGTACTGCTGAGCGTGTTTGTGCTAGGGCAATTACTGGAGCTGCCATTGTCGATCTATCACACCTTTGCGCTGGAACAGCGCTTTGGCTTCAACCGCACCACTCCCGCACTTTTCCTGGGCGACACGGTCAAACAAGGCATGCTGCTGATCATCCTGGGGGCGCCACTGGCCAGTCTGGTGCTGTGGCTGCTGGACAGCAGCGGCGGATGGTGGTGGCTGACCACCTGGGCAGCGTGGATGGGGTTTATGTTACTGATAATGTGGGCTTACCCGGCCCTGATTGCACCGCTCTTCAATCGCTTTACGCCCCTGCAGGAGGGTGAACTGCGGCAACGCGTACTGGCGCTGTTGCAGAAAAACGGCTTTACTTCCAGCCAGGGTATTTTCGTGATGGATGGCTCGCGCCGCTCTGGTCACGGCAACGCCTATTTTACCGGTTTGGGCACCAATAAGCGCATTGTGTTTTATGACACCCTGCTCAACTCGCTGACTCCCGATGAAATTGAAGCGGTGCTGGCCCACGAACTGGGGCATTTCAAACATCACCATATCCATAAACGTATCGCCACTACCGCCATCATGACACTGGCGGGCCTTGCGTTGCTCGGCTGGCTGATGGTTCAACCCTGGTTTTACACCGGTCTGGGTGTGACACAACCGTCGTCGTACATCGCGTTGATTCTGTTTCTTCTGGTCCTGCCCGTGTTTACGTTCTTCATGCAGCCTATACAGAGCCATATGATGCGCAAACACGAGTTTGAGGCGGACGATTATGCCGCCACTCAAACCAATCCCACCGACCTGATTCGGGCACTGGTAAAACTATACAAGGAAAATGCAGCCACACTGACACCTGACCCACTCTATTCAGCGTATCATGACTCGCACCCCCCTGCCCCGGTGCGTATTGCACATTTATCTGCTAAATTAGGCGGCATGCCAAAGTCACTCTAACAGGATGTTGAAAAAGGCCATTCATACACCGCACGCAGACTGTTTTTCAACAGCCTGCTAAATCAGGGTTACACCAGGAGGATACTACGATGGATCAACAACAACGCTTCTTGCTTAACACAGGCATGCTTTTGCTGGCACTGGTATGTTACGCCAGCCAGGCCAAGGCTGCTGATGCAGATCAAGGCAAAAAACTCTACGAAACACATTGTTTCTCATGCCACGATTCCAAAATTCACACACGCCCTGACACCATTATTCACTCATTTTCCGCGCTCAAGAAACGCGTGCAATTTTGTCAGAATAACGCTCAACTCAACTGGTCACCCATACAGATAGAGGGCGTTGTAGCCCACCTGAACAATACCTTTTATAAATTCCAGGCAAAGTAGGCATCACGAGCCCCATCATGACAGACCTGAGTCGCAAACACTGTCGTCCCTGTATAACAGGCGAAGCAGCACTGAGCATAGCCGATGCACAGGCACTGCTCAAACACCTGCAAAACTGGGAACTCAACCATGCAGGCACTCACATCAACCGCACCTATTATTTCAAAAACTACTACCAAACACTCGCGTTCGTAAATGCCGTCGCGTGGATTGCCCATCAGGAAGATCATCATCCTGCACTCACCGTGCACTACAACTGTTGTGAAGTACGTTACAACACCCACTCCGTCAATGGTCTGTCAGAAAATGATTTTATTTGTGCAGCCAAAATAGATGCGCTGACGGCTATCGCCAAAGATTGATCCTCAGAAAAACGGAGCATCATGTCGGCATGACTGATCGCACCTCGCCCATTTATCAAGCAATATCAAAAATCCATCGGGTTCACGCCCAGACAAGACTCAGGCAAATTCTGAAAATCCCGCAGAAAATGCATCTGCGGTAATTTCCTTGGACAACACCAGGCATTATCATTGATTTACCTAAAAAATCAAAAACCTGGAAGCATTAATACCAGACACTGTCCAGGCTATTTCTCAATCAATTGACCACCAAACCGTTTTTATTTAGCGTTGACCGATGGCGGCTATAAAGACTTGCGTCAATCTGCCCGATAACTGAAACGCAAATGGCCCGATTCTGACTCAATCAAGTCGCTTGAATTTTCAGAAAAGCCATCGTTTTAGCACAAATATTAGGCAGGACGTCATATATGGCACACACACAATTGGAGCACTTTCTTGGCAATATAACCTGGCGCACCAAGATTCTTGGCCTGGCGGGGATTTTTGCCATTAGCGTACTGATCGTCGGTGGCATGGGAGCGTATGCCATTCAAACGTTGAACGATGACGCTCAACAGATCAATGTGCAGGCCGCGACACGTATGAACACGGTGGAAGATACACAATTTGCCCTCCTGAAAGTGGGTTCTGCCCAGGCGGAGGCCATTGCCTACGCTGATCCGGCTGACACGCGAAAAGCAGCGGTAGATGCGATCAAGGCTGCGGCGCAGCTGGATGAAAAAATTCATCATCTGCAAACCACATTGCCCAACGACCCCGCAGTAGCCAGTCTCGCTCAATTGATTCCGGAGCTCAAACCCAAACGTATGGAAATTATCAAACTGGCACGCGCCAATCAGGATGCAGAAGCATTGGCGCTGATCAAAATCATGGAAGCCGATTTTCACCAGGCCGACGCATTATCCAGCCAGATTATTACAGAACAACGGCACAAGGTTGAAGACGAGTTGGCCCATATTCAGGAGAAGGGTAAAAAAACCATCTTAATGCTTGGATTGATTATCCTGGGTGGCCTGTTCATAAACATCACTCTGAGTCTGGTAGTAGTACATTACTCCGTAAAACCCATGTTCAAACTGGAACAAGCCATGCGGGCAATGGCCACGGGTGATTTACGTGTAAAACTGGATAACCCAGGCAGAGATGAAGTTGGCAGGATGGTGCATGCCATGTCAAGCACCGTGGCCGATCTCCATGCCATTGTATCCAAGATTCACACTGACACTGACACTCTGACGGCTGAGGCCGAGAATATCTCAACAGCAGCAGACATGATGCACGATGTTTCGCTCCACCTGAATGCCAGTGTTGAGGGTATCAAGCATTCCGCCAACACCGTTACCATTACCACCAGCGGTGCTGTAGAACAACTGAAGGAAGCCGCCCACCGGGCACATGAAACAGCCGGCAGTGCGGAAGATACCGTTCTCAAAATCAATGAAGCCACCCAAGGATTCGAGCACTTTCAGAAACAGATAGAAGCCACTGCAGGCGTCACCCGCGAGCTGGAAAAAACGGCGGAAACCATCACTTACATTACCAAAACCATTCGCGATATTTCATCACAAACCAACTTGCTGGCGTTAAATGCGGCGATTGAAGCCGCCCGTGCTGGCGAACAGGGGCGTGGCTTTGCCGTAGTCGCCGCCGAAGTACGGCAATTGGCGATTAAAACCGCAGCCGCGACCACGGAAATTTCTGATCTGATAAAAACCATTTCCGGTAATGTTTCAGTCGCCATAGGCATGCTGGAAAAATCCGTCACTGAATCACATACCAATATCGAGCGCCTGGGAGAGGTCGTGGTAAATACCAAACAGAGCCGGGATCAAGCCATCTCTTTACGCGAAACCATGCACGAAGTAGTACAAATGATGGTAGGCCAGGAAAAAGCCATGGAAGGCATTAACGAGGCAGTGCATGATTTATTTTCACTCAGCACAGAAACCAGCTACCAGACGGATGTACTGCATGGATTATCCTCCTCACTCAATAATGCGGCCATGGGGCTGGGACGCGTAGTGGACAAATTCAAATTATAAGCGTCATAAATTGCCGTTATATAGAAAGTGTGTCGCCGTGCTCGCGAACCATTTTGGGACATTCCAGTCCCCAAAATGACTGCGCTCGGCGACCGCTATGCCTTCGGCGCCGGACAGGCCTGCGTCCGCCACCGCTCGCTTTCGCGTGGCTCTCCCTGGCGGGGGCGCCTTTGTAGTTTCACTCGCAGATTAACAGGAGATTTTATGATCACTCGTGTCTCTCGCTCCAAAGCACTGACCACAGCGCTACTCGGTGTTACGCTAGGACTGATGAACTGTATCACTCAGGCAGCAACCGCTACGCCAAGTGAAGATGATATTAAAACATACCTTCGTCCCATGGAAGTTCCGCAACCGAAAAGCAATCTTTCAACACCTGAACGTGTAGAACTGGGAAAACACTTGTTTTTTGATCCTCGCTTGTCAGGCTCGGGGTGGATCAGCTGTGCTACTTGCCACAACCCGGCGCTGGGCTGGTCGGATGGCTTGCCAACTGCCATTGGTCACGGCATGCAGGTATTGGGACGTTCTACACCGACAATTCTCAATATTGCGTATCAGAAATCCCAGTTCTGGGACGGCCGTGCTGCCACCATGGAAGAGCAGGCACTGGGGCCGATTCAAGCCGAGCCCGAAATGGCAGGTAACATGGAAAATGTAATCAGGGATCTGAGCGATCTCCCCATGTACAGGAAAATGTTTGATACCGCCTATCCAGGGCAAGGCATCACCAATGACACCATTGCCAAAGCCATTGCCACGTTTGAAAGAACGGTAGTATCCAGTGATTCACCCTTTGACTTGTGGCTGAAGGGACAAAACACCATGAGCGTAGCCGCTGTACGCGGTTTTGATTTATTCAAGGGCAAGGCCAATTGTGCTGCGTGTCATAGTGGCTTTAATTTCACTGACAATGGCTTTCACAACATAGGTCTGCCGAATAATACGGATGCAGGACGCTTCGCCATCAAACCTATCAAGGTCATGAAAGGTGCTTTCAAGACACCTACATTGCGTGATGCTGCATTAACCCCACCCTATATGCACAATGGCCAGTATAAATCACTGGAAGAAGTCGTTGACCACTATAACAATGGCGGCACACCTACGTTTGATAATCTGGATCCGAACATGAAAAAACTGGATTTATCGAAACAGGAGAAAAAGGATCTGGTGGAATTTCTGAAGTCCTTGACGGGAAGTCCGTTAATGATTACTTACCCTCAGTTGCCGGTTAAATAATTGACTACATAAGGAGATAAAGCATGTTTCGTACCGGTTATCTATCTACAGGTTTAATGCTGATGGGCATATTGGTGGCTGCAAGCGCCTCCGCAGGAGAAATCACCATTGGCCAGAAGGATAAATCCTTTGTAATGAATGGCGCCAAAATCGAGACCGTTTCGATCAAGGTTGGCGACACTATTCACTTCAGAAACGAAGACCCATGGTTCCACAACATCTTTTCATTATCAGATATCAAAACCTTCGATCTGGGCTCTTATCCGAAAGGCCAATCCAAACCGGCAGTTTTCGATAAGGCAGGCATGGTGGAAGTTGAGTGCGCCATTCATCCAAGCATGATACTGAAAGTCGACGTTAAATAATGCCATTGATTTTGTCCAACCTCTGATTACGATTACGATAGACCAACAACCCGCCATATTTCAGGCGTCAGTACCAATCGAACAAACTCTCCTGACATCATGCTGTCAGGAGAGTCTCTGTAAAATTACTCTCTTGATCATTACTGTGAACACCAATAACAGCAATGGGTTTCGTTACTTAAAAGCCAAGGAGACAGGAGCATGACATCACATAATCGTCCATGTATTGAGTATGTTACGTTCAAATTGAAAAAGGGTACCGCGATTGAAGAATTTCATAAACATTCTGACGCACTTAATGCAAAGTTTCTGGCGGGTGAAGATGGATTTTTATCGAGAAAATTATTGTTGCTGCACGATGGTGAAACCTGGGCTGACCTGGCTTTTTGGAGAGATGCATCTGCCGCCAGAGCAGTTGAAACGAAGTTCATGAAAAATCCAGTCGCAAAAGCGTACGGAGATTTGGTAGACATGGATTCGGTAAGAATCGAACATTCCAACGAAATCAGTCATTTTGAAAAATACGCCTGATTCTTGTATTCAATAAAGTGTTTGATCAGGCGCGTCCAATGTGGGCGTGCCTGATCAATTTATACTACCGAAACAACAGTGATCACTATTTTTCCACAAAAGCCCGTTCAATCACATACTGCCCCGGTACGCCGATACGCGGCGAAACCTCGAAACCGCGGTGATCGAGGAGATGACAGGCTTCCTTCAACATGGCCGGACTACCGCAGAGCATAACGCGGTCATGTTCGGGGTTAATCGCTGGCAGGCCGATGTCATCAAATAACTTGCCGTTGTTGATCAAATCAGTAAGGCGCCCCTCATAAAGAAATGTTTCACGTGTGACGGTCGGATAATAAATGAGTTTTTCGCGAATCATCTCGCCAAAGAATTCATTTTCGGCCAATTCGGCTTTAATGAAGTCCGCATACGCCAGTTCGTTAACATATCGCACACCGTGCACCAGAATCACTTTCTCATACCGTTCATACGCTTCCGGATCCTGAATGATGCTCATGAACGGCGCCAGCCCCGTGCCCGTGCTCAACAGGTAAAGATTTTTACCCGGCAGGAGATCATCCAGCACCAGCGTTCCAGTGGGTTTGCGACTCACCAGCAACTCATCACCTTCCTTGAGATGTTGCAGACGTGAGGTTAACGGGCCATCCTGAACCTTGATGCTGAAAAATTCCAGATATTCTTCATAATTTGCACTGACAATGCTGTAAGCGCGCATCAGCGGCTTGCCATTGACCATCAAGCCAATCATGACAAATTGACCATTGATAAAACGCAGCCCCGGATCACGGGTGGTTTTAAAGCTGAACAGGGTATCGTTCCAGTGATGTACACTCAAAACACGTTCGGTTGCTAAATTACTCATATCATTACGGGCCTATATTATTAAACTGTTTCGACTACGCACGGGGAATTCCAGGATTAAACGGCATTAACCCAGTGCTTCCGTCAACGCGGGTACGGTCTCGAACAAATCGGCTACCAGATAGTAATCTGATACCTGGAAAATCGCGGCATCGGCGTCATGATTAATGGCGACAATGACCTTGCTGTCTTTCATGCCCGCCGTATGTTGCACCGCGCCGGAAATACCCACGGCGATATATAACTCCGGTGCAACCACGGTACCTGTTTGACCCACCTGGATATCATTTGGCGCAAACCCGGCATCCACCGCTGCGCGCGTTGCGCCCAGCGCAGCATCCAGTTTTTCTGCGAGGGGTGCCAATACCACCTGGAATTTCTCGGCACTGCCCAGTGAACGTCCACCGGACACCACGACGCGGGCACTGGCAAGTTCGGGACGCTCGGATACATTATGAACCTGACCAAGCCACCGTACATGCGCTGTGGTCGTAGACACATCCATCATCACTATGGGTGCTGCGTTGCCAGGCGATACGCTCGCAGCAGCAAAGCTGCTGGCACGTATCGTGAGCACCTGTAGTGCATCGATACTTTCCACCGTAGCATAAATACTGCCAGCGTAAATGGGACGCACGTAGGTTTTCGGCCCCACAATAGTCACGACATCTGACAACATGGCAACGTCCAGCAACGCGGCAACACGTGGTAACACGTTTTTACCAAAGGCGGTATGCGCCGCCAGAATCACGGTATGATCACCACCTGCCCGAACCAGCAAATCGGCAATATCTTCTGCAAGCGGATGTGCCAGCACGGCGGCATCGACCTGTATCACCTGCGCCACACCCTGAATAGCGGCTGCTTCCTGCGCGATAGCCGCGGTAGTGTGGCCCGCCACCAGAACATGCACCGGTAACTGCCAGTGTTGTGCGGCTGTTACGGCGCGATACGTGGCCTGCTTGAGTGTGTGGCCATCGTGCTCGGCCAGAATCAGAACGCTCATCCTATCACCTTTTTTTCAGTGCGAAGTTTTTCTACAAGTTCCTGCACGCTGTCAAGCTTGATACCGGGTTTACGCGTCGGTGGATTAGCAACAGTGAGTTGTTTCAGGTGCGGGCTAGCATCAATACCAAAGTCGACTGCTTGATACGTCTGAATCGGCTTCTTTTTTGCCATCATCAGGTTGGGTAATTTAACATAGCGCGGCTCATTAAGCCGCAAGTCGGCAGTCACTACAGCGGGTAAGCGTAATGCCAGCGTTTCAGTGCCGCCATCGACTTCACGGGTCACATGCACTTCACCCTCATGCACGTCCACTGCCGAGATAAACGTGCCCTGCCCCACACCCAGCAATGCGGCAAGCATTTGCCCAGTCTGACCAGCATCGTCATCAATCGCCTGTTTGCCCAGAATGATTAAGTCCGGCTGTTCGCGCTCAACCACGGCCTTCAGGAGCCTGGCAATGCCCAGCGGCTGCAACAACACATCGGTTTCCACCAGAATGGCGCGATCCGCGCCCATGGCCAATGCGTGGCGCAATACGTCCTGACAGGCCGCCATGCCCAGTGTTACTGCAACCACTTCGGAGACGTGACCGCGTTCCTTCAAACGCAAGGCTTCTTCAATCGCATTTTCATCAAATGGGTTGATACCCATTTTTGCGCCGGCAATGTCGACATCAGAACCGTCTGGCTTGAGGCGCACCTTGACGTTATAATCTACCACACGCTTTACCGCGACCAATATCTTCATGAAAACCCCCTGACTTGCACTATTATATCCTCCCGCCAATCATCTGTTAAGTTGATTATTTAGATAGATGTCATCTAAAATGCAGATATGAAATATACATTACGGCAATTGGAAGTGTTTGTGGCGGTGGGACGCTGTGAAAGCGTGTCGCAGGCCGCCAGAATGCTGTCGCTGTCCCAGTCCGCTGTCAGTACCGCACTGGGCGGGTTTGAACGCCAGCTTAGCGGACAACTCCTTGATCGAGTTGGAAAAACTCTCCACCTCAACGAGCTTGGCCACCAATTGCTACCCAAAGCCGTGGAACTACTGGATCGTGCCCGCGAGATCGAAGATCTGCTACAGGGCAAATCCGGACTGGGCACCATCGAGATTGGTGCCACGCTCACCATTGGCAATTATCTGGCAACGCTGATCGTCGCCTCTTTTCTGCAACAACACCCCGAAAGCCGCATCCGGCTACAGGTACACAATACTGCTACTATAGTGCAGCAGGTAGCACGCTATGAGCTTGACCTGGGTTTGATCGAAGGTGATTGCCATCACCCCGACCTGGAATCACAGCGCTGGGTAGAAGATGAGCTTGTGGTATTTTGCGCCTCACATTATCACCTTGCCAAACACCCGCACATTAGCCTGGGTGCACTCGCTGCAGAGCCCTGGATTATGCGCGAACACGGCTCGGCGACACGTGAGACCCTTGATCGGGCGATACGCCATGCTACCCGAAATGAAAACCAGCCTGTGCCACTCAACATCCGCCTGGAACTGGAACATACCGAGGCCATCAAACGTGCCGTGGAATTTGGCCTGGGGATTGGCTGCATCTCGCGCCTGGCGTTGCACGAAGCATTCCGGCGTGGCAACCTGGTGCCCATTACCACGCCGGACCTGGATTTACGCCGCCAGTTTCGTTTTGTCTGGCACAAACAGAAATATCAGACAGCAGGCATGCGCGAATTTCTGGCGCTATGCCGCACGCTCACAGCAGGCATTACCCGCAGCGATGAAATTAAACTTCCACTGATTGTCTAAAGAGTACGGTTAGCATGCAACGTGATGTAATGGAATATGATGTACTGATTGTCGGCGCCGGGCCGGCAGGACTGGCGGCCGCCATTCGCCTCAAACAACTCGCCGCCACTGCACATCAGGAAATAAGCGTATGCGTGCTGGAAAAAGGCGCACAAGTAGGCGCACATATTCTTTCCGGTGCCATCATCGACCCGATTGCGCTGAATGAACTGATCCCTGACTGGCGTGAACGCGGTGCGCCATTACACACACCGGTCACTGACGATCGCTTTTTGCTGCTGACTGAAACCGGCAGCACCCACATCCCGCATGCGTTGTTACCTCCCATCATGCGTAATCACGGCAACTACATTGCCAGCCTGGGTAATGTCTGCCACTGGCTGGGCGAACAAGCCGAAGCGTTGGGCGTGGAAATCTACCCCGGCTTCGCGGCTGCCGAAATACTTTATAACAATGATGACAGCGTTAAGGGTGTTGCTACCGGCGACATGGGCATCAGCAAGGACAGCACACACAAATCTGGTTACACGCCGGGCATGGAACTGCATGCAAAATACACCTTGATCGCTGAAGGCGTGCGTGGCTCACTCGCCAAACAGATTGAAGTGCGCTATTCATTACGCGCCGCATCCGATGTGCCGAAATACGGGCTGGGTTTCAAGGAATTGTGGCGTGTCGATACGGCACGGCACCAACCCGGCCTGGTGTTGCACACCCTGGGTTGGCCGCTGGATTCACATACCGGAGGGGGCAGCTTCCTATATCACCTCGACAACAACACGGTTGCAGTGGGCTACGTCATCCATCTTGATTATGCAAACCCGCATCTTGGCCTGTTTGATGAATTCCAGCGTTTCAAAACGCATCCAGCGATACGAGACACCTTCATCAACGGTGAACGCTTGAGTTACGGCGCACGTGCCATCAGTGAAGGTGGCCTGCAATCATTGCCGAAACTCACCTTCCCCGGTGGAGCATTAATCGGATGCAGCGCCGGCCTGGTGAACGTGCCACGCATCAAGGGCAGTCACAATGCCATGAAAAGTGGCATGCTTGCTGCTGAAGCGGCGTTTCAGGCCATTTGCACGGAGGGCCGCGCGGGTCACGATGAATTGACAGGTTATACACAATTATTTGCCGATTCATGGATACAGCAGGATCTCGACGCAGTACGCAACGTCAAACCTGCGCTATCACGCTGGGGTTTATGGCGCGGCATGGCCTATGCCGGTGTTGATCTGTGGTTACGCCATTTTGGCATACGGCTACCGTGGACGCTGCAGCATAGTGGCGCTGATCATGCATCACTGCGCCCCGCTGCTGCCTGCCAGCCCATCACCTATCCAAAAGCGGATGGCGTATTGACGTTCGACAAACTCAGTTCCATTTATTTGTCCAACCTGAGCCACGAAGAAGATCAACCCATCCATCTCAAACTCGCCCAGCCCCCGCTTGCCATTGAACACAATCTGAAAGTTTATGATGCACCCGAGCAACGCTATTGCCCGGCGGGGGTGTACGAAATTGTACGCGCGCCTGAACAGACGCCCCGCTTGCAGATCAATGCCGCCAATTGCGTGCACTGCAAAGCCTGCGACATTAAAGACCCATTACAAAACATTACGTGGGTGACGCCGGAGGGGGGTAGTGGGCCGAACTATGTGGATATGTAGCTTTTCCTAGAAAAAACTGATGAGCCGCTATTCTCAGCAGATGAAGAATGCGTTGTGCCTTGGTAAGGCGGTAGAAAATGCACAGAAAGAAATTTGTGAAAAGTATGACATTGCTCATTACCCGTCGCCGCCAAATCTAAAGGTTGGGGTCGCGCTTAACGTCAGAGAGGGGATAACGCCAATAAATGGCTTGCGTCACTTACCAGAAGGTCGAGGAATCGAAGATGATCAGAGGAAGCTGTTGCTGTGGTACCATTAAGTTCGAGCTCTCGTCTGAGCCAAACATGATGGGGACGTGTCATTGCTCGCAATGCAGAAAAGTAGGAGCCAGCACCATCGTTTTTGTTAATAAAGATTCTTTTCGTTGGATTCAAGGGCGTGAATTCATCTCACGTTACGAATCTGGTATTTACACACGATGTTTCTGCCAAAAGTGTGGCACGGCGCTCGGTGAAGTCGAGTCACAGGAAGATTCCTTCCCCATTGCGGCCAACTGTTTTGATGATGACCCCATTGTTCGCAATCTTTTTCATGAGTTTGTGACCAGCAAGCCCGTCTGGTACGAAATCTGTGACGATGTCACGCAATTTCCGGAACACCCCGTGAAATCGTAGCCATGAACTATCTGCCTGAATAGAGGAGCAATACCCGAAAATGAAGGATCTTCACGAACTTCCGGACAATTTACCGGTACCTGTCGATGATGGCGCGTGTAATCATCTGCTCGGCTCAAGGGTACCCTCTATTTACCTTAATAGTACCTCTGGAAAAAGTGTTGACCTTGGCGCCGTAGCAGGAACGGCTGTAATATTTTTCTATCCCATGAATGGAAGGTCAGACTCGCCTCCGATGACTGGATGGAATGACATTCCGGGAGCTCGGGGGTGCACACCTCAAGTGTGCTCGTTCAGAAATGATTATACACAATTAGTCGCAATGGATACAAAGGTATTTGGCGTTAGCTCACAACCCCTGGCCGATCAAAAAGAAGCCAGCACCCGTCTTGCACTACCGTATGAACTTTTGAATGATACACCGCTTGAATTAACGCACGCGATGAATCTTCCCACCTTCGAGTACGGGGCATCGACTTACATAAAGCGAATAACGGTCATTGCAATAGATGGCGTCATTAAAAAAACATTTTATCCAGTATTTCCACCCGATAAAAATGTAAGTGATGTAATTATATGGATCAAGCAGAACGATGCGTCGCTTGCTCAAACCTGACATTGTGGGCTCATAACAGACGCTACCCCCTCTCACTATTTCCCCACTTGACCCTTGTATCTGTCAACGATCTTTTGGCCTTCGGCATTGCCCAAGTCAGCTGCTTTTTTAGCATCAGCGACCGCCGAAGACAAATCACCCTTACGAAAAAATGCACCTCCCCTTTCAAGATAAGCTCTGTCAGAACCTGGATTCAAGGCTATGAATCTGTTCCAATGGCTTATTATGCCGGACCAGTCAGATTTTTGAGTTAATAACCAATCCATCAACAGATAAAAATCAAAATTATTTGGACCAAGCTCAATTGCCTTGTTTAAATCATTGATGGCAGAGGCCAGATCTTTTTGGTCGATAAATACTCGCGCCCGACGATAATATGCATCAGCATTACCGGGGTTAATCTGTATTGCGGCATTAAAATCCATCAGGGCACCTGAAAGATTTTTGGATTTTTGTTGTGCATACCCGGAATATATAAACGAGTCGGCGAGCCATTTCTTTTGTTTGGCAATATATTCATCATTCGGATTTAATTGGTCGGCAATCTCGATATCCTTAAGCGCTACGTGCATCATTTTTTTACTGCCAAGGATTTTTGATCTCAACAAATAAAAATCCGCATTCTGTGGCGCCATCTCAATAGCTCTACCAATATCTTTTAACGCCTCATCATCCTTATCCATCCGATAATAGATATCGGCCCTTTCCTCATAGAACATTGCTAAATCACCAAACGATAATGCCTTGTCCAGATACTGGAGGGCTACCCCATAATTTTTGGCATTAAGATGCATGCTGCCGGCATCATAAAATACATACCCTTGCAGGGCCTTTAATTTCGGATTTTTAAGTACATATTTCTGAGCTTCTGTGGCGAATTGATCCATTTCCGTGTACGTTCCACCCCACCTGGGAGTTAACGACAAAAGATAAGACGATCTAATACTGAAAGAACCCGAATTTTCTTTCAGGGCCTTTTTGGCAATCTCCCTGATTTCATATTTCCCTCCCGTTGCCTTATACATATTGATCAATAAATAATAGGATACAACGTGATTCGGCTTGATCTGTAAAACCTGTTCAAGATCTTTTTTTGCTTGTGAAAAATAATGCCTCATCGCTTCACTCTGGACATTCGTCGTCTCACTTGCCCACTTACCGCCTCTGCTTTTCCATCCAGAATTATAAAAATAGAATGCCCGTGCAAGATAGGGTTGATAGCTACCGGGATAGCTCTTAACCCATTCATCCAGTAATGGCTCATAGCTTTCATCATTAACAGAAAAAGAACCAAAAGCATTATATAGAGCCTCTTCATTACGAGCATCCCGCGTGTATTCCTTGTAATAATCCTCTAAAGTCATATTTAATTTTTCAAAATTCCTGTCGCCAAGCATTTTTCGTATGCCCAATGCTGGAAATAATGTTTTTAATGGTGGGGCACTTTCGGACTCTTTATCCGTCATGGCCTGCGATTGGGCACTATGGGGTATTGCTGATGGATCATCGGTGAAATTTTTTATTCCGTTCTCATCAATCCATTGGTATGATTTGGCAATACAGGGAGGTGTCACCAGCATTACTCCAATCCAACAGATTGTCAGCACAGCATTCAGCGTACGCATAATATCTTACCCATTTGATCTTCCTTGAGAAAGAAAGACAATAGAACCCCATCACTATCAGAAGCAAAATCTGCCTGACCCGACCTTTTAGACAACATCTAAATATTTTGCAATAGAACGCCTCCCATACGAATGGGTCGTGCTGATAGCTTATCGGCTCAATATGGTGGTTTTATTAAATGCGCCAGAGGCGGGGGGACAAGCTGGGTTTGGATTTTCAGGTGAGTACCGCGCGCCCGATGACTCAATCGCTTTTTAAAAATTCACTCGGAATCAATGCTTGAACCGCGCAAACGCTTGGATTGACCACGCTTTTTCTTGGAATCCAAGCGACGCAGTTTCGAGGCGAAGGTGGGTTTGGTTTTCTTGCGGGGCTTGGGTTTTTGGGTGGCTTTGCGTATCAACTCCACCAGACGATCCTGCGCATCCTGCCGGTTGCGCACCTGGGAACGAAACTGTTGTGCTTCAATAATCAATACACCTTCGGCGGTGATTCTATTGCCGGATAACTTTATGAGACGTGCGCGCACATCATCCGGTAATGAAAGTGAACGCGCCACGTCAAAACGTAATTGCACCGCAGTGGAAACCTTGTTGACGTTTTGGCCGCCTGGGCCTGATGAACGCACGAAATCTTCGTGCAGCTCATCTTCGTCAATGGACAGGCTGGGGGTGATTATGATCACGCTAATAAAGCCGGATCACTGCGTCAATTGCGCTTGCATGAATGCCACTACGTCCGCTAACCCAATATTCTGGCCAGTGTTGGTGCGGCGTTCCTTGTATTCGATGACACCTTCATCAAGACCACGCTCACCCAGCACCAGACGATACGGAATGCCAATCAGCTCCATGTCGGCAAACATCACGCCGGGGCGCTCTTTGCGGTCATCAAATAATACCTCAATGCCGGCGGCGCATAATTCATCATATAATTTTTCCGCAGCCTCACGCACACGATAGGATTTATGCATGTTCATGGGTAACAAAGCGACATGAAACGGCGCAATGGAATTTGGCCAGATGATACCCTGCGCGTCATTGTTTTGCTCAATGGCTGAAGCGACAATGCGCGACACGCCGATGCCGTAACAACCCATGGTCATCACTGTGGCCTTGCCCTGCTCATCCAGACACGTGGCGTTCAATGCCTGGCTGTATTTGGTACCCAGCTGAAAAATGTGGCCAACTTCGATGCCACGGCGAATCGACAAGTGTCCATCACAGCGGGGGCATTGTTCACCAATGCACACACTGCGCACATCAGCCACTGTCGGTAACGGCACATCCACGCCCCAGTTGAGATTGATCCAATGATAATCCACTTGATTCGCACCGCTGGAAAAATTGTGTGTCTGCGCGGCCTGGGAATCGACAATCACTGTCAGCGTTGCTGGCAAATTCAATGGCCCGACAAACCCCACTGGCGCACCTGTGACGGCCAGTACTTCGGCGGCTTCTGCAAGACGTAATGTGATGGCACCCAACGCATGGGCGGCCTTGATGGTGTTGAGGTCATCACTACCGCAGATGAAAAATACCGCCGGTTTATCGTCAGCCATGACAACAATACTTTTAACAATGCGCTCATGTGAAATGCCAAGCATTGTGGCTTGTTCATCCACCGTGCGAATGCCGGGCGTAGTGACTTTTTCCTTGGCGCGCACGGCTTCGTGTGACGGTGCAGGTAACCGGCTGACTGCCATTTCAACATTGGCGGCATAATCACAGGTGTCGCAAAAAGCTATCGCGTCTTCACCCGAATCTGCCAGCACATGAAATTCATGCGAAGAACGACCACCGATACTGCCGGTGTCAGCCTCTACGGCACGGAACTGCAACCCCAGACACGTAAAAATACGTGAATACGTGCTGTGCATCAAGTCATAGGTTTCTTGCAATGAAGCAAGATCAAGATGAAATGAGTAAGCATCTTTCATGATAAATTCACGCGCGCGCATCACGCCGAAACGTGGGCGGGTTTCGTCGCGGAACTTGGTCTGGATCTGGTAAAAATTGGCGGGCAGTTGTTTATAGCTGCGAATTTCACGGCGTATTACATCGGTGATGACCTCTTCATGAGTCGGCCCAAAACAGAATTCACGGTGATGGCGATCCTTGATGCGCAGCAGTTCTGCCCCGTATTGATTCCACCGGCCTGACTCCTGCCACAACTCGGCAGGCTGCACGGCAGGCATCAATACCTCTTGCGCACCGGCGCGATCCATCTCTTCACGCACAATCGCCTCAACCTTGCGCAATACGCGCAAGCCCAGCGGTAGCCAGGTGTAGAGGCCTGCTGCAAGCTTGCGGATCATACCTGCGCGCAACATTAATTGATGACTGATAACCTCAGCATCGGCGGGGGTTTCTTTAACGGTAGACAATAAAAATCGGGATACGCGCATGGTTATCTTCTTTAAAGGTTAAAAGGTTACGAACTACAGAGGATTTTACTTGGTGCAGGGAGGTTACGTACAGGTTTGTGTGCGTTTATGATTTTAAATTACTGGGAAACCAGGCTGGATAGCAGCCATCTTCTGGCTGTAAACATGTTTATGCTGACAATAACATCAATTCATATTTAATCAGCAACGCATACCCCACTAAAACTGCATAGAGTACGTGCCCGGCTTTCAGGCAATTAAACAGGCGGAAATTCTTGTAGGCTACCAGTACCACTACTCCCCCGGCAGTCAACACAAGTTTGGTGAAAAAAAATAGATTGGCATTAATGCTGAGCAACCATGCCATGAACGGATTAACCTCATATGCGCCGAGGTGTAACAGGTTAAGGGTGAGCATGGCATCGGTACAACTCAGCAACAACACTGCCACCGCCACATAAAACCAACGTGCTTCGTATAAGTCGACGTAGCTATTGGTAGTGTCCTGCCCACGCCGTGAACCACCCCGTCTGCCCTGCCAGGCAAAGCGACTAAAGGGTGACGTTGCTCCATAACGCCGCTCAGCACGAGCACGCCGATCCTGGGTCATTGTAATAGCCGCCGCAACCATAGCACCTCGCACCATTGGCATGAAGGGCAAACCGCCCCCCTTGAATAATAATCCATCATACCGGGCTTGTGAGTGCTATTCAAGGCATTGTCGGAGGTAAATAACGGAGCGGATCTACCGGCTTGCCCTGGTAGCGTACTTCAAAATGAAGCATGACCTGCTCCGCGCCACTGCTGCCCATGTCGGCAATGTGCTGTCCGGCAGTGACGGTATCCCCTTCCTGAACGTGCAACGTATGATTGTGGGCATAGGCTGTCAGATAATTATCATCATGTTTTATAATCAATAGGTTACCGTACGCTGCCAAGCCGCTGCCACCGTACACGACCCGCCCTGCAGCCGCCGAACGGATGGGTTGTCCAAGGCGCCCACGAATATCCACACCCTTTTTGCCAGGCTCGTCAGCAGAAAAAGCACGTACCAGCTCGCCCCGGGTTGGCCATAGCCAGGCCCTGGCGGATGGCGGAGGGACAGGGGGGCGGACGGATACCGACGCAGGGACGGGGGCCGTCGCAACCGAGCGGCTACTGTCAACCACTGGCGCGCGCCCGGTGGCCTGACCCCGGCTGGACACACTTGAAGCACCTGCCGTGGTTTGCGCGGGCGGGGCGACACGTAACCACTGCCCGGGTGAAATCACGTAGGGGGGTGGGATATTGTTCCAGGCGGCCACCTGCCGGTAATCCTGGTCATATTTCCAGCCGATGGAATACAGGCTGTCACCCCGATCAACCCGATGATAGACATGATTACCACAGGCGGACAATACTGACCCCAGCACCATCAAGACCATGGCATACGTGGCTGTCTTCACGTTCCTCTCCTGAACAGGATCAGGCCAGGGCTATGCGTGAGAATAGTCTCTGCCCGACACCAGCGGTACAAAACTCACGGCATCCAGTTTTTCCTGCGGGTAGCCCTCAGGGGTACGCGTAATGCGTAACAACGTTTGAGCACGGCCGGTGGGTTCGACGGGCCCGCCCACCGGGATAATCAGCCGCCCACCCATGGCCAACTGCTCCAGCAATGCCATCGGCACCTCTGACGGTGCGGCGGTGACGATAATGCCATCGTAGAGCGCATAATCGGGCCAGCCCAGAGTGCCATCATCGTGCTTGAGACGAATATTGCGCAACCCCATCTCGGAAAAGCGCTGACGCGCCAGTTTGATCAAAGGGTCGATCCGTTCCACGCTGTACACCTGTTCTACCAGCCTGGCAAGAATAGCGGTTTGATACCCTGAACCCGTGCCGATTTCCAGTACCTTGGCAAGCCGTGCCGCACCGGGATTGGTACCTATCAGCGCTTCCGTCATGCGTGCCACAATATACGGCTGTGAAATGGTCTGACCATGCCCAATGGGTAACGCCGTATCTTCGTAGGCACGGCTCGCCAGTGCTTCGTCCACAAAAATATGACGCGGCGTACTGCGCATGATTTCGAGTAATGCCATATTGCGTATACCTTCTTCCTGCAAACGTTGAATCAGGCGTTCGCGGGTGCGTTGTGAGGTCATGCCTATACCGATATGCTGATGCTTCATACCTGCTTTAACCCGGTGAGCCAGCTGGCGACTTTATCCAGCGCGGAATAGCGTGTTAAATCGACCTGAATCGGGGTGATTGAAACACGCCGATTTTTAATCGCATGAAAATCTGTACCCGGCCCGGCATCCTGCTCGGGACCTGCAGGGCCTACCCAATAAATGTCGCGCCCACGTGGATCGAGGCTTTTGATCACCGGCTCGGATTTATGCCGATGTCCCAGGCGGGTGGCCTCAAAACCTTCCAGTTGCTCCCACGGCACATCCGGCACATTCACATTCAGGATCGTATCCGCGGGCAACGGATCCATGCGTAAATGACCCAAAAGGTTTTTCACCACCCGTGCTGCTGTCTCGTAATGTTGCAGTTCCTGTCCGGCCAGCGACACCGCCAGAGCCGGGAACCCCAGAAAACGCCCTTCCATCGCCGCTGCTACCGTGCCGGAATACAGTACATCATCACCCAGATTGGCACCTGCATTAATACCCGACACCACCATGTCAGGCTCGTAATCAAGCAGGCCGGTGATCGCCAGATGTACACAATCCGTCGGCGTACCATCAACACGCAAAAAACCGTTTTCAGCCTGCGTGGCACGTATTGGCCGCGACAGTGTCAAAGAGTTACTGGCACCGCTACGATCACGATCCGGCGCAATGACGGTCACCTGCGCGACCTCACGCAACACCGCCGCCAGACAGATTAAACCCGGGGCAAGATAACCATCATCATTACTTATTAGAATTTTCATCGTCGTTGTCATTATTTTATGTCATCCCCTCACCCTGAAATTTTAAAAGGCGTATTTGATACTAATTATCATTATTTAGGTTAAACTGCCAGACTATACTCGAAATCCTAACACTGGAGTATTGCAACTTCATGCTTTCACTGGAATTCATTCCGACCTGGACAATATCACTGATGCTCGCGCTCATCATCGGCCTGTTAATCGGCCTTGAGCAGGATAATCCACCGAACTCCGGCAACCGTCATTTCAGCGGCATAGGCACACTCCCCCTGATCGCCATGGGCGGTTTCATGACCATGCACTGGTGGCCGTCCCAGTGGGTGTTCCTGCTGGGGCTGGCTGTGCTCGGCATCCTCGTCACCGCCGTATTTATTCGCAACAGCATCATCAGTGGCTCCACGGGCATCACCCAGGAAGTGTCCATCCTGCTGTGCTGGCTGCTGGGTGGCATCATCGCCACCGGCGAGTGGGTTGCACCCCTGGTGATCGCCGTTGTTACCACGCTGGTGCTAGGCATACGCTCCGGCAACAGTGGTGGCGAGCACCGCAAAACCGCCAGTGACATGACCATTCTCGGCAAATTTGTGCTGCTGGCGATGGTAGCCTATCTTATTCTGCCGAACCAGGAATATACACCGCTTAACATCAATCCCCGACAAATCTGGTCAATGATACTGCTGGTCACAGGCATTGCCTGTATTGGCTACTTTGGCATGCGGGCAGCGGGTCAACGTCGACATCTCATGCTCACTGCACTCTTTGGCGGCTTGATCAGTTCTACGGCCATCACGCTGGCCTTATCACGCCTCAGCCATACCCGGCCTGACCTTTCGACCAGCATCGTCACCGGCATTATTGCCGCTTCCACCGTCATGTTTCTGCGCTTGCTGCTGGAAGTCGCTATCGTACAACCCGCGCTCCTTCCCATCACCATGGTGCTTTTTCTACCCACCATGCTGACAGGCGCATGGCTGGCATGGCGCAACCATTCTAACATGATGCGTGCCACACCCCCTACCTCCTCCACCCGTCACACAGATGTCCCGTTCAGCAATCCACTGGATCTGGTCACCGTATTACAGTTTGGCGCACTTTACGGCCTGTTGTTTGCACTGGTACAACTCACTTTCAGCCATTATGGTGCGATGGGCGTATATGCCCTGTCATTAATCGCCGGTATCGTAAGCGTTGATGCCGTCACATTATCCATGGCGCAATTACATGCTTCAGGCGGAATACCCACTGCCGTTGTCGTACTGGGCATTACCCTTGCTGCCGTAGGCAACCTGCTGATAAAACTTGGCATGGTATGGGGACTGGCCGACCGTACTACTACCGCTCCAGCCAGTGCCGGACTGGGCGCCATCATCGCCGTGGCCACCGTGTCCGTAGGCACCATTTTACTACTGGCATGGCGCGCCCTGTAATTGCCTGAATTTCCACCTGATCCCGGCCATAATAAGGCATTTTTGTTACATTGCGTAGCGCCGGAATTTGTGAAACAATGCCTTATATACAGCCTATTCAGATGTAGTGCAAACGTGATTGATACAGACGGTTACAGAGCAAATGTCGGGATCATTCTAAGCAACCATGCAGGCCGACTATTGTGGGCTCGGCGTATTGGCCAGGAAGCATGGCAATTTCCTCAAGGTGGCATCCAGGCGTGTGAAGCACCTGTGGATGCCATGTACCGCGAGTTGCATGAGGAGATTGGCCTGGAAGTCCGCGACGTCGAAGTTATCGGCCACACCCGTGGCTGGCTGCGCTATCGTCTGCCCGAAAAACTGGTGCGTCACAGGTGCAGCCCGGTGTGCATCGGCCAAAAGCAGGTGTGGTTCATGTTACGTCTGATAAGTGAAGAGACCCAGGTGCGCTTGGATGTCACCAACACACCCGAGTTTGATGCCTGGCGCTGGGTAACCTACTGGCATCCATTACGTGAAATTGTGTCGTTCAAACGTCGTGTATATCAACGTGCCCTGCACGAACTGGCACCCTTGCTACAGACCAGCGCCTCACAGAAAAAAACATCTGTTGAAACAAACCGGGCGTTTGAAGAGCGTGCGCAGCACAGCCTCAAGCGCTAACATTTCTTCAACCAAGATGAGCACAGTCATATATGAGGCACGGAGGAGCGTCTTCACCCATACCCGCTCTGACACATTGATCGTTGTCATCGTCTGAAACAGACGGCGACACGGTTAATTTCATTAACCGGTAAAGCAACAGTTTTCCCTACGCACTCAACGGATACGCGGGCATCCAACCTTCATGTTAGACATATTGCGCCGCATCATCCAGGAAGTAAACGCTGCTCAGGATCTTGAGCAGGCGTTGTCTATCATCGTCAAACGCGTCAAGCAGTCCATGGCGGTGGAGGTCTGCTCCGTGTACCTGGCAGACTCGGACACCCAGCATTATGTACTGATGGCCAGTGACGGCTTGAACCCTGAGGCCATCGGTCGCGTACGTCTTGCGCCGGGTGAAGGCATTATCAGCGTCGTCGTCGAAACGGCGGAACCGTTGAATATTGACAATGCCACCGATCATCCACGCTATCTTTTCATTGCGGAAACAGGCGAAGACCGTTACCACGCCTTTCTGGGCGTACCCATCATTCATCACCGCAAAGTACTCGGCATCGTGGTGGTGCGGCAACATGCACAGCGGCGTTTTGAAGAAAATGAAGTGGCCTTTCTGGTCACAGTCGCGGCCCAGCTCTCGGGGGCTATCGCTCACGCCGAAGTCATTGGTGCCATTCAAATATCTGGCCGTGGCCTGTTGCAAGGCAATAACCACGATGGACGCGCTCTGGAAGGTCTGCCCGGTGCGCCGGGTATCGCCATCGGCACCGCCATGGTGGTATACCCACCCGCCGATCTGGACGCTATTCCTGACCGTACAATTACCCACATTGACGCTGAAATTGCCACCTTTATGGCCGCCGTGAAAAGCGTACAGGATGATATGGCCGCTCTGGGCCTGCGCCTCAGCCCCAAGCTCAGCGTGGAAGACCGCGCCCTGTTTGACGCTTACCGGCTGATGCTCGGCAGTGACACCCTGATCAACAATACACTGGATCGCATTCGCACAGGCAGCTGGGCATCAGGTGCGCTGCGTGAAACCGTCAACGAGCACGCACGTATTTTTGATGAAATGGACGACCCATACATCCGTGAACGTGCCGAAGACGTGCGTGATCTCGGACGACGTATTCTTGTATGCCTGCAAAGTGGCAAACGTAACGCACCGCCTTATCCCGACAATACCATTTTAGTCGGCGAAGAAATCACGGCTACCATGCTTGCAGAAGTACCCGGCGAAAAATTAAAGGGGGTTATTTCAGCACGCGGCTCCAGCTCCTCGCATGTTGCCATTCTGGCACGCGCACTCGGCGTTCCTGCGGTTGTCGGTGCAGGTGACCTGCCCGTGGCGCGCATGGATGGGCGCGAACTGATCGTCGACGGCTATCTGGGCAAGGTTTATGTACAGCCCTCCCCCGCCTTGCGTGCCGAATACGATCGCCTGCTGCGCGAAGAAAAACAACTGACTGCCGGCCTTGCAGAATTGCGTGACTTGCCCGCCATTACCCAGGACGGCTTGCGCATCCCTCTGTACGCCAACACCGGGTTACTGTCTGACGTGGCCTCGTCACTCAACAGTGGCGCCGAAGGCATCGGCCTGTACCGCACTGAAGTGCCCTTCATGATCCGCCAGCGATTTCCCAGCGAGGAAGAACAGCGCCGCGTCTACCGCCAGGTACTGGAAGCCTACGCGCCCCGCCCTGTCACATTACGCACTCTGGACATCGGCGGCGACAAGGAGCTTCCCTACTTCCCGATCAACGAAGACAACCCTTTTCTCGGCTGGCGCGGTATACGCATCACCCTTGACCACCCGGAAATTTTCCTTTCCCAGCTGCGCGCCATGTTACGTGCCAGTGTCGGTCTGAATAATCTGCATATTCTGTTGCCCATGATCAGCCGTGTCACGGAAGTTGACGAAGCCCTCGTGCTGCTCAACCGCGCCCGGCAGGAATTATGTGACGCGGGCGAAACCATCGAACGCCCCCGTGTCGGTGTCATGGTGGAGGTCCCGTCTGCTGCATACCAGGCGGAAGCACTGGCCAGGCGCGTCGATTTTCTTTCCATCGGCACCAACGATCTCACCCAATACCTGCTCGCGGTTGATCGCAATAATCCACAAGTCGCCAACCTGTATGATTCACTGCATCCCGCGGTCATCCATGCCCTGGTGCAAATAATACAGGGGGCGCACAAGCAAAATACCCCTGTGAGTGTCTGCGGTGAAATGGCCGGAGACCCGGCGGCGGCCCTGTTACTGATGGGCATGGGCATCGACAGCCTCAGCATGAGCGCTGCAAGCCTGTCACGTGTAAAGTGGGTCATACGTAACTTTACCCGCACCCAGGCACAAGACATGCTCGCTCAGGTGCTGACCCTGGATGACGCCAATGCCATTCGGATCTGCATCAACACCATACTCGAAAATGCCGGCCTGGGCGGCATGATCAGGGGCGGCAGCATTTCGGGCAAACATAGCCTGTTCCACTAGACGGACCATCGGGGCATATCAAGGGTTGAATACTCCGCAAACGAAAAACGGGCCGAAAGGCCCGTTTTTGTGAAACCACGGCATGGTTGCCAGATTAATCTATTTCTTGTCCTTATCATTAGGCGCGAGCTGCAACGACAGATACTCTGCCACCGCCTCAACCTCATCAGCACTCAGTTTCTTGGCAATATCAGCCATCATCCCGGCTGGATCATTAGCCCGTAAACCCGACTGCAAATCCTGTAGTTCCTTAATAATATAATCCTTATGCTGACCACCGATCACGGGGAAGGTAGAAATAGTGCCTGCCTTGCCCTTGCCGCGCTCACCATGACAGTTAATGCACGCATACAGATCCTTTTCAGGACGCCCCTTGGTAAAAATTTCCTCGCCTTTTTCAGCCAGTTTCTTGTTCGGCTTGTGCAAAGGTTCCGACGCCATCTTCTGCTGCGCAAAATAACTGGCAATATCCTTCATGTCCTGCACACTCTCCACTGTGGCAGCCATGCCTGCCATGGTATCGTTATTGGCACGCACCCCACTCTTGAAATCCTTGATTTGTTTGACGATATAACCAGCATATTGGCCTGCCAGACGAGGAAAGTCCGCACTTTCACTGTTACCAGTCGCGCCATGACACCCCTGACACAATCCCGACTTGTCCGCACCTGCGACAGGATCACCAATGGGTGCACCCGCCGCCAACACGTTTTGAGTAAAAAATACCAGTGAAAACAATGCAAATAAACCGCTTACCTTTTTTAACATTACCATAGACCCAGCCCTTTGTTAGAATTCTGACACCCTGTACCACCCCACCCATGTCTTCATGAGCACATAAAACTGATTTCTCGTTATAGCAAGCTCCCTTTGCCACGTCAATGCACTTGGCGCTTTATTACCTATAAACCCGCTATATTTCTCACCATAAATAAGGAATACAAGAGAATTAAAGTATGGCACTTCCCTGCCGCTACTGTTTGGCTCTATAATCAGGACAGACAATGGCGGTCTTCCCCCAGTTGCGGGGTGTGATTTAACCGGAAAAAAACACCCATAATAATCTTTGATGGCCATATTTTTGCTGTTCATATCCTGAAAAATCTCAGGATGAAATTCTTCAGAACTTCCCTGGCACCGCACACCTACTCCGGCCATTTGAGACTATAGGGAAACTTCACCGTCTGGGCCTTGCCGTCGCACGCCAGGCTGAATTCCAGCACCCACTCACCGCCCATTGAAAACTCGCCACCACGTGCCTTGTAGACGCCACTGGCGCCTTCCTGCACCATGGTATAAACGGCTTTATCACTACTCATTTCCATCTCCGGCATGAATTGCCGAAATTCCACCTTGCAATGGCTGCTGGGTTGATCATCCGCCTTGATCGTGACAACCACTTCGGCACTGCTTCCCACCTCCGGTGGATTAGGTATTGTATTCACCGACAGAAAAAACGCCCCCGCCTGCTGAACTTTGCCGTCTGACTGTCCTCCCGAACACCCGATCAGCAACATTGACGATACAAAAGGCACAAAAAGATAGCTAATACGCAACATGGGTAACTCCTGGCAACCAATTCATCGTATATCAAAATATCACCGACCTCGATCAGGCTCAAGTAGAATATCCTGATCCCACCCTAAGGAGCACCGCCAATGAGAACCGGCATAATAGGACTCGGCGCCATGGGGTTTCCCATTGCCATTAATCTGTACAAAGCAGGGCATCTGACCGGCGTCTGGAACCGCACACGCGCCGTTGCGGATACGCTGGCAACGCAATGCAACCCTCTGAACATTGCCAGCAGCCCGGCCGCGTTGGCGGCGCAGTGTGACCTGATACTGATCTGCGTCTCTGCCGATGCGGATGTGCGGCAGATGATAGATGAAATGCTACCGGTGCTTGCCCCGAACACCATTATTGTGGATACCTCCACAATAGGCGCGGACACCGCACGCGCGATGGCGCAACAGGTCGCATCCAAAGGGGCGCAGTTTCTGGATGCCCCGGTCAGCGGCGGTGTAGAGGGCGCAAAAAACGTAGGCCTGGTGATGATGGTGGGCGGCGATGCTGCCGCGCTGGAAAAAATCCGCACCACGCTGCAGGCCATTGCCAAACGCATTGTGTATATGGGGCCGTCAGGCAGCGGACAGGCCACCAAAGCCGTGAATCAAATCATGGCCGCGGGCATTAATCAGGCCGTAACAGAAGCACTGAGCTTTGCCCGGGCGATGCAATTACCACTGGAAAAAGTGATTGATGTCGTCGGCGGTGGCGCGGCAGGTAACTGGTTTCTCAATCATCGCGGCGCAACCATGACGAACAACCACTACGCGCCAGGCTTCAAGGTAGCGCTGCATCACAAGGATCTGGCTATCTGCACACGTATGGCACATGAAGCAAACCTGCCACTGCCTGTGACCGAAATGACCCTCATACACTATGAAAAACTGATGGCAGCCGGTTACGGCGACGAAGATATTTCCGCGTTATTTCGTTTAAAAAAATCATCCAAGGAATAAAACATGAACACGATTCTCGTGAATAAAAATCCGTCACCACAACAGCTGGCTGATCGGATCTGAACGTCACACAGTGACCCACCTGGATCAAGGAAGTGTCGGCATTTCCCTGGATGTACGACAGCACGGAAACCTGTTATTTTCTCGAAGGTGACGTCATGGTCACCCCCGAGGGTGGCACGCCGGCAAAGACAGGAGCGGCCGACGCGCCGTGCGGAAACATTATTCCTTTGCTTACGATTAAGATGTAATCGGTCCAAAGTGACACACGTAATCCAGCAACGCCGTCACTTCAACATCAAAGTGTGAGTTGGCGGGGATATCGAAACTCTGCCCGGCCTCATAGCTTTCCCAGGCTTGACTATCAGCCCGTTTGACACGGCAATGGCCTTGTGTAACATCCACCACTTCAGACGCCTGCGTGCTGAAACGGTACGTACCCGGCAACATCACACCCAGGGTTTTCATTTCACCCGCAGAGGTAATGAAGGTACGGCTGGTGACTTTGCCATCGTGGTAGACGTTAGCCTTCTTTTTAATCTCGACATTTTTAAAACTCATGACTTACGTTCCCTCAGGTTTTGCGCGGACGCGCATGTAGTTTGGCGGCAATACGCATACGCAACGCATTCAGTTTGATAAAACCACCCGCATCGGCCTGATTATAGGCACCCGCGTCATCCTCAAACGTCGCAATGGCAGGATCAAACAACGAATCACTTTCGGACTTGCGCCCGACAACAGTCACATTACCCTTGTACAATTTGAGTCGCACCACACCATTCACACTGGACTGGGAGGCATCAATCATCTGCTGCAGCAGTTTACGCTCCGGGCTCCACCAGTAGCCGGTATAAATCAAACTGGCGTAACGCGGCATAAGCTCGTCTTTCAGATGCGCTACTTCACGATCCAGCGTAATCGACTCAATCGCGCGGTGTGCACGTAACATAATAGTGCCGCCCGGTGTCTCATAACATCCACGGGACTTCATACCCACATAACGATTTTCGACAATATCCAGACGACCAATACCATTCCTGCCACCCAAACGATTCAACGTAGCCAGCACCGTGGCAGGACTCATGGCCTCACCATCAATGGCAACAATATCGCCGCTGGCGTAGGTTAATTCAATGTAAGTGGGCTTGTCAGGGGCCTGCTCTGGTGGCACAGACCACAACCACATACTGTCTTCCGCTTCAGCCCACGGATCTTCCAGCACACCGCCTTCATAGGAAATATGCAGCAGATTGGCATCCATGGAATATGGTGATTGCTTGCCGCGCTTTTTCTCCACCGGAATACCATTTTTTTCGGCGTACGCCAACAGTTTTTCGCGTGAATTCAAATCCCACTCACGCCACGGTGCAATCACCTGCACATCAGGCTTGAGCGCATAATAACCCAGCTCAAAGCGCACCTGATCGTTACCCTTGCCAGTGGCGCCATGCGACACGGCATCGGCCTGGGTGGCCATGGCAATTTCGATCTGACGTTTGGCAATCAACGGGCGTGCAATGGAAGTACCGAGCAGATATTCACCTTCATAAATCGCATTGGCACGAAACATCGGAAACACGAAATCACGCGCAAACTCCTCGCGCAAATCGTCAATATAAATCTCCTTAACACCCATCTGCTGCGCCTTGGCGCGCGCCGGCTCCAGCTCTTCACCCTGACCGATATCTGCGGTAAATGTCACCACCTCACAACCATAGGTATCCTGCAGCCACTTGAGGATAACCGAGGTATCCAACCCGCCCGAATAGGCCAGCACCACTTTTTTGACGTCAGACATACGATTCGCTCCAGCAACAGGTATAATCCGTTATTATACCGTTGTACCCCACCCTGTTCAATTTTGGCTGCAACAATTCCCAAAAATAGCCCCTGAAATGCAATATAATGATTTTTCAGGCGTACTCTGGTTAAATTGTCATTTGCACAATGGGGCATCTGACACATAAAAAGGAACGATTTCATGTCAAAAAAAGGCGTATTGGTAACAGGCGGAGCGGGTTATATCGGCAGCCATGTCGTACGACAGCTCGGCGAAGCCGATGAACGCATTGTCGTCCTCGACAACCTCTACAGCGGCTTTGCCGAATCCGTCCTCTACGGTAAACTAATTGTCGGTGACACAGGCGATCGCGAACTGGTAGCGCGTGTGCTGCGCGAACATGAAATTGAATCCGTGCTGCACTTTGCCGCGCATACCGTGGTACCTGAATCGGTGAGCAACCCCCTGAAATATTACGGTAACAACACCAGCAACACCCGCAGCCTGCTGCAATGTTGCAGCGAAGCAGGCATCAAGCATTTTATTTTTTCTTCCACCGCTGCCGTGTACGGCATGCCTGACAGCCCAATGGCGAGTGAAGACACGCCCACTGCACCCATCAATGCCTATGGTACCTCAAAACTGATGAGCGAAATGATGCTACGTGACTTAAGCGCCGTCACCGATTTACGTCACGTGGTACTGCGCTACTTCAACGTCGCTGGCTCTGATCCGCAAGGACGCATCGGCCAATCCACGCGCGATGCCACACTGTTGATCAAGGTCGCCTGTGAAACCGCGCTCGGCAAACGCCCTCACGTCTCGATTTTCGGCACGGATTATCCCACACCCGATGGTACCGGCGTGCGCGACTATATTCACGTTGAAGATCTCGCCGATGCGCATCTGCAAGCGCTCACCTATTTGCGCAATGGTGGCCATTCCACTACGTTGAATTGCGGTTATGGTCATGGCTACAGCGTGCGTGAAGTGCTTGATACCGTGCAGCACGTACACGGCAAGCCCTTCACCATTCAGGAAATGCCCCGTCGCGCCGGTGACCCACCCATGCTGGTGGCCAAAGCAGATCGCGTTCGCAATATGCTCGGCTGGCAACCCCGTTACGATGATCTGGCCGTGATTGTGGAGACATCGTTGGCATGGGAGAAGAAACTGGGGGCTCGCCAGACAGAGACATGATGACAGGCGGGCATGCCCGCCTTGAAAGACAACACACCCTATTGCAGCAACGTATCCCGCTATTTGCGGAGTTGAAACGAAAGGAGAATGTCATGATTACCTGCTATCTTCGCTACGTGATCGATCCCTTCAAGCGCAGGGAATTTGAGACCTACGGAAAGATGTGGATACCGCTGGTGAAAAAATTCGGCGGCAAACATCATGGCTACTTTATGCCTCACGAAGGCGCCAATAATATCGCCTTTGCCCTGTTTTCGTTTCCTTCGCTTGCCGCCTATGAAACCTATCGCACCACAGCCGCCCATGATCCAGAATGCCAGGCTGCCATGCGCTACTACGAAGAGACCCAATGTTTCATTAGCTATGAACGCTCTTTCATGCGCCCTGTATTCGAGTAGGCGTATGCCTAACATTATGAAAGCTTGGTGACGGGTAGCCTGTAAAATGAAAATCAGGGAAGCAACGTTAAGTGATGCACAGGCGATAAGTAGTCTTGCGTGCTCTCTTTCCGGGAAATATGTGACCCCCGGGTTTCCCGCTGAAGCCGGTGATGCGCTCCTGAAATCCATGATGGTTGATGGCATCAGACAACTCATTGAATCGGGGTTACGCTATCATCTCGCAGAGATCAATGGAAATATTGTCGGCATCATTGGCATGAAAGATAATGTGCATTTATACCACTTGTTTGTCGATGAAGTATTTCAGAGAAAAGGTATTGCCCGGCAATTATGGGGCGTAGCCATGCAGCATTGCAAGATGGCAGGTAACCCCGGCATATTCACGGTAAACGCTTCAAGATATGCTCAATCTGTATATGAATCCTTTGGCTTTTTGGCACAATCAGGACCACAAGAACGAAAGGGTGTTGTCACAATTCCCATGCAATTGGACAACAGGCTATGCAAGGTATAAATCATGCTCAAAAATAAAAAAGTGGTGCTGGTGGGCGGCAGCTCCGGTATCGGCTACGCAATAACGCAAAAAGCACTGAATGCTGGCGCACAGGTTGTTATCGCTTCTCGCTCCAGTGAAAAGCTCCAGACTGCCGCCCGGCAACTCGGCACCCCTGTACAGACTGAAGTAGTTGATGCGACGGATGAACAGTCTGTCGAAGATTTTTTTCGACGTATCGGCCACTTCGATCATCTGGCAATAACCATCAAACCTTCATTACCCGCTGGGCGATTTCTCGAAACCGGGTCAAAAGCAGCCATGGCTGCTTTTGATGCCAAATTCTGGGGGCAATTTCGGTTGGCACAACATGGCGCGCAATATATCCGGCAAAATGGCTCTATCACATTCACATCAGGCATCGCTGCTCACCGTGGATATATCGGCTACTCGGCTATCAGCGCCATGAATGCAGCAACTGAAGCGCTTGCCAAAGTAATCGCTATGGAGCTTGCACCCGTTCGGGTAAACACGGTTTGTCCAGGCTTTGTAGATACCGATCCGCCAACACCCGATCGCACCCAATACGTCAGAACATTATCGCCCACCTTACCGCTGAATCGACTTGGCACGGCAGGTGACATTGCTGATGCTTACCTGTACCTGTTTGTGAGCGCATACTCCACCGGCACGGTGGTGGTGGTCGATGGGGGGGCAATCTGCTGAAACGCCTGATCCAATGGACATTGGCCAGTCTAAGCACCGACTGACACCCACGCCCGACAACGCTTGTCATCGCATACACCCAAAAATAAGGGCCAGTGCAGTTACCTGCACTAGCCCCTGGATCAGCCACTCCTAAACAATGTGGTTTGTTTATGCCCCTACGGGTGCCTTAAACGCTTGCTCTGCTGTTGCAGCATGTGCCATCTTGGCCTGTGCAGCTTCTTCCTTGTCGCGACTGCGTACACGACGACGTTCGTTGTGATACGCCAAGCCAGTACCGGCTGGAATCAAACGTCCTACAATGACGTTTTCTTTCAGACCACGCAAGTCGTCACATTTGCCACTGACAGAGGCTTCGGTAAGTACACGAGTGGTCTCCTGGAACGAGGCGGCCGAGATGAAGGACTCCGTAGCCAGAGAGGCCTTGGTAATACCCAGCAACAAGGTTTCGCAGGTCGCAGGCATTTTACCCTCAACCAGAACACGCTCGTTTTCTTCAAGAACACGCGCACGATCCATCTGCTCACCCTTGATGAATTTGGTCTCACCCGGATTGCGAATTTCCACCTTGCGTAACATCTGGCGCACAATAACTTCAATGTGCTTGTCATTGATTTTTACGCCCTGCAAGCGATACACATCCTGCACTTCGTTAACAATGTAGTTAGCCAGCGGTGGTATGCCCAGCAGACGCAGGATGTCATGTGGATCAGGTGCGCCATCAACGATGGTTTCACCACGCTCCACGCTTTCACCCTCAAACACCGTGACGTGACGCCATTTCGGAATCAATTCCTCATGCACATCACCTTCTTTTGGCGTAATCACCAAACGACGCTTGCCCTTGGTTTCCTTGCCGAAACTGACTGTCCCGGAAATTTCAGCGAGTGCTGCCGGATCTTTCGGCTTGCGAGCTTCAAACAAGTCAGCCACACGCGGCAACCCTCCCGTGATATCACGGGTTTTGGTGGTTTCCTGCGGAATACGTGCAATAACATCACCCACGCCCACTGCGGCACCATCTTCCAACGTGATAATAGCGCCCGCTGGCAGGAAGTAAATTGCCGGGATATCAGTACCGGCAAGACGTAGATCATTGCCTTGTGCATCCACCAGTTTCAGCATGGGACGCAGGTCTTTGGTAGCACCACCGCGCTGCTTCGGATCAATAACCACCTGGCTGCTCAGCCCGGTCATTTCGTCGGTTTGACGCTGTACCGTAACACCTTCAATCACATCACTGAATTTGATGCGGCCTGCCACTTCGGTCACCACGGGATGGGTATGCGGATCCCAGTTGGCCACGATCTGCCCGGCCTGCACCATATCACCATCACTCACGGTCAACACTGCACCGTAAGGGATTTTGTAACGCTCGCGCTCACGACCAAAGTCATCAACCATGGTCAGTTCGCCCGAACGTGACACGGCAACGTTATTACCACTGGCATGTTGCACCAGCTTGATGTTATGCAGACGCACCTTACCTTTGGTTTTCAGTTCAACGCAATTGACTGCCGCAGAACGCGATGCCGCACCACCGATATGGAAGGTACGCATGGTGAGCTGGGTACCCGGCTCACCAATCGACTGCGCTGCAATCACGCCCACCGCCTCACCGATGTTGATGCGATGACCGCGCGCCAGATCACGTCCGTAGCACGCCGCGCAAATGCCGTAACGCGTTTCGCAGGTAATCGGTGAACGCACCTTCACCTGGTCAATGCTCATCTCTTCAAGCTTGTCTACCCACGCTTCATCAAGCAACGTACCTGCAGGCACCGCCACGTCCGTTGCCGAACCCGGCCGAATGACATCCGTCACCAGCACACGACCCAGCACACGTTCACGCAACGGCTCAACTACGTCACCTCCTTCAATCAGAGGCGCCATCAGCAAGCCATGGATAGTGCCGCAATCAGGTTCCGAGATCACCATGTCCTGCGCCACGTCCACCAGACGACGTGTCAGATAACCTGAGTTCGCAGTCTTCAGTGCGGTATCGGCCAAACCTTTACGTGCACCGTGGGTTGAAATAAAGTACTGCAACACGTCCAACCCTTCACGGAAATTGGCGGTAATGGGTGTTTCAATGATCGAGCCATCCGGCTTGGCCATCAGACCGCGCATACCTGCTAACTGACGAATCTGTGCTGCGCTACCACGTGCACCCGAATCGGCCATCATGTAGATGGAGTTAAAGGACGGCTGCTTGACCGGCTTGCCTGAGGCATCGGTCACTACATCCGAACCCAGCTTGTCCATCATCGCCTTGGCCACCTGGTCGTTGGTATGCGACCAGATATCGACGACCTTGTTGTAGCGTTCGCCGTTGGTCACCAGACCCGAGGTGTACTGGTTTTCGATTTCCTTTACTTCCTGCTCGGCCGCACTGATGATGCCCGCTTTTTCATCGGGCACCACCATATCATCCACACCAATCGACACACCTGACCGTGTTGCATAGGCAAAACCGGTATACATTAATTGATCGGCGAACACCACGGCTTCTTTCAAACCCAGCAAACGGTAGCATGAGTTGATCAGGCGCGAGATGGCTTTCTTGGTCATGTTCTGGTTGATCAGCTCAAACGGCATGCCATCCGGCAAAATGTCAGACAACAAGGCGCGTCCCACCGTGGTGTTGACACGGCGCACCCCGGCACGCTTCACACCTTGCGCATCCATGGTGGTCTCACGAATCCGTACCGTAACCTTGGCTTGCAATTCAACGGTACGGGTTTCGTAGGCACGATGCACTTCTGCGGTATCCGAGAAGATCATACCTTCGCCACGCGCGTTGATTTTCTCACGTGACATGTAATAAAGGCCCAGTACCACGTCCTGCGATGGCACAATAATTGGTTCACCGTTGGCAGGTGATAATACGTTATTGGTGGACATCATCAAGGTACGCGCTTCAAGCTGCGCTTCCAGCGATAACGGTACGTGCACTGCCATCTGGTCACCGTCAAAGTCGGCGTTAAATGCGGTACATACCAGTGGATGCAACTGTATGGCCTTACCTTCAATCAACACAGGTTCGAACGCCTGAATACCCAGACGATGCAAAGTAGGTGCACGGTTAAGCAATACCGGGTGCTCGCGAATGACTTCTTCGAGAATATCCCATACCTCAGGCCCTTCACGTTCCACCAGTTTCTTGGCAGCCTTGATGGTTGTCGCCAGACCCCGGCGCTCCAGTTTACTGAAAATAAATGGCTTGAATAGTTCCAGTGCCATTTTCTTTGGCAGGCCACACTGATGGAGACGCAACGTTGGCCCCACTACAATCACGGAACGACCTGAGTAATCAACGCGCTTGCCGAGAAGATTCTGGCGGAAGCGACCTTGCTTACCCTTGATCATGTCCGCAAGAGATTTCAGCGGACGCTTGTTGGAACCGGTAATCGCCTTGCCGCGACGACCGTTATCCAGCAAGGCATCCACCGACTCCTGCAGCATGCGTTTTTCGTTACGCACGATAATGTCAGGCGCACTTAAATCAAGCAAACGCTTCAAACGGTTGTTACGGTTAATCACCCGACGATACAAGTCGTTCAAATCAGACGTTGCAAAACGTCCGCCGTCGAGCGGCACCAGGGGGCGCAATTCAGGCGGCAACACCGGCAACACCGTCATCACCATCCATTCAGGGTTATTGCCTGATTCCAGAAAGGCTTCCATGAGTTTCAGACGCTTGGTGAGCTTCTTGGATTTTGTTTCAGAGGTGGTGCCGGGAATATCTTCACGCAGCTTGACCACTTCTGTTTTCAGGTTCATGGTATGGAGTAATTGAAAAATGGCTTCGGCGCCCATACGGGCATCAAATTCATCACCATATTCTTCAATGGCTTCCAGATAGGTTTCATCAGACAACAACTGACCACGTTCCAGGCGCGTCATGCCTGGATCAATCACCACGAACGCTTCAAAGTACAGTACACGTTCGATATCACGCAACGTCATGTCCAGCAACAAACCCATGCGCGAAGGCAGGGAACGCAAGAACCAGATATGTGCTACCGGACTGGCAAGCTCGATGTGTCCCATACGGTCACGACGCACTTTGGCCAGCGTGACTTCCACGCCGCATTTTTCACAGATAACGCCACGATGCTTCAGACGTTTGTATTTGCCGCACAAACATTCATAATCCTTGATGGGCCCGAAAATCTTGGCACAGAACAAGCCATCACGCTCAGGCTTGAAGGTACGATAATTAATGGTTTCCGGCTTTTTGACCTCTCCAAATGACCACGAACGGATCTTGGCAGGCGAGGCCAAACCGATGCGAATCGCATCGAACTCCTCGACCTGACCTTGCTGCTTCAACAAATTGATTAGATCTTTCAATGCCGTTTCTCCTGCTTTGTTTCGTGTGCTGTATGGAATAGGACGGGATGGGCGCATTAACGCCCATCCACTGTGATCCAATCAGGGCGCTATTCGCTCTGCTCCAATTCAATGTCAATCGCCAATGCGCGAATTTCTTTGACCAGCACGTTAAAGGACTCCGGCATACCGGCTTCCATACGGTGATCCCCATCTACAATATTTTTATACATCTTGGTACGTCCGGCAACATCATCCGACTTCACCGTAAGCATTTCCTGCAATGTATAGGCAGCACCATACGCTTCCAGTGCCCACACTTCCATTTCACCGAAACGCTGACCACCAAATTGTGCCTTACCGCCCAGGGGCTGCTGCGTCACAAGACTGTATGGCCCGGTAGAACGTGCGTGCATCTTGTCGTCCACCAGATGATTCAATTTGAGCATGTACATATAACCCACGGTAATCGGCCGCTCAAAGGCAACACCAGTACGTCCATCATACAAGGTGGCCTGTCCACTGACCGGCAGATCAGCCAATGCCAGCATGTTTTTGATTTCTGCCTCGGTAGCACCATCAAAAACCGGAGTGGCCGTAGGTACACCCTTGCGCAGATTGCCCGCAAGTTTCATGACCTCATCATCCGTCAACGAACTGAGATCTTCCTTCTTGCCACCAGTGGAATTGTAGATGCGGTCGAGGAAATCACGCACTTCCGAGGCGTTTTGTTGTGCCTCTATCATGCGACCAATCTTCAGACCCAGACCTTTGGCCGCCCAACCCAGATGGGTTTCAAGCACCTGGCCCACGTTCATACGTGAAGGCACACCCAATGGATTCAGCAAAATGTCTACCGGAGTACCATCTGCCATATACGGCATATCTTCCACAGGCACGATCATTGAGATCACACCCTTGTTACCATGACGTCCGGCCATTTTGTCACCTGGCTGAACACGACGCTTCACGGCCAGATAGACTTTCACCATTTTCAGCACACCCGGTGCCAGATCATCTCCCGCAGTGAGTTTGGCACGCTTCTCTTCCAGCCAGGCATCCAGATCGGTACGCTGCTGCTTGAGCTGCTCACCAAGAATTTCCAGCTGCTGGTTAGCGTCATCATTGCGCAAACGAATCTCAAACCACTTCTCGTGTGCCAACTCGGCCAGATAAGCCGCTGTCACTTTGGCACCTGCCTTCAGACCCTTCGGACCTCCTTCAGCAACCTTGTCCAGCAACAATTGCTCGACACGCTGATAGGTATCGTCTTCCAGAATGCGGTACTGGTCATGCAGATCTTTCTTGACCTTATCCAGTGCCATGCGTTCGATGTCCTGCGCACGCGTATCTTTCTGTACGCCATCACGGGTAAACACCTGCACGTCAATTACCGTACCACTCATGCCCGAGGGCACACGCAGCGAGGTATCCTTAACATCGGAGGCCTTCTCACCAAATATGGCGCGCAACAGTTTCTCTTCCGGTGTCAACTGGGTTTCACCCTTGGGTGTCACCTTGCCTACCAGAATATCTCCGGGCACAACTTCGGCACCGATATGGATAATGCCGGACTCATCGAGCTTGGCCAATGCCGTCTCGCTGACGTTCGGAATATCCGAACTGATTTCCTCTGGCCCCAGCTTGGTGTCACGCGACACGCAGGTGAGCTCTTCAATATGAATGGTCGTGAAACGATCTTCATGCACTACACGCTCTGAAATCAGAATCGAATCTTCGAAGTTGTAACCATTCCAGGGCATGAATGCGATCAGCATGTTCTGACCCAGTGCCAACTCACCCAAATCCGTTGAAGGACCATCTGCCAATACATCACCGCGCGCCACCACGTCGCCTACATTCACCAACGGACGCTGATTGATACAGGTGTTCTGGTTGGAGCGGGTGTATTTGGTCAGATTATAGATATCCACACCTGGTTCACCGGGCACGGTTTCATCATCATTGACACGCACCACAATACGTCCAGCATCCACCGAGTTGATCACTCCGCCACGTGTCGCAACAACCGTTACACCGGAATCAATAGCCACAATGCGTTCCATACCGGTACCCACCAGCGGCTTTTCGGCACGCAGCGTTGGCACTGCCTGACGTTGCATGTTCGAACCCATCAATGCACGGTTTGCATCATCGTGTTCCAGAAACGGAATCAACGACGCTGCCACAGACACAATCTGTTTGGGTGCAACGTCCATATATTCAGGACGATCCGGCGTGGACAGAGTAAACTCATTTTCATGACGGCAAGATACCAGTTCGTCAATCAAGCGACCTTCTTTGTCCAATGTGGCACTCGCCTGCGCGATGACATACTGACCTTCTTCAATAGCCGACAGGTAATCAATCTTGTCAGTAACACGGCCATCCACCACCTTGCGATAAGGGGTTTCCAGAAAACCGTAGCTATTGATGCGCGCATACACCGCCAGGGAATTGATCAATCCAATGTTCGGACCTTCAGGTGTTTCAATCGGGCAGACACGACCATAGTGTGTGGGATGCACGTCACGCACTTCGAAGCCGGCACGCTCCCGCGTCAATCCACCCGGCCCAAGTGCCGAAATACGACGCTTGTGGGTAATTTCAGACAAGGGATTATTCTGATCCATAAACTGCGACAACTGGCTGGAACCAAAAAATTCCTTGATAACCGCTGACACCGGTTTGGCGTTAATCAATTCCTGCGGCATCAAGCCCTCTGATTCGGCAAGGCTCAAACGCTCTTTTACAGCACGCTCAACACGCACCAAACCGGCGCGGAACTGATTTTCCACCATTTCACCGACACTACGAATACGGCGATTTCCCAGATGATCAATGTCATCCACAATGCCATTGCCGTTCTTGATATCAATCAAAACCTTCATTACGGCAATGATGTCTTCCCTGGACAATACACCCGAGCCTGTAATTTCTTCACGGCCAACGCGACGATTAAACTTCATGCGGCCCACAACAGACAGGTCATAACGATCCGCGCTGAAGAACAGGTTGTTGAATAATGCCTGTGCAGCATCCTTGGTCGGCGGCTCGCCGGGACGCATCATGCGATAAATCTCAACCTGCGCATCCAGCTCGGTACGGGCATGATCAATACGCAAGGTATTGGACATGAACGGACCCCGATCCAGATCATTGGTGAAGAGTACATTGATCGAACGTACATCGGCCTTGATCAACTTGGTAATCAGATCTGCCGTAATTTCATCATTGGCATTCGCCAGCACTTCGCCGGTAGACTGGTCAACCACGTCATGCGCCATCACCTTGCCCAGCACATATTCGCGTGGCACGGTGAGCGTTTTCAGATCGGCTTTCTTCATTTCGTTGATGTGGCGCGCCATGATACGGCGGCCCGCTTCAACAATCAGCTTACCCTTGGCATCCTTGACATCAAACGCCGCACTCTCACCGCGCAAACGATCCGGCACCAGCGTCAGTTGAATGGTGTCTTTTTCAAAGGTAAAGGTGTTGGTTTCAAAAAACAGATCAAGGATCTGCTCTGTGGTGTAACCCAGAGCGCGCAGAATAATCGTGGCAGGTAATTTGCGACGACGGTCAATACGCACAAACACGCTATCATTCGGATCAAACTCAAAGTCGAGCCAGGAACCACGATAAGGAATGATACGCGCTGAAAACAGTAATTTACCTGAAGAATGGGTTTTACCCTTGTCATGTTCAAAGAATACACCCGGCGAACGATGCAGCTGTGAGACCACAACACGTTCCGTGCCATTCACAACAAAGGTTCCATTGCCCGTCATCAACGGCAATTCACCCATATATACTTCCTGTTCCTTGACGTCCTTGATTGCCAACGTGCCCGCAGGCGCATCCTTATCATAAATGACCAGGCGCACTTTCACGCGCAACGGCGCAGCATACGTCATACCACGTGATTGGCATTCTTTCACATCAAACCCAGGTATGCCCAGACGGTAGCTCACGTATTCAAGCGCAGCATTTCCGGTGTAGCTTGTAATGGGAAACACCGTCTTGAACGCGGCATGCAAACCCCGATCAGCACGATTTTCCGGTACGGCATCTTCCTGTAGAAAATCACGATACGATTCCACTTGAATCGCCAGCAGATACGGCGTCTCCAGAATGCTGGGCCGCTTACCAAAATCCTTACGGATGCATTTTTTCTCAGTAAAAGAGTAGGACATCAGAGTTCCTCAGGTTCAATCACCAACACCAAATCGCGTGGATACTGTAATAAAATCAATATTTCATTTCACGAAAACAGGGCAAGGCAGGCTCGCCGCATTCCCATGCATTACGGCGGTTCTTGCGCATCCCTGCACTCACCGCACTTGGGCATCCTGCCCGGCGGAAACAGAAAAAGGCCGGTGACGCTGCCACCAGCCAACACAACTTATTGCGGCATAATATTAAGTGCGCGCACGCCGCCGCCCATTTAATCAATTTTTCGTGCGTCAGATGCAAATCGCCCTATACTTAAACCTAAAAACAACGCCCCTGAAAACTCAGAGGCGTTGTAATTAGAAAGCCTGATGCTTACTTAAGTTCAACTGTAGCGCCGGCTTCTTCAAGCTGCTTCTTGATGGAAGCGGCATCATCCTTGCTTACGCCTTCCTTAACCATGGCAGGAACACCTTCCACCATATCTTTGGCTTCTTTCAAGCCCAAGCCAGTCACCGCACGGATAACCTTGATCACGCCTACCTTGTTTGCACCAAAGCCGGTCATAACCACGTTAAATTCGGTCTGCTCTTCGACAGCCGCAGCGGCGGCAGGTCCGGCAGCCGCTACCGCTGCCGCAGCAGAAACACCAAATTTCTCTTCCATTGAGGAAATCAGATCAACGATTTCCAGAACTGTCATATTGGCAATGGTATCCAACATATCTTGTTTGCTTACAGCCATTTTATGCTCCTAAAATTAAATGTAACCGTGCCATGTTTGTTCAGGGCACGAGACGCGTTAGCCGGATACACCGGCAGCCGATTGTTTTTGATCGCGCACCGCAGCAAGGGTACGAGCCAGTTTCTCCACAGGCGCCTTCATCACGGCCATCAGCAAGCTGATCGCCTGATCACGTGTAGGCATTTTGGCCAGGGATTCAAGATCACTGGGGGCCATCAGCTTGCCATTCA
Organism: Gammaproteobacteria bacterium; assembly: GCA_023266055.1. Classification (GTDB taxonomy): domain Bacteria; phylum Pseudomonadota; class Gammaproteobacteria; family Ga007554. The sequence continues at coordinate 3,085 of JAHFRW010000011.1, read as the reverse complement.
TGGCGATAGCCTTAACCACCAACTTGTCATTGCCCTTGGCAAAATCACGTATCAAACGAGCACCCGCCGCTGGATCCTCCTGAGAGAAGGCCAGTACCAACGGACCCACCAACGAGGACTGCATGCAGGAAAACCCTGTACCCTCAACCGCACGACGCGCGAGTGTGTTTTTGACAACCCGCAGATATACACCCGTCTTACGTGCGTCAACGCGTAACTGGGCCATATCTACAGCCTGCAGGCCACGATACTCGGCTGCAATAGCTGACAGGGCATTACTCGCAATCCCTGACATCTCGGCAACGATTGTCTTTTTCTCTTCTAGCGTTAACAAGAGCTTACTCTCCTGTATGTAAACAACTGACGGGTATTACGAACCCCTCCAGCGATTACCTTGCACAAATCAGAGCACTCCGGCGGAGTGCTCCACCCTTTTATACGGTAACCATCACAGTGCCCCGCACATGGCAAGGCATCTGTTCAGGGCACACCGTCTACGCTGGTTAGGTCATACAACAACCCGATTAAGCAAAAGCACCTGCGGTCTTTGACGGCCAGCGGTCGGCACTGCCGAACCGCCAACCCAAAGTTCTGTCGCCTAATTATTTATCAGGCGCTCACACTCAATGACGACTGATCCACCATCACACCGGGACCCATGGTGCTGGATACAGCAATTTTTCTCAGGTATATACCCTTGGAGGTGCTGGGCTTGGCTTTGTTCAAGTCAACCAGCAGCGCTTGCAAATTACCGCGCAACGAAGCCACATCAAAGCTCGCCTTACCAATGGTGCAATGCACAATACCGGCTTTGTCAGCACGATAACGCACCTGACCACCCTTGGCATTTTTAACCGCCGTAGCAACATCCGGCGTCACGGTACCGACCTTGGGGTTCGGCATCAAACCGCGCGGACCAAGAATCTGGCCTAACTGACCCACGACACGCATCGCGTCAGGGGTTGCAATCACCACATCAAAATCCATGTTGCCGGCCTTGACAGACTCCGCCAGATCATCGAAACCTACAATATCAGCACCTGCCGCACGCGCGAGATCAGCATTGGCGCCTTGAGTAAATACCGCAACACGAACAACCTTGCCGGTACCATGAGGCAACACGGTAGAGCTGCGTACCACCTGATCTGACTTACGAGTATCAATACCCAGATTGATGCTGACATCAACGGATTCATTGAACTTGGCGGTAGCGCATTCCTTGATCAAACTCAAGGCCTCATCTATGGCGTACACCTTGCCAGCCTGTATTTTTGCCTGGGAAGACTTAACACGTTTGGTTATTTTTGCCATGTTATACCACTCCTTCCGTCTCAAGACCCATGCTGCGCGCACTGCCTGCAATGGTACGCACTGCGGCATCCATGCTGGCCGCCGTCAAATCAGGCATTTTGGTTTTAGCAATCTGCTCCAACTGGGCGCGATTCACCTTGCCAACTTTTTGCGTGTTGGGGGTTTTGCTACCACTGGTAATGCCCGCCGCTCTCTTCAATAAAATGGTCGCGGGTGGGGTCTTCGTAATGAAGGTGAAACTGCGGTCACTGTAAACCGTGATGACCACAGGCAACGGGGTACCTGGCTCTACACCCTGAGTCTGGGCATTAAAAGCCTTGCAGAACTCCATGATATTGACACCACGTTGGCCCAATGCAGGGCCGACGGGCGGACTTGGATTAGCCTGACCGGCTTTGACCTGCAACTTGATGTAGGCCGTAATTTTCTTTGCCATACCTTACTCCTCGGGTGCAAACGCCTCGCGGCTCCCCATTAATATAACTACAATAATAAAACTACAACTCAAAATACTACGCTAAAAATCTCTCCGGGCGTTCAGCCTTTTTCAACCTGGCCGAACTCCAGTTCGACCGGGGTTGAGCGTCCGAAAATCAGCACTGCGACACGCAGGCGATTTTTTTCATAGTTGACTTCTTCAACCACGCCGTTAAAGTCAGCAAACGGTCCTTCGGTAACACGCACCACTTCACCCGCCTCAAACAACACTTTGGGCCGGGGTTTTTCAACACCGTCCTGCACACGTTGCAGAATTTTTTCTGCTTCACGGTCAGTGATGGGAGCCGGTTTGTCACTCGAACCACCAACAAAACCCATCACCTTGGGAACTTCCTTCACAAGGTGCCAGGTATCGTCATTCATTTCCATCTGCACCAGCACATAACCGGGGAAGAATTTGCGGTCGCTTTTGCGCTTTTGTCCCGCACGCATTTCCACGACCTCCTCGGTTGGCACCAGGATTTCGCCGAACTTATCCTGCAAGGAACTGCGTCCAATACGGTCACCAAGTGAACGCACTACCTGATTTTCAAACCCGGAATACGCATGCACCACATACCATCGCATTGTCATGCGCTTAGCCTCCCTGACCAGTCAATAATCGGACCGCCCACAATAAAATCATATCCAGCAACCACAAGAAAATCGCAATCACGATGACCATTGCCAGCACAATCATGGTCGTCTGGGCGGTTTCCTTCCGCGTAGGCCATACTACCTTGCGCACTTCAACCTGCGAGTCGCGCATAAACCCGAGCGTCTTCTGACCCACTGCCGTTTGCGACGCGATAGCGGTAGCAACCCCCATCGCCACCAGAATCACGATGATGCGCACCAGCAAGGAGTGGTCACCATAATAATAAAACACGCCTATCGAGGCACCAATCAACAGTACCGCTACGAGCAACTTAATCTTGTCTGCCATGCGTTCTAGCGATCCTTAATCAGACTACCGAGCCCCACAACACCAGTGGGTATAACTCAAGCACCCTGCCACGTGTGGCAGGCCAGGAGGGAATCGAACCCCCAACCTGCGGTTTTGGAGACCGCCGCTCTGCCAATTGAGCTACTGGCCTATTACATTGTTATGCTTTAAGTGAAAACCCGCAGGCCACCCCTCTCGGCGGTGGCCTGCGACTCAAAACAATCTTTTTTGTTACTCAATTACCTTGGACACAACCCCGGCACCGACGGTGCGACCGCCTTCGCGTATCGCGAAGCGCAGGCCATCATCCATGGCGATGGGGGCGATTAATGTGACGGTGACGCGGACGTT
>JAHFRW010000057.1:6123-14754 GCA_023266055.1 Gammaproteobacteria bacterium | reverse complement strand
AAAACCGAAGGTGTGCCAAGAAATGAGAGGTATCAGTATCAAATCAAGGCGCCATTGATGTTAAACAAAAAATGGCGTTAAATCCATTTTCAGGCAAGTGCCTGATAAGATTTCAGGTATTTTGTGGGTGCATTAATGATAGTGAGACGATGGAACCGCTTGCATAGCATGGTATCCGTGGTGCCATGCTTTAATGATAGAGTCGTTTAAAAATCAAGCGAATGAAGGCATATTCAACGGTGTTAATTCGAAAGCCGCCCGGAAGACATGTCCGCAAACACTTTGACAAATTGCAGCCAGGAAATTGGATCAATTGGATTCTGTTCAATCGCTGGAGGAATTGAAAGTGCCTCCAGGCAATCGGCTTGAACGCCTTTTTAGGAATCCAACGCATTCATTCTCTGCAAACTTGCCAATGAACTTTAAGCAGTCTGCGAGTGACCACAAACCACTACAACCTCATCAACACCCGCTCTGCCGCATCCAGTGTTGCGTCAATATCCGCCGCGCTGTGTGCCGCCGAAACAAAACCGGCTTCAAAAGCGGACGGCGCGAGATAGACGCCTTGTTCCAGCATGCCGTGAAAGAATATCTTGAAGCGATCGACGTTGCAGTTCATCACCTGGGCATAGGAACGCACTTCGGGAAGGTCGGTAAAGAACACGCCGAACATGCCGCCCACCTGCGCGGTGCACAGCGGAATACGCGCGGCTTTGGCGCGGACTTCCAGGCCTTCAGTGAGGCGTTGCGTCATGGCTGACAATGACCTGAAAAACCCTGGCTTCATGATCTGTTTCAGTGTTGCCAGGCCCGCAGCCATTGCCACCGGATTGCCAGATAAGGTGCCTGCCTGATACACCGGGCCAAGCGGTGCGATGTGGTGCATGATATTTTTCTTGCCGCCGAAGGCACCCACGGGCAAACCGCCACCCACCACTTTGCCGAGGGTGGTGAGATCCGGGGTGACGCCGTAATATTGCTGCGCGCCACCGAGTGAGACACGAAAGCCGGTCATCACTTCGTCAAAAATCAGCACGGTGCCGTAGTCATCACACACCTTGCGCAACCCTTCGAGAAAGCCGGGCAGGGGTGGAATGCAATTCATGTTACCAGCCACCGGTTCAACAATGATGCAGGCAATCTGCTGGCCGACATGGGTGAAGGCTTCCGCGACCTGCTCCAGATCATTGTAGTTGAGTGTGATGGTGTGTTCGGCCAACGCCAGTGGCACGCCCGCTGAAGAAGGTACGCCCAGGGTGAGTGCGCCTGAACCGGCCTTGATCAGCAATGAATCGGAATGACCGTGATAGCAACCTTCGAATTTCACGATTTTGTCGCGCCCGGTGAAACCGCGCGCCAGACGAATCGCGCTCATGGTCGCCTCGGTCCCGGAGCTTACCATGCGCACCATTTCCATCGACGGCACCAGTTCACACAGTAGATCGGCCATGGTGGTTTCAATGGCGGTAGGTGCGCCAAAACCCAGGCTATTACCTGCTGCGTCGATCACGGCTTTGGTGACTTCAGGGTGCGCGTGGCCGAGGATCATGGGCCCCCATGATCCGACGTAATCAATGTAGCGGCGATCATCTTCATCGTATACATACGGCCCGACGCCACGCTTGAGAAACAGTGGTTCACCGCCCACACCGCGAAACGCACGCACGGGTGAATTGACGCCACCGGGAATGTGTCGCTGGGCTTTAACAAATAAGTCGTGTGATTGTGTCATGGCTGATTCCTCTGTGCCTCAATGTTCAAAAAGTTGTGTATAACGCCGCGCGGCCTGTTCAGGATCCGTCTGGCCAAAAACACCGTGTACCACGGCCAGCATGTCCACACCGGCATCAATCAGAGGCGTGGCGTTGCGCGGTGTAATGCCGCCTATCGCCACCACTGGAATGGATAATTGCGCCTTGGCCTGCCGAATTAAATCGAGCCCATCATGGCCGGACTCAGCACACATAGTAATGGGCGCGGCATCCGGTTTGGTGTGTGAGGCGAAAAAACGACCAAAGGCCACGTAGCTGGCGCCCGCCTGCTGCGCCGCCACGGCCAGATCAAGATCATTGTAGCAGGACACACCGATAATCGCTGCCGAACCCAGTATGCGGCGCGCTTCATACAGTGCCATATCATCACGCCCCAGATGCACGCCGTCGGCATTCACCGTGGCGGCCAGTGCCACGTCGTCATTGATGATCAATGGCACACCGTATGCCCGGCACACAGCCAGTATGTTGCGTGCGTCGTGTTCACGGCGGGCATTATCTGTGCTTTTATCGCGATATTGAATCAGTGCTGCACCACCGGCAATGGCCGCCACGATACTTTTCAGCCATCGTGGCGTGTCGGCCACTGCCGGTGCGTCGGCATGCGCGCACCCCGACGCATGATCAGTAATCGCGTACAGACCACGCAAGCGTGGCGTCATTCCTTGCTGTCTTCGTTGCCGCGCGCCCAGAACAAGCGGTTTGGCAGGTGCTGTCCCATGCCTAAACGGTATCCGTGCTTGAGGGTTTCCCAGGTATATTCCTGCGCTTCATGAATGGCAGTGAATGGCTCCATGCCATGCGCCAGTAACCCGGCAATGGCGGAGGCGAGCGTGCATCCCGAACCATGATAACTCGCGGACAGCCGTTCCCAGGAAAACGATTCCAGTTGGCGCCGGTTGCCATACAGCGTATTGATGACGGTGGGGGTGTTTTCGTGCGTGCCGGTAATCAACACAAATTCACAGCCGCATTCCAGAATCTCCTGCGCGCAGGCATCCAGCGTATCGGCCTCCGGCGCAAAGGCGCGCGCCTCCAGGCTATTGGGCGTCAGCACGGTGGTTACCGGAAACAGCAGGGCCACCATGGCTTCCATGACTTCAACATCGGCCAGCTCACCTCCACCGCCCGCCATGATCACCGGGTCAAGCACGACCGGAACATCCGGATAATCCTGCAATAGCGTATGCACTACCTCAACATTGGCGACGCTGCCCAGCATGCCGATTTTAAAGGCGGACACTGGCATGTCTTCCAGTACAGCACGCGCTTGCGCAATAACCTGAGTAGAATCAATAGCGAAATAACCTTGCAGGCCCTGGGTATCCTGCACGGTCGTGGCGGTGATAACAGGCGCGGCATGGCACCCCATGCTCGCCAGGGTTTCAATATCGGCCTGGATTCCTGCCCCGCCTGTTGCATCACACCCGGCGAACACCATTACTACCGGAATAGGTTGTTCATCTGTCATGTGCCTGGTTCCCTGAAAAATAATAACCGCCTGACCCACAGGACGCATGGACTCGAGCACCCCTTCACCCGAATTTATGAACCCTTGCAGGCAAAGTTTTGGTAAAATAGGATTTTACCACTGCACTTACGCATTAACCCATTTTTTTAGAGCACACCCCGCTCCCTGGGCCGGGTGACTGGAATACTGACAATGAAAACCTATATGTGTGTTATTTGCGGCTTTCTTTACAATGAAGCCGCCGGGCTACCCCAGGAAGGTATCCCCCCCGGCACCCGCTGGGAAGACGTGCCCCTGACCTGGCGCTGCCCTGACTGCGGCGCAGGCAAGGAAGATTTTGAAATGATGGAATTATAATCGAACCGCCCAATCCTTCTGCGGACATGCCTGGCGTGCCCGCAGAATTCTTCTCCATATACATGCATGACCGCCTGTGTCAGTGCGACCATCCTCCCAGCCAGCCGCGTGTACCGTGCTGACACGACGCCCAACACCCATCCCGCTATTTCAGCAGATTTTGCATAAAATTATCAAAGTTTTCCGGCATCCGCCGATAGCTGTTCCAAGACTTGTATAAATAAGTGTGTGTTCAGCGCTCCCGGAATACAATGAGCCCTTTCGATGACTTATGAGAGCGTAAAATCAGGCTGCATTTCGCTGCACTCAGCCCCATAATTTTCCCGGGAGAAATGCCACCATGCTGCATCAGCTGCGCCTTAAAACCCGCTTTGTCATCGTTATAGCCTCGTTGATTGTCGGGTTTGTGCTGTTTGGATTGATGACCTATCAAACCCTGACAGCCCTCAAGGTGAATGGGCCAATTTATCAGCAGATTGTTCAGGGCAAAGACCTCGTCGCCGACATCCTGCCACCTCCTGCGTACATTATTGAATCCTATCTGGTGACCCTGCAATTAAGCCGGGCCAGTGACCCGACTGAAATCGAAACCCTGATCGAGCGCTTCAAGGTTCTGAAATCCGATTACGATACGCGTCACACCTATTAGCAGGAACAAACTCTTAATCCGGAAATCAAGGATCTTTTTCTTAAGCGTTCCTTTCAATCAGCACAGGAATTCTACAGCCTGGCAGAACAGCGCTTCCTGCCTGCCATTCAAAGTGGAAATCATGATACAGCCATTGCCGCCCAGCAGCAAATGCGTCAGGCCTACGACACACATCGCATGGCCATTGATGAGGTTGTGAAACTTTCTGTTGCCCAGAATACCGAGAACGAAACCCAGGCACATGATCTGATCCAATCACGCAATTTCGGACTGCTCATTATCTTTATACTGAGTATTGGCGTAGCAACAACATTGGCTGTCGTTATCAGCCGCGGCATCATCCTCCAAATTGGGGGTGAACCCACCTACGCGGCACAAATGGCACAACGCATTGCCGAGAGAGATCTTACCTGTGATCTGGACACCTCTGCCACGGACGAAAACAGCCTGATGGCCGCGCTGGGAAATATGCAAAAGAATTTGCGCGCCATACTGACCCAGATCAGTGGCTACTCACAGCACCTGGCCTCTGCTGCAGAAGAACTCTCGGCGGTGACCGGGCAAACCAGTCAGGGTTTGGCGAAACAGGACATGGAAATAGAACAGGTTGTCACTGCTATCAATCAAATGGCGCACCGCCCAGGATGTAGCACAAAACTCTGTACATGCAGCTTCTGCTGCCCAGCAGGCCAGCCATGCCACCACCTCGGGCATGAAAGTATTACGGGAAGCCCGGGGTTCTGTTGATCGTCTGGTGAACGAAGTGGGGGTCACCTCCAGCGTGATCCAGCATCTGGAACAGGAAAGCGCCAGAATCAGCATGGTGACCGAGGCCATCAACAGCATTGCGGAGCAGACCAATTTACTGGCGCTTATTAAGAAATACATAAGTAAAGCCACATATAGTATAATGCGGAATGAAATGTAAAAAGACGATAGATGCCCGTAGTTATTCTCATGAAGCACTGGAGCAATTACGCCGAAATAGCATCGCACGAATTGAGAGTGGTGAAAGTCCAGAGGATGTCGCCATTGGGCTGGGATTTAACCGAAGGACGATCTATCGTTGGCTGTCGGCATATCACTATGGTGGAGAAAATGCGCTAGCGGCAAAGCCGCTATCTGGAGCGCCGCCTAAGTTCGATGGAAAGAATCTAGCCAAGCTATTGAAAATGCTCAGGGAAAAGACTCCACAGCAATTTAAATTCCAATTTGCGCTGTGGACCTTGTCGATTATCCGTGAGGTCATCAAGCAAAAGTTTGAAATTAATCTCAGCGAAGTTTCAGTAGGTCGTTTGATGAAGCGACTTGGATTTAGTCCACAGCGCCCCCTATACCGTGCTTGGCAACAAGATCCCGTGCGGGTGCAACAGTGGCAAGATAAGGTGTATCCAAAAATCGCAACGCGAGCCAAGCGTGAGGGTGCATGGGTCATGTTCGCTGACGAAGCGGGCATACGTTCTGATTTTCACGCGGGGACAACGTGGTCACCGATAGGTCAAACACCCGTGGTTAGGGCAACGGGCGCACGGTACGGTCTGAACATGATTTCTGCCGTTTCTGCACAAGGTCAGTTTCGCTTTATGGTGGTTGATGGCCGTGTGAATGCCACTGTTTTTTGTGGATTTCTTCAAAAGCTAATGACGGGCATGGAGCGCAAAATATTCCTCGTAGTTGATGGACATCCAGCACATAGAGCGAAGTTGATTCAACGGTTTGTGGAAAAAAATTCAGAGCGCATTGAATTATTTTATTTGCCGCCCTATGCTCCAGAACTCAATCCTGATGAATTAGTTTGGAATCATGTCAAAACCCGCGTTGGGAAGGTTGCAGTACAAACCAAAGAGACCCTCAAGAGAGCCGTGGAAAGTACGCTTCATCGCTTACAAAAACTCCCTAATGTGGTCGCTAGTTTCTTCCAAACGCCAACTTGTAAATATGCCGCTTTATGAGGCTTTACTTTTGATTTGGTTAATAATGCCGCCATCGAAGCCGCCCGTGCCGGAGAACATGGCCGTGGCTTCGCTGTGGTAGCTGACGAGGTGCGGACTCTGGCCACACGTACGCAGCAATCCACCAAGGAAATCCAGATCATTGTTCGTGAATTGCAAACCGGCACAAGCAAAGCAGTGGCTGTCATGCAGCAAGGCAGCACCAGCGCCCGCCAAAGCCTGCAACAGGTCGATCAGGCGCATGCGGCCCTGGAGCATGCCTGCACGGAGGTAGATACCATCAACAGCATGAACGATCAGATTGCCATCGCCGCTGAAGAACAAAGTGCCGTAACCGCAGAAATCAACAGAAGCATCGTTACCATCAACGCTGTATCGCGCGAATCGGCGACAGGCGCTCAGCACTCCGTCTCTGCCAGCGATGATCTTTCCTGTCTGGCCACAGACCTTAATCTGCTGGTTACAAAATTAAAACTACCCGGAAACACCAAATATACAAAAGAATAAGCGGCAACCCTACACCCAGGCGGGGGCTGAATATCTATCCAGCCCCCGGCCCGCCCTGCATTATTTATTTACTGTAAATTCCACGCTATCCCAAACCAGGTGGATGCCCTGGGGTTGCTGCTGGTAGGCCAGCGATGCACCTTGATGGTATAGGTCTCGCCCGCAACACCATCAAAGTCGGAAACTTCATAGCTATTATCCCAGGAAAGTGATGACGCCACCTGACTGCCCCTGGAATCATAAATACGAATATCCAGATCCAGCTCCAGCAACGATGCATATATTGCATCTACACTGCCCTGGCGGGTGGCGGTGCTGTTCCAGGCAAGTGCCACCTTGACATGACGTTGCTCAGACGAGCGCGGAATATGAATCTGGTAGGCCTTTGTAAAAAAATTATCACCGGCAAATGTCGTGGTGGTCATGCGGCCAATATCCCAGCCACGCTGCCCGGCCGAACCGGCCCAGCGATTCCCCGCAATACGCACTGACTCTTGAATATTAAGCGCACCCGCACCATCAAACGCATCACGACGATTGCGCACATCTGTCCACCATGTATTCGGCGCATTGGCAGCGGCGCCTCCTCCGGCCAGTGTACCGCTATGCGTGGGGATGTTGATGGTAGCGCCCGCAAACAATAATGCCCGTACACCTTCGGGCCAATAACGCAATACGGAAACCGCTGACTGCAATAACGCCGCTGACCCTGTCACCGCCGGAGAAGCCTGACTGGTACCACTCATGCTGATGCCATCCGCAGTGACCGTGGTGCCGTTGGCAGACAGCTCCGGTAATTCACGATCACGACGTGGAGAAGTCGGATTAATAAAGCAGCTTGATGCAGATATTGCCGTTGCCGTGTCATTATGATTCGCAATGCTGATGCTGTTGTACCCTTTGTGATTCACAAATTCCGCGGTAACATCACTGCCACCTTCAAAGCAGGGTGACCCTCCAGGACACCAGTTACCCGCCGCATGCACAATCGTTGGCCACGGATAATGTAGCACTTTATAGTCCTTATAAATATCGTCGGACTGCATACCATCTCCAATTTCTGCGGCACGATGGAAGCTCTGATTAATTGCCGAAACCCGTTTATTGTCCACCGCCCAGTTAAAGGCCGCAATATTGGTACTGTCTGCCGCATAAAAGCTGCTGCTGGGCGCATGGCCCGTGACCGCTGTTTTATTGTTAATAATCGCCGACACATTCTGCGCATGCGTTGAGGTTGAGGGCACGATACCGGCAAAGGCAGAGTATGAATCAAGAATATTCAGGTTGGTGGTATTGGCAGGCCGCCCCTCAAAAACCGCAACCTTGACACCATTGCCACGTATACCACTGGCAACAACATCATCGGCATTGGAAATCGCCATGGACGATACCAGATCAAGGCGTCCTTTTTCATCATAAGCCAGCAGCATTTTTACTTGTGATGCTGCATTCAAACTCTTGATCTGTCCCGCATCCAGCTTGGCCACCACAAATGGGGATCGCTGTAAATCCTGAAAAATCAGGGAATCGATTTTCAATTGATCCAGCAATACTTTCTTGTTTCTTTCAAAAATAGCCAGCTGTTCATTGTAACGTGCGGACAATCCTGCCTCTATTTTATCTTCAGTACCTGGCTCTATTGCATCAGGCTTGTGCAGCTCCTCCATGGCAGGCACCGCCAACCACACCATTACCGGAAATGAAGCCGTGGGTTGCCTTTCAACCTGCTGTAACAATGTAGGATGAGTCTTGCCGAATCTGTTGAACTGTGCAAGATAACGCTTCAGCATCTCTGCCGGAGTATATTCAACCCCGTTTGCATCGACCACACGCTCTTCAAGCCTGTTGCCACCAAAATTGAGCTTCATGAACGCATATGCCTCTTTATCAATGCGGAACCCCATAGCATGCTCAAGATAAGGC
>JAHFRW010000057.1:0-6023 GCA_023266055.1 Gammaproteobacteria bacterium | reverse complement strand
ATATTCAACCCCGTTTGCATCGACCACACGCTCTTCAAGCCTGTTGCCACCAAAATTGAGCTTCATGAACGCATATGCCTCTTTATCAATGCGGAACCCCATAGCATGCTCAAGATAAGGCGAATACTTCTTCACATCGATTCCGTCAATCGAAGTAATGGGTGCGTCTGCAGCGACGGCCGTGGCGACCCCAGTATCGGCGAGCGCTGTGCCAAATACCATTGACAATGCCAAATATAATGGCTTTATTTTCCACAGTTGCCCTGATTTCATAATAAATACCCCTTTAGTCAAAGATTAGATTCTGCATTCTTTAATTTATCGCAGACAGGAACGTCGCCCGGGAAAGCGCGTACGCAATCACATCCACAATCGAGGGTATTTGATAATATCAGGGGATGCACTGACAGGAGTTATTACCTGTCCCATGCGGTAATATGACCCATACGGGACACTGGACGATTACTATTCCATAGCAATAAATACTGCGGAAAATCAGGCGGGGCGACGGCATGGAATCAAACCATCCGCCGACAAACTCATTTGTCTACAGGTTCAATACGATTTTCGTCAGCCCCTTTGTTGGCACATGAACTGCTGCCAGTATCCTGAAAAGTGGTTGGCTGTGCAGATACGAATGCCCAACTATAGTTATCAGCACGCAGAGTCAGCTTGAGCATTCCCCAGGTGGCGCCGTGCCAGGCCATGCTACGCTTACCACGTAAACCGAAATCGTAAAGCCTCGCACCGCCCGTGCCCACGACGAATGAACGAATACCACGGGTTGCCACGGGTTTCCCCTGGCCATCAAGGAGAGTGAATCGCTCGTAATGATGATCATGTGCACCAATCACAATACTTGCACCATGCTCATGAAGAACTTCCCAGACGGTTTGCATGCGTCGATAACTGCCATGAAGGCCGGAGCTGTAGCGTGGGTGATGCCAGAAGGCAAGGATACAGGTAGCACGGTAATTCGCCAGATCCTTGCGTAACCAGGCGACCTGCTCGGAGTTTTCATCGGCAGCAATGTTGCTGTTAAGTGATACAACGTGCCACTGCCCGATATTCACGCTATAGTAGCCTTTGCCGGGCACACCGGCGCGCTCGCCAAAATAGGTAAAATACCCGGAGGCGCCGGGCGTACCATATTCGTGATTTCCAGGTGCGGTCCAGGTGCGGTCCCTGAACTTTCCCCACGACGAATCATAACAGCGAGCAAAATCCTTGAGCGACCCATTTTCATATGCCAGATCACCCGGCGCGAGCACTACGGCATCCGGCATCTGTTGAACCAGGTTTGCCGTAAGCTGTGCACCGCGTACATTGCATTGAGCGACATCACCTGCAACCAACACCACAGGATCGGCATTCACCAGAGTGAGTACATTCTCTGCGGTTGCCGCGCTGACTACAGCATGCGGAAACATCAGTAGAAACACGATGCTGAACGGGAAATTTCTCATTATTTTACCTTGGCTTTAGTGAACCGAATACGATAGCGTAGTTTACCGTTTTTGAGAACCGTGCCTAATCCGGGTGCGGTCTTCAACCTCTCCCGCAATATCCGGCTGGTGGCACCTTGCCGCAAAAACGCGCCAATGGCGTTATCACAACATGGGTCCGTCAACTGAAACACCGCTTCAAACTGACGGGCCACAGATTTGGCTGAAAAATACCCAGATTGATGCATTTCATGCCGTGACACGAAATTGACGACCAAGGTGCCCATGGGCGCCAAGTGTCGCGCCAGAAGACGAAACCACATCGCATTGGCTTGTATAGCCCGCACTGGCTGACCCTGCTGCTCACCAAACAGATCATCAATAATCATGTCAAAACCCGGTCCCTGATAACTCTCCAGCCAGAGCTTCGCATCGGCTCTATGTAGCTCAACATTACGCTGCGTAATCCCGAAAAAGCGGCGCGCTATAGTGATATGCACCGGATCAAGCTCCACGCATGCGATGTGCGCCGGCCGCACAAAATGCAATAATTGGTGAACTACCGTACCGCCTCCGAGTCCAAGCACCAGAACACGCTTGATTGTACCTGGCACATGGAAAAATGCGGGGAGCATCAGCAAATCCCATAAGGTACCCGTGATGAGCCGTAGGGGATTATATTGGCTGTGAAACACGCCATCACTGTACAAGCGCCGGGAATTTCCCGCCACTCTTACTTCATAGTGTGTGCCCTTGATTTTTTGCTGCCAGAGAGTCGCCATTAATGAAGCATGTATGTTAGCCGTCAAGAAGTGTAAAATGGCTACTCACCATTTTCAGGTTCCCGCGTGAAAGGAATGTTAATGATCAAAGCTATTATAACCGATATTGAGGGTACCACATCTTCACTCTCCTTTGTTAAGGATGTGCTCTTCCCTTATGCACGAAAACATATGGATGACTTCGTACATGCTCACGCCCATGACCATGAAGTACGCGCGCTGCTCGACGAAGTGGCCAGCAGCACTCACGCCGCAAACGACAGTCAGATTATCGAACAATTACTGCGCTGGATGAGGGAAGATAAAAAAATTACACCGCTGAAAGCCTTGCAAGGCATGATCTGGGAACAGGGCTACAAGCGTGGCGATTTTACAGGCCATCTATACGACGACGCCATGCGCAACCTGAAACAATGGCACGCGCACGGCAAACAACTATACGTGTTTTCTTCCGGTTCCGTACACGCACAGAAACTATTATTCAAACATACGGAATACGGTGATTTAACCTCGCTTTTTTCGGGCTACTTTGATACCACCGTAGGCAGTAAAAAAGAGGCGGTCTCGTACAGGAAAATTGCGCAAATTATAGAAACTCCGCCACAAGGCATTTTATTTCTTTCAGACATCAAAGAAGAGTTGGACGCCGCACAGCAGACAGGCATGAAAACCATGTGGCTGGTACGGGATGGCGAAGCGGACAATACCGCAACAACGCATCGCCTGGCCCGCAACTTTGATCATTTTTCTGTTGAGTAACAACCCCATGAAAAAAACATTTCTCGCCATTATCAGTGGACTTTGTTGTATTTTTTTATTTTCAGGCATGGCATATGCTACCAGCAAACATCCCGCCAAAAATGACACGCTGACTCTGGTATACACCGGCAATCTTGACGGTGAACTGGAGCCATGCGGTTGCAGCCTTGAAGGTGATTTTGGGGGTATCCGGCGTCAGGCAACCATGATCGATCGCCTGAGAAAAAAGAAACCGCATTTGGTTTTAATTTCCTCAGGAGGGTTTCTGCGCAGCGAATCGATACATGACCGACTCACCGGAGAATACATTCTCAAGGGCATAAATGCCCTGAAATATGACGCCATCGGTGTACAATGGGCTGATCTGGCATATGGCATGAATTTTATCAAGAACGACAATTTGTCCTGGGTAGTAAGCAATTGGAATGATGCCTCTTTTGAAGAGGCACGCCGCATTACCCGTCATGGCAGAACAATAGCATTTTTTAACTGGATAGACCCGCGTGAATCACCGCAGCGCCAGATGCAGGCCAGCAAAACAATGACCGCCGAAAGCGACGACAGCACGGCACTGCTACAGGCTTTGCAACACGCCAAACAAGAGGGCACCACAACCGTGCTGGCCACCACCCTGAAGCTGGAAGACGCGCAACAACGCTTCCCACTTGAGCACATTGATATATTACTGGTGCGTTCCGCCTATGAAAAATACGCGGAACCTCGCAAGGTAAAAAACACATTGGTGCTGCAACCAGGTTCACGCGGCATGCGCATGGCCGAACTGGATGTGGTCCTTGATTCAAGTGGCGCCATCACATCATGGCAGCATCGCATTATTCCTTTGTCAAAAACCATTCCTGATGCGAAACGACTGGTGACATGGTACAAGCAATATAATGCGCGCGTTAAGCAAGATTATGAGGCCAGCGTGCAGTTTGCCAAAGCCGCACAATCAGGCGCAAGCCCCTATGCCGGAGAACAGATATGTGCAAGCTGCCACACAACAGAGCATAAAATCTGGCGTGCCAGCCGCCACGGCCATGCTTACGACACATTACGTCGCGTCAACAAGGCGTTTGACCCCAACTGTATTGTGTGTCACACCGTAGGGTTCAATAAACCCGGCGGCTTTATTGATAACGATACCACGTCTCATTTAAGCAATGTACAGTGCGAATCCTGCCATGGCGCCGCACAGGCGCATGCCACGTCTGGGGGCGCACAATCTGTGGCAAACGCAGATTGGCCACGTGAAAAAATGTGCGCCCAATGCCACACTCAGGCGCATAGTCCATCATTCAAGGTTGACGCCTACTGGCCCAAAATACAACATAAGCGCGAGGCCAAATAATAATGCCTGCATCAAACACTCCAGGCACGATTTATTCCGGTTACACAGTGCGCGAAAGCGTTCGCATCCGCCGCGCGTGCCTGAAAGTAAGCTTTGAGGGGCGCGTCGAAGTGGTTGTGCCACGCGGCTTTGATCATCGCCGCATCCCCGCCATTGTGCATCACCATCAGACGTGGCTGGACGCGACGCTAAAGCGTATGGCGTTACGGAGTCATGACATGGAAAATCATCACGTCAACGGGAGCATGACGACGAATGCCTTACCGGAAACCATTGTACTCCCGGCGATCGCCGAAACCTGGCACGTTACCTACATGGCCATGGATAAGCCGCGCGTTACTCTGGCAATAAACCCTGAAAATACTCAGCTGACACTCCGTGGCAACATTCACGATGCTGCATTATGCAAAGCTGCATTGCGGCGCTGGCTGGTACGCAAGGCTCAACAACATTTGGCATCATGGCTGGAACAGCTGAGCCACGAAAAAAATCTGCCTTTCAAACAGGTACAGATTCGGTCGCAAAAAATGCGCTGGGGGAGCTGTAACCGTCAGAAAAAAATCAACCTTAACTGCAAATTATTATTTCTTCCTGCTGCACTGGTGCAGTGTGTGCTGGTGCATGAGCTATGCCATACGGTACACATGAACCACTCGTCAAGATTCTGGGCGCTGATGGAAAAGAAACAACCAGACTATACCATACTGGATGCGCAGCTACGCAAGATACGTCACTGCGTACCCGGCTGGATGGAGAAAACCTAGAGCGTTTGTTTCACACCACCACGCAGATCTATAAATTCCTTGCGTGAAAAAAGGGAACACGACATCCAGGCAAATATTTTATCGGCCTCAAGTGGATAGCTAATATAATAACCCTGCACCGTATCACAACCAAACGTGTCGAGCATCGCCAGCACCTCCGCTGTCTCAACGCCTTCCGCCACCACACTAAGCCCCAGATTATGCGCCAGATCAATCGTGGCGCGGACAATTGCGCGGTCGCTTCTTGAGTCCACCATTTCCTTGACAAAAGAGCGATCTATCTTGATTTCATCAACCGGCAACCTCTTCAGGTATCCCAGTGATGAATAACCTGTACCAAAATCGTCGATGGACAGTTTTATACGCATGGCATCCAGCCTGGACAGAATGTTCAACGCACGTTGCGGATCGACCATAATCGCGTCTTCCGTGATTTCCAGTTCCAGCGCTGAAGGAGGGACATTCAACAACTCAAGCTGTTGCGCAATCTGATCCGGCAAGCTTAAATCATAGAGTACTCGCGCAGATATGTTAACCGCCACCTTGAGATTCAGCCCCTGGTGTTGCCATTCAAGATGCTGGCGTAACGCCTGCCCGATGACCCATTGAGTTAATGCACCCATCAACCCACCGCGCTCTGCAAGCGGCAGAAACCTGTCGGGATA
The DNA here is from genome assembly GCA_023266055.1 of Gammaproteobacteria bacterium. Taxonomy (GTDB): domain Bacteria; phylum Pseudomonadota; class Gammaproteobacteria; family Ga007554. The sequence goes on along the minus strand of JAHFRW010000057.1, from coordinate 257 downwards.
CAACAGGCCTCGTTGTGGGTGCAACCAGCGCACTACTGCCTCAACACCAATGACACGTCCCGTATTAACATGCAATTTTGGCTGGTAATGCAGACAAAGCTCTCCTTCATCGATGGCATTACGTAATTCTGCACGCAAGCTAAGCTGACTCAGGCTGTTTTTATCATGCGCGGGATCATACACCACGTAAGCATTACGCGTATGCTTGGCAATGTACAAGGCGACATCCGCATGGCGCAGCAGTGTTTCACTGTCTA
>JAHFRW010000056.1 GCA_023266055.1 Gammaproteobacteria bacterium | reverse complement strand
TGTTGACCGATTGTTTTCTCATGACGGAGGCGGAGCGCTGCCGCAGATCAGGGCGCGCATCATGCACTCGCTTTGAATATTCGCCTTCCTTGCCTGCGTATGACGATGGCGCGGCCAGCATGACAGCGCTGGCGATAATCGAGAACAGAACCGCCCACTTAATACTTATGGTATATTTTTTCATAATCTTACCCTGCGTATTGAATTTACTTTATTAGATGTTGTGAATCCGGCATACGGCATTATTTTCATTTAGCCGCGCCTATTTTGCCACAAACTGTCCCGGGATTGTACGACTTTCGTATTAAATTTTTGCGATGAACATTATTAAGGAACCTTTGGATCAGGCGAACCAGCAGGAAACGTAAATCACATATCCTTAAATATCACTTATTATATTCAGATACAGCGCGATGGAACGCAACACACCAAACAGGACATATGATCATTGAAACCAGAACCGGTATCCGCACTGCCTGACAGCACAGATGCACCAGCATTTTACCTTAACCCTATATCACAACATATCAAGATGACACGCTGAACATTACCAACAATCAAATGACGCTGAGCATTTCTGGAATCAGACTAAATTGACCCCTGAAAAATACACCCGCCTCTACTGAAAAACTCATATTTATTGCTGACGACGCCCCTCCTCAATAAATCCCGGCAAAACAGCGGATGAAAAAATCTGCATTATGGTATAATCTTGGTAGCCACAAGCAATCAATTATAAAAATCGCTTGGCTAGGCTCATCCCTATGTGATTTTTCCCGGGCACATCGCCATGACACAGGGCCGTGTACTGCCGCATACGCCGAGACAGCCAGCACACAGACTTCGATACAGCATTCAATAATTATTATTAAAAAGAAATCTATAGCGTGATTCACCCACATGGCCGATTAATATTCCTTCCGGGATTCATGCGCTACGCCGTCAATCATAATGGCAGGCGCCCGACTTGCCGCACCCTGCCCCGGCAAGGGCGTTTGGGCACCTCTATAAATTCGCTGAAGCCACGCTGGCGGCATTATAAAGTTCGCTCTTGTGCTCATTTACAACGCGTAAACTCCGCTTTTTCGCGACTTTCCGCCTTGCCAGCGCGGCTTGATCGAATTTATAGAAGCACCCATTTTTTTTCCGTGGACAACCTCGTGATGCTGCTCCTATTGCTTTTGAGCTGCTCGCCTGCACACGCGAAAAACCCCAGCGTTGCTTTTTTCTATGGGCAATCGACGCCACTGGATTTATTAGTGCAGTTCGATCAGGTGGTGGTACAGCCCGAGCATGTCGATGATCCTGCCGCCCTGAAAAAGGGTGGTACAGAAGTGTTTGCCTATCTTAGTGTCGGAGAGGCGGAACCATTCCGCTCAGGATATAACGACCTGGATAAACGCTGGTTTCTGGGCACGAATCACGGCTGGGGCAGTGATATTGTCGATTTGACCCAACCCGGATGGCGCGAATACCTGCTGGAAAAACGCATTGCTACCTTGTGGGCCAAAGGCTATCGGGGCTTTTTTCTGGACACGCTGGACAGTTATCTGGCCGTGATCAAGAATCCGGCTGCACAAGCGGCCCAGACGCATGCGCTGGCAGAGCTGATTCGCACCATGCACCAGCGTTTCCCCGGCATCAGGCTGCTGTTCAATCGGGGATTCGAGATTCTACCGGAGGTTGCCGATCTGGCCGTGGGGGTGGTGGCCGAATCGTTGTTTCATGGCTGGAGCCCGGTAGACAAGCGTTATGTGCCCGTGAGCGAGCAGGATCGTGCCTGGCTGACAAATCGTCTGCAGGAGGCACGTGACCACTATCATTTGCCGGTAACCGTGGTCGATTACCTGCCACCACAGCAGCGCGATCTGGCGCGACAGACGGCACGCCAGATTGCCGATCTGGGATTTACGCCGTGGATTGCCAATCCCGGCCTGGATTACATGGGCGTGGGCGCCATTGAGGTTGTGCCCAGACGGGTGCTGTTACTCTACGATGGACAGGAACAAGGTCTTGCCTACTCTGCCGTGCATCGTTTTCTGGCCTTGCCGCTGGAACATCTGGGTTACGCTGTGGACTACCGGGATGTACGAAACACCCTGCCAGAACATGTACTGACAGGCCGCTATGCGGGCATAGCCACCTGGCTGAGGGATGATGAGCTTCCTGAATCGAAGCGTTATCGCCACTGGCTGTTAAAGCAGATTGACGAAGGCATGAAGATTGCCATCTTCGGGCATCCCGGGTTCTCGCTGGACAAGACATTCCTTGCACGGCTGGGATTGGCACCTGTGCTGACGCTGCCACGTGCACCACTAAAAATTACACACGCCGATGACCTCATGGGTTTTGAGACTCAACCCACACTTCAAAACCAGACGCTATCCTTGTGGTATGCCGTTGAGCCGGACGTGCGGCCCCACCTGAGCATCACGGCGGCCAACAGTGTGCGGATTGATCCCGTCATTACCGCGCCATGGGGAGGCATGGCACTGAATCCTTATGTGCTGGATACCGGTTTTGCCGACCGTCGACACTGGATCATCAATCCTTTCATGTTTTTGCAACAAGCCCTGCAATTACCCACCATACCGGCACCTGATCTGACAACGGAAAATGGCCAGCGCCTGCTCATGGCACATATTGATGGAGATGGTTTCCCGAGCCGCGCGGAAATACCCGGCACACCCTTTGCCGCCCAGATCGTTCTTGATGAAATACTCAAGGTTTACCTCTTTCCCACCACTATCTCGATTATTGAAGGAGAAACAGGGCCTGCCGGGCTATATCCTGCCCTGTCCCCCCAGCTCGAAACCATTGCCAGGGAAATTTTTCGCCTGCCACTCGTGGAGATCGCCAGTCATTCATATAGTCACCCGTTTCAGTGGCACAAGCCGCAAAATAACACCATGAAAGATAGCGAATATCATTTCAACATTCCAGGATATGTGTTCGATTTAAGTCGCGAGATCAAAGGCTCCGTAGAATATATCAATACTCGCCTTGCGCCACCGGGCAAAACAGTTCGGGTTTTTCTATGGAGTGGTGATGCGTTGCCTGACAAGGATGCGCTGGCCATGACGCAGCAGCTGGGGCTTGCGAATCTCAATGGCGGCAATACGGTCATGACCACCGAGCATTCCTCATTGACACAGGCCTACCCTGCTGCACGGCCTGTTGATGGATTGCTGCAGGTCTATGCCCCCATCACCAATGAAAATATTTATACCAACCTGTGGCATAGCTCATTTTATGGTTACAGGAACGTCCTCGACACCTTCCACCTGACTGATACGCCACGACGCCTGAAGCCGATTTCAATTTATTATCACTTCTATTCAGGTTCCAAACCCGCAGCCATCAAGGCATTGCATGAAGTTTATCAATGGGCGCGTGATCAGGAGACATTGCCGATCTGGATCAGTGAATACAGCACCAGGGTAGAAGATTTCGAGCGCCTGACACTGGCACGACGCCTTGACGGCCACTGGCAAATCCGCGGCCTGGGGGCCTTGCGTACCCTGCGTCTGGCGCCTGAGATGGGATGGCCCGATCTGGCACATTCCAGGGGCGTCGCTGGCGTGCGCGATCTGCCGCAAGGCCGCTACGTGAGTCTCAGCGGTAAGAGTTCGGCATTACTCAGCCTAACGCCGCAACCGCCCACAACACCCTATCTGCAACAAGCCAATGCCACTGTATTATATTGGCAACCCGAGGAACCGTCATCAGATCAACCCTCACAAACTTCCATTCAATTGCGGCTACAAGGACACGTACCCATACATGTAGCGATCGCGGCAACCCGTATCGCCGCAGGTGCGGCTTGTCGCATCATATGGCATGGCGGTGGACTGGATGGTCATCTGCGTGATGCAGCGTGGCATTTTTCATTTCCTGTCACAGACACAGGTGAGGCGCGTCTTGTCTGCCACTAAACGCCAAAAACTGGCCCAACCCTGGGTACTGCTGCTGATTACCTGTGTGATTGTGACAACACTGGTGCTGATTTTCCCACGCAAAAGCAGCTTTGAAAGCCCGACTTACCTGGCACGCCCGGATGTGTTATCCATCGCCTATCTGCGTGTGGTGGTGCGTTTCTGGCCTGATGATCATGAAGCCCGGTTACTGCTGGCACATCAGCTGTTCACCCTGGGGTACCTTGAAGAAGCGCACGAAACTCTGACACCCTTGATTAAACTGCGCGGTACACATGCAACTCGGGCACGCCTGATGGCGCTGGATATCAGTCTGTCGCAATTTCGCACCGGAAACGATCACGGCAACGACGATCACACCGCCCTGCAGCATGCTCTCAACCAGGCGCTGGAAGCCGTCATCATGGACCATCTGTCAGTAACGGATCTGCAACGCCTGGCAAAACTCAGTCTGGAACTGGGTCAGCCAGGCCTCGCCACGACACTCTATACGCGGCTAGCCGATACTGATACCGCCCATCGTCCCGCCTGGCTGGCTGAAGCGGCACGCTGGGCGCTGGCAACACGTCAACCGGCACAGGCGAGTCACCTTTATGAACAAGCCACCGATACCGCGATTAACACGAAAGATGCTCTCACTTATGCGCTGCTATCACTTGATGCACTGCGTGCAGCCAATCAGGAGGCAAGCGCCTTACAGCGTGTCCGCGTCTATTTGCAACGTTTCGCCCACTCTCCGGAAGGCATCAGGGAACTATTACCACGCGCCCTGGCACTTGCTCTGGCCATGAAGGAGCCACTGCTGGCACGCAACTGGGGACGTCAGCTCCTCGCATACACGCCTTCCAGTGCAGAGGCAGTGGCCCGCCAGTTGAATCTGGAGCTCGCGGCACGCGATTTACCGGCGGCACTTCAGCTTGCCCAACGCATGACCGCACTACGTTCTGATGATCCACGTCAGCACTTGCAATTGGCACAAATCGCGGAATGGGCGGGACATCCCACCATCGCATTGTCTGAATGGCTTTGGCTGGCACGCCACGATCCGGGGAACAACGCACTGGATCGTGCGGTGCTGCTGGGGCGTGGGTTGCATGACAATCAGGCCATTATTGAAATGCTGACGTTGCGCGCCCACACCAAAGGGCTGAAGCACAATGAAATTATAGAGCTCGTCAATCTGTACGAACATATTGGCGAACCCGAGCAGGCCACATCCTTTCTACGCCAGCATGTCACAAATACACCGCGTGATCGTCAGGCATGGGAATTACTGGCAGAGGTACAGGAACGTCATAACAACCTTGCTGATGCCATTGAAGTGTGGCATGAGATAGAACGGCGCTTTGGACTGACTGTCGCCGCAAGCACCCAACAGGCGAAGCTCATGTGGCGTCTGAACCAACCAGACAAGGCGTTGGCAGTGTTGCGCAATATCAGCCACCGTGCGAGTGTTAAAGATATTGCTTATTGGCAGTTGCTGGGCGAGCTGGCGTGGCGGCAGGAATCATCGGCTGACATTCTGCTGGCATACCGTACCCTGTGGCAAAATCAGACACCGGATATGCTGGTAGCAGAGCGGTTAATGATAGCCAGCCGCGACCAGGGTAATACTGAAGAAGTCCTGACAACAGCGACCACCGCCTGGGCGCATTTCAGGCATCCCCGTCTTTTACTGTCTGCGCTGGATCTGGCCGTCCAGACAGCACACTGGGAAGATGCAACGCGATTGGTAACACTCGCAGAGCAGGAACCACCCTTGTTTGCATCGTCACAGAATTACTGGCTGCTGCGCGCCCGGCTTGCCAATCATGACAAGAATCCACAACAGGCGCGCAGCGCTTACCAGCAGGTATTGTCAATAAATCCCGGCAACAGCGCGGCACGCGCCGGGTTGCTATGGCATTTTATCGATAACCCGACTGATGCAGGAAAGGAGAAAGTGGATCTGGCACACTACCTAGCACGCTGGCAGGACGAGGCTGCCACTGACGAGACGCTGTGGAGTGCTTATGCTGCCGGCCTGCATGCCTTGGACAGACTGGAAGAAGCATTGCCCTGGTACGAGCGTCAAGCCCATGCCACTCCCCGGAATACCGCATGGTTATTGAGTTATGCCGACGCGCTGGATCAGGCTAACCGCAAGGACGCTGCGTGGCGACTACGCCAGCATGCACAGACACTGGGCGGGGTACCCAAGGATCGTCCACTACCACCCTTGCCACCTGCAGCGATGGCCGTGCATACCAAAACATCGATCGTGGCCCATCTGGAATGGCGCGCACACAATATCGGCACACTCGATATCACCCAGAATAATGTCGGCGTGGCCATCAACCCTGGTCATACCGGACTTGAATTTCATGTCAGCCTGCGCGATCTGGACGCCCATCCACAACAATTATCGTTGACGAATAAAAACAGCGAACTGGATGTGGCTGTCAGCGCAACGCTGCATTCACCACAGGGTCAGACCCATCTGTTACTGGGCATCAACCAGCGTGATGACCATGACCTGCCTTATGCAAAACTCACCCATCGCCATACTGTACCTACCGGGCTGTCAGGCAGCCGTCTATCTGCACAGACAAGTCTGTCCATTAATGAATTAAGCGAAGAAAGTACTGCATTGCGCGTCGGTGGCGCCCGTGACCGCCTGGCCACAACGCTGTTTGCAAACCTGACACAACGCGAATATTTCAGTGCCACGTTAAGTGGCCAGCATTATCACGAACGCAAGGGTGAAACGCTGGGGAACGGTTATACTACCGACATGGAGATCGGCACCCGATTACGCCTCGGCACTCCCGAATGGCGTATCAGAGTCCAGGGGTCATGGAGCAAAAACAGATTACGCAACGACCTGCCCCCTGCGTTGGCAGCAACCCTTCCATCCGGCGCTGATATCAATACCGTCCTGCCCGACCATTACGCCGCATTGGGAGCAGGCACGACATTGCAGCGTGACGAACCGGGAGCATTAATGACCACCCTGCCGACGTCAACGATGACACACAGTTACATCGCCGACGCCTGGGTTGGCTGGCTGTGGCCCGCTCAGCACTTTGCCTATAATCTGCGACTCGGCCTTGGCACCAGCCTCTTCGGACGCGATGAGTTAAGCCTGAATGCCGTCCACGCCAGCAGCCTGGGCGGCGTCCCCGGACAGGCCTGGCAAGGCCTCACGCTACGCTATAATCGCCGTTTCGATTAGCAACCCCGGAGATCCACATCACATGTATGCTATCGCACTGCCAAACATGAAAAGGGCACCTCTAATAATTAGAGGTGCCCGTGCGGTACAGGACGTACCGCCATTTATCAATCTCTGCAAGAGGTTGGTAAATGAAGAAAAGCACCCTAATCAATTAGGGGCACATTTTTGCTTTTCGACTCTAAAAATTCCAGGGATGGAATTTTTAGAGGTTCCCAAAAATACCCTGCCTGCTCCCCTGTCAGTGCTAGGTGGCTGTGCCATACAGAATGTGCAACGTAGTACAGATCCGGATACCCATGCGCATCACTCCTGAAAATCATCACCCCGGCACTACCCCGGCACCCCCTGCGCTGGCCTGGCTGGAAACGCTCGCAATTACCTTGGCACTGCCCCTGCTGGGCTTATGGCTATGGCCCGAAGACGCTCTTTTTATCTACGCTGATTTTCCCTGGCTGATTATGGCGCCACTGCTGGCGGGGATACGTTATGGTTTCGTCTATGGTTTCACCAGCGCTCTTGTGCTGATTCTCGGTATTGCCGTGGCATGGCGCGGACAATTGCTGCCGATTGCTCATTTCCCCACGGAATACAGTCTGGGATTATTAATCATGGGTATGCTGGCAGGAGAGTTCTGCGACATGTGGGTGCGCCGTCAGCACCGCCTGATTGCCGCCAGTGACTATCAACGCATGCGCACTGATGAATTCACACGCGCCTACCATCTGCTCAAGGTATCACATGATAGCCTGGAGCATCGGCTCGCGGCGAACACACAAAGCCTGCGCGAGGCACTGTACAGCATGCGGCGCCGGCTTCTGGCAGTAAAACCAGAAAAAGAACCCCTGCATACACTGGGCAATCTGATGCTGGGCATTCTTTCCAACTATGGCCACCTTCACGTAGCCTCTCTGCATGCGGTGAATATGGGCGCCCACATGAATAATGGCATTGCAGGGTCTGCACTTGCCACGCTGGGCACAAACTCCACCATCAACACGGATGACCCACTGCTCGTAGAAGCATTGCGTCTCGGTCAAATGACCAGTGTACGCGCCCATCTCGGCGTTCAGAATATACGTGCCGATACCGGCACTCGGAATGCACGTGCCGATACCGGCACTCGGCAGGAGTTCACCCAGACGCTTCCCGCCAGGCACGGTACCGCAACGGGGGATCAGCACACGGCATTGCTTGCGGCCATCCCGATCGTGGATGTTTCCGGCCGGATCTGGGCCATGGTTGCGGTACACGAAATGCCTTTTATGGCCTTTCATGAGGGCAATCTTAAACTCCTGGCAGTACTGGGCGGACACATGGGTGACATCCTCGCTGCCGGCATTGGCGGACCGGACGCGCAGGATCCGGCTGAACAGGATTTTATACGCCAGTTACGCCGCAGCATCGAAGATGCCCGCCGCTACAAACTACCGGCCATGGTCGTTCGACTGACATTCGATCCCGCAGGTGCGCCAGTCGATCTGGCGGAACTGATGGTAGAACGGCGGCGCGGACTGGATCAGGTGTGGTTGTCGACCCGTCCTGCGGGAACACCGGTGGTACTCTTGCTCATGCCACTCACTGACGCACTGGGCATGGAAGGTTACCTCGCCGGGCTGGAGAAACTAACCCGCGAACGTTATGGCTTGTCATTAAGTCATGCAGGCATGACTGTTCACTCTCGCGAGATAACCAAAAAAGATACGGTGAATAGCGTGATGACATATCTCGGCCGGACCATTGAATAACATGCATAACACATGGATAACCATCTGGATGACCAGCGCAGCCGTGGGGCTGGAACTCGCCAGCTGGGGAGCGATTGCCGCCGCCTGGCACCCTGCCGCCCAATTGATCGTCTTCACTCTCTTGCACGCGGGCGCCAGCGCACTGTTTGCCATCGCTTTACAGCGCCTTCTACCTGCACCCTACCGGGAGCCACGCATCAATGGACTGCTCTGTCTGTTCAGCATTGGATTTTTCATTCCCTTTCTCGGTGCATTGGGGTTGTTCACCACCACCCTGCTCGCCCTTCATCTGCCTAAAAGGCTGCGCAACACGCCCTGGGAAGTGACACAATTCCCCCCTCTTCCCTATCGCCCCCTGATCGTCAGTCCTCAGCCCATGTACAGCGAAGGCGGCATGACTGCCGTACTGCGCCACGTAGCCAATCCCGACAAACGTCACCAGGCCGTCATGGCAACCCGCCATATGCGCGATCAGGAAGCGATTCCTATTCTGCGCCTTGCCCTCAAGGATGCCGTGGATGATGTCCGGCTCCTGGCCTACTCCATGCTGTCCAGCAAGGAACAGGTGATTAATGCGCGGCTCAAGAAGCGATTGTCCCAACTACCACAGGAAAAAAACCCTGCACACCTGACATCCCTCCATCACCACATCGCACAGGATTACTGGGAGCTTGCCTGGCTTGGACTGGCAGAAGGTGAAGTGTTGGCACATGTCATGACTACTGCGCGCAAACATGTCGATATTGCACTGATGCAACAGACAGATGCAGCGGGTTTGCATTTTCTGCGCGGCTGCATCCTGTTACGCCAAGGGGATATAAAAAACGCATGCAGCGCCTTTAGCAAAGCCCAGGCAGCGGGCCTGCCCGAGGTTGAGGTATTGCCTTACCTGGCTGAAGCGGCCTTTCGTGAACGGCGTTTCCATGACGTACGCAAGCTGCTCAATGCACTCGACCCCCTCGCCCGCACTCATCCCACCTTATCCGGCGTGGCAGACTACTGGCGATGAACCCACACACTCTTCCCGTCAACAGCACCGACACGGCAGACATTACCCTGCTGCTTGAGGGCACCTATCCCTATGTACGTGGCGGTGTCTCCAGCTGGGTGCATCAAATCATTCGTGGCTTGCCGGAACTGCGCTTTGCGCTGGTTTTTCTGGGTGGCGATTCCGCTCATTACGGCGCCATGAAATACACCTTGCCCGATAACGTCATTCATCTGGAATGCCATTACCTGATGGAAACTTCCCCCAGCGATGGCCACCCGCAATCTACCCCTCGCGCTCATCGCGGCAAAACCCAGCCATTTGCCGACATTGCCCGCCTACATGATTACCTGCGCGCACCCGAGAGTGGACTGCCTGCGGATGGATTGCCGGGATTACTGGCATGCACCATCGCCCGACTGGGCACCCCGGAGGGTATACGCCACGAAGACTTTCTTCACAGCGAACACGCCTGGGAATCCATCCGCCGGGATTACACCCGGTTTTGCACCGACCCCTCTTTTGTCGACTTCTTCTGGACTGTACGTTCCATGCATGCGCCCCTCTTCATGCTCGCCAACATTGCCCGGAAGATACCGCCCACCCGGATTCTTCATGCCATCTCAACCGGCTACGCCGGCTTTCTGGGCATGTTGTTATGCCAGCAACGTCAATGCCCCTTTATTCTCACCGAACACGGCATCTACACCAAGGAACGCAAGATCGACCTGACGCATGCCGACTGGATCAAGGATGCCGGCGAAACCTTTGGTGGTGGCCTGGACGATGATGTCAGCTACATACGGCGCTTGTGGATACGCTTTTTCGAAGGCATTGGGCGACTGACCTATGCCACAGCGGATCCCGTCATTGCCCTCTACGAAGGTAATCGCCAACGTCAGATTGCCGACGGCGCCAGTCCCGCCCACACCCGTGTCATCCCCAACGGCATTGATCTGACACGCTTTGCTCCGTTACGCATCCAGCGCACCCATAACACCAGGCATGCCGGCATTCCACCTGTTATCGGCCTGCTGGGACGTGTGGTACCTATCAAGGACATCAAAACCTTCATCCGCGCCATGCGCACGGTATGCAACCATCTGCCAAACGCCGAAGGCTGGATCATCGGCCCGGAAGATGAAGATCAAGACTACGCACGCGAATGCCACGATCTCGTCACCAGCCTGGGCCTTGACGCCCAGGTAAAATTTCTCGGCTTCCGTAAAACCGAAGACATTCTGCCGCAGCTCGGCCTGCTCGCATTAACCTCCATCAGCGAAGCACTGCCGCTGGTCATTCTTGAGGGGTTTGCCAGCGGCCTGCCGGTACTGTCCACCGATGTCGGTGCCTGCCGTGAATTGATCGAAGGCAATACAGAGGAAGACCGTGCCCTGGGCACGGCAGGCGACATCGTCTCGATTGCCGACCCCGAAGCCTTTGCACGTCAGGCACTACAACTCCTGACAGACACACAACGCTGGCATACGGCGCAAGCCACAGGCATCGCGCGCGTGGAACGCTATTACACACAGGCCATGATGTACGCAAGTTACCGGCAGCTATACCAGACGGCCCTGCACAAATCAGCGGGCATTTCCGACATTGCGCCAGCGGCAACACCCGTTGGTCACTGCACAGTGGGGTCATAACACATGGCAGGCATCGGTTTTGAATTGCGTAAATTACTCAAGCGCGAAAGCTTCATCGGACTGCTCCAGGCCTATGGCTATGCCGGACTCATCAGTGCCGGACCATGGGTGCTTTCCATTATCGGCGTCATGCTGATCGGCATCATGAGTGTTGGCGTCGTCACGCAATCAAGCATGGTGGCGCAATTTCTGGTATCCATCACCTACCTGATGGCCACATCACTGATTCTGACGGGTGCGCTGCAACTGCTCTTTACCCGCTTCGTTGCCGACCGTCTCTTTGAAAAACGGCATCAGGTCATACTGCCAAACCTGATGGGCGCCCTGACCCTCACTACCATAACAAGCGGGATCATAGGGGGCCTCATACTGGAGCTGCTATTTCAGGAGCCTCTCCTGTACCGCCTGCTGATGCTGGCCTGCTTTGTCACACTCTGCAATATCTGGATCACTGTGGTCTTCCTGTCCAGCATGAAAGATTATCTGCGGATATTGGGTATATTCCTGATCGGCTATACCATCACCGTGGTGGGAGCACTGTTACTGCGGCCCTTTGGGCTGAACGGATTATTGATGGGCTTCCTGTGGGGACACACCACACTGTTTTTTCTGATGCTGGCATTGGTACTGCGTAACCACCCCGGTGATCGATTGATCGCCTTCGACTTTCTGTCACGCCGCCAGGTATTTTACAGCCTGGCGGCCACCGGTTTTTTTTACAACCTGGGCATCTGGGCCGATAAATTCATCTTCTGGTTCAATCCACTCACCTCGGAACCGGTCATCGGCCCACTGCGTGCTTCAGTGATCTATGACCTGCCCATCTTTCTCGCCTACCTCTCCATCGTACCAGGCATGGCCGTTTTTCTGGTGCGCCTGGAAACCGATTTCGCCGAACAATACGATGCCTTTTACCGGGCTGTACGCGAAGGTGATACTCTCGTCAACATTGAACGCATCAAGGACAACATGGTATACGCCGTGCGCCAGGGTATTTACGAAATATTCAAGATACAGGGCCTGACCGTAGCCGTCCTCTTTCTGGGCGGGCCAACCCTCCTCAAAGCCATCGGCATCTCACCCCTTTACATTCACCTGTTTTACATCGACGTCGCCGCTGTGGGAATGCAGGTCGTACTGCTGGCCATCATGAATGTCTTTTTTTATCTGGACAAACGCCGTACCGTGCTCACCCTGAGCATTTTCTTCGCCTCGGTGAATATCGGCGCGACCCTTGCCACCCAATATCTGGGGCCGTCGTTTTACGGCTACGGTTTCGCCATCGCGGTTGCACTCACCAGCGTGCTCGGACTTGCCATACTCTCGCGCAAACTGGATCGCCTGGAATATGAAACCTTCATGTTACAACGCTAGCAGCCTGTCGGACTTAGGTCGAATCTACTGCAAAAGTGGCAGGGCGGCCCATTTTTCCGCAAAAATTCGTCAAATAGAGTAGACTATTCTCCTCATTTTTGCGAAAAATTGACCTCGCCCTGCCACTTTTTCGCTACGATCCCCTAAGTCCGACAGGCTGCTAGCGTCGCAAATCATCCACGCCGCTCACAACCGTCGCCGCTGATCCTGAAATCCAAAACCCAGCAATGGCACATCAACATCCCGCGTCAGCGCCATCACCTTGAACAACTCACCCATCTCACTGGGCAACGTGAGTTTTTTCACCTGCTGTGTCATCATCAAATGCTGTCGCACATCCGCAGGATCATGGGCCGCCACCATCTCGCCCAAACCACTGCTCAACAAAAAATACGCCTGCGTCGTAAACCCTGCAACTGACAAACCCACCTCACTCGCCACATCCGCCAATGCCGTAAAATCAACATGCGCCGTAATATCCTGCAAGCCCGGCAGAATCAACGGATCACCGTGCGCGCGGTGACGGTAATGACACATCAGCGTGCCTCCGCTGCGTTGCGCATGATAATACTCATGGCGTGGGAAACCGTAATCAATCAACAGCACCATACCGCGCACCAACAGCGCTGCAATACTGCGCAGCCAGTCCTCGGCCGCCAGGTTAATTTCTGAAATATAACCCGGTGCAAATCCACCGTATTCATCTTGTATCCGGGTGATACGCTGCATTAATCGCGCATCACTCAGTGGGCCATGACACCAGACAAACCGCCCTTCGTCTGCCGTGCAGGATGCACCAATGTCGAGGGGGGGCTGCGGCAGCCTGAACCCCTCGCTTCGCTCTCCCACGACACCCTGAGTGTCACCAGGAGGCGCGGGAGTAGCCCACGTCACATAACGTTCACTGATGCCTGTTGCGCCTCCGGTAACGCGTGTGTCACATCGCACTTCAATCTCAAACATATGCACCGGCATCGCATCCAGCAACTCATTTGCCAGCACCACGCCCTGAAATCCTACGGCTGGAAGCGTATCAAGCCAGCTGACGCGCGCTGCCAGATGCGGCACCCGCAGGGCGATGGTTTCCTGCTGACGTTGTCGCAGGTCAGCGCTGACCTCCAGAATAAAATAATGTTCCGGCATACAACCCAGCACTTCGAGCTCCGCCAGCACATCCGCGGCCATCACCCCCGACCCTGCGCCCACCTCCAGAATATCGCCCCGGCCCAGGCCGGACAGATTGTGAGCCAACACCTGCTGACATTGCCGCGCCACACAACGTGAAAACAGTGGTGACAACTCGGGCGCCGTCACAAAATCCCCCGCCTGTCCCAGCTTGTGCGCCCCAGCACTGTAATACCCCAAACCGGGGGCATACAGCGCCAAGGCCATATACCGGGCAAAGCTAATCCGCCCGCCCTGCGCCTTGATTTCATCGCGAATCTGGGTGACCAACCTATCACTATGGGCCTGCGCAGCCGTATCCGGGGGAGGTAAATTATCAAAATCTGGAAATGTCACAATCAATCACTCTCCGGGCAGCCATTAACGTTTACCATGATAACGACAAAACCCGCGTAAGTCATTGAAATAAAAGAATGTCGGTTTTCTTTACATTGTTTATATCCAAGAAAAAACCAACAATTATTTATTATTCAACAAGATACATGCTCACAATATCAACAACCTCTTATAGAGGCCACGAATATAGCTGCCATTTTGTCGGATTTCTTTACAGTTCACCCACTGAAGATGATCTAAAAAAAAGCATCTTAAGCATCCACAAAAAATAACAAACTGATAATAAAAGACATTATATAAAAATTACACCAGCCCGCTAATGATTGGCACAAAATATGCTTATTGTAGTTATCAAGTACGAACTTCGTTCCTATTTCATATTATCAACTGGAGGCACATGCTCATGAAAACCACCCACATAAAGGGAAGCACTGTTTTAAAACCGCTTAAGGCCTTAGCCTTAACCAGCATTCTGGCACTTGGCTTATCAACCAGCGCCATGGCAGGAAATATCCTGATCACCGGCCATGATACCGACGATCATAACGCCAGCAACTACATGAACTGGGGATTAACCTATCTCTTGACGGGCAATGGTTCTGTTGTCCCTGCAGCACCTACCAATAAAATCGGATTCATTGGAAACTCCAGCCCAAGCCTGGCCAGCTACTTGGGGAATTACAACAATTTCCAGTTCTACGACCTGGATGTTGCGTCCTGGACCAACGCCTTCTCAGACAGCAATGATGTACTCGTCATTGGCTCCGGACTCGATTTTATAACCAACGCAGGCTCAACAACCCTAAACGCTGCTGCCGCTCAATTTACCACTTACTTCAATGCTGGTGGCAGCCTGTTTGTAAATACCGAACAAGGTATGGGATCCAGTTTTTATGGCTTTATCCCCGGCTTCGGCACAACAACCAATGCAGCGTTACCTGGTTGCAGCTCCGGCGCTCCCGCATGCATGCAAGCCACCGCAGCCGGTGCACTGGTGGGGCTGACAAATGCCTTAATTAACGAAGCAAGCGTTACACACACACGCTTTCCAAATGTAGATCCAGCCTTCCAGGCCTTGGAGTTTTATTATAACAATAACGCCGGACCCTTTGACGCCATCACCATTGCTCTGCGCGGCGGCACCATCGGCGGCGGCGGGTTCCAAACCTGTGGCACAACAGGCCAGCCCAACTGTCCCGTTTCTGAGCCAACGGTATTACCCTTGCTCGGAATTGGCTTGCTTGGCATGATGGCGGCTACCTTCCGCCGCAAAAAAAACAAAGCCTAAGCTTTGGTTATCTTACAATAAGTTTCAAGAGAGCATGTACGTGATTGCCCACCCCTTGCGGGTGGGCTTTTTTTTGAGCTTTCACTGTGCAACTCGTTTTTCGTCAAACACACGCCCACCCAAACACAGGCTTGTCAGCTACCATCACCTGATAGACGCCAGCGCAAGCATCAACCCATATCATCAAATTTTTGCATCATGACAGAGGGAATTATCCATCGAATGTTGGTTCTCAGGGATTGATCTGGCATACCAATAACCGCCAGCGCC